>JBKDYW010000205.1:0-12455 GCA_046308575.1 Verrucomicrobiota bacterium
CCCTATGTGGGTCTTGGTCTCGGAGCGATGCAGGAAGTGGACATCGATATGAAAGTCAACGGCGTCGAGCAGGAGTTCTCGGATCACTGGGTCCCCTCCTCACAGATCATTTTGGGCGCCATCTATCCGATCAACACATGCTTTTCCGCCTTTGCGGAGCTTCGCTATCATTATTCCGGCAGCCCCACACTGGATGCGGAAAACGGTGGCGGAAGGGTGGATGCGGATTACGACGGATACTCGGCCCTGTTCGGCTTGCGCTACTCTTTCTGAGGACTCGCATTCTGAAGGAAATTATGGACGATGCCGTCTGATGAACGATGCGCCGCCACTCCCCGTCCTGCTGGTGGAAGACGATCCTGATCTCGCAGCAAACATTCAGGACTTTCTGGAGCAAAATGGATGGAGAGTGGACCACGCACCCAATGGGGCGCTGGCGATGCACCAGCTCATCAACGGGAAGTATTCCGCCGGGATCTTTGATTTGAGGCTGCCTGGGATCGGCGGGCTTGAACTCTGCGAGCGGGTCCGCACAGGCATTGCTCCCGCTCTGCCCGTCCTGATGCTTACAGCGGCTGGCACTCTTGAGGATCGGCTGCGCGGTTTTCGCGCTGGGGCGGATGACTATCTCATCAAGCCATTCGCTCTGGCGGAACTGCTGGCACGACTCCAAGCCTTGATCCGGCGCGCAGCGGGGATCGCTCACAGCCCCGGAGGGACTTTATGCATCGACGATCTTCAGTTGTGCATTTCCACCCGCGAAGTAAGCCGTGGCGGACAGCGTCTCACCTTGACGAACATGGGCTTTGCCATCTTGGAGAAACTCATGCGCCACTCTCCGTCGATTGTGCTGCGCTCCGATCTTGAGTTTCATCTCTGGGGGGATGAGCCCCCAGGCAGCGACTCGCTTCGCACTCACATTGCCACCTTGCGAGCCAGCATCGACCCTCCTGGTTTGCCACCGCTCTTGCTAACCCATCGTGGCGTCGGATTCCAACTCCTGTCCACACGCCACCCCTCTTCATGAGACCGTCCCGGCTTGAGTCACGCATCCGGTTGCTCATTGTTTGCTTCGCCGCACTGATCATCCTCGTTGTTTCCGGTATCGGATGGATCATTTTATTGGATGCCGAGGATGCGATCCATGATCGCTATTTCATAAAGACGGCGGAAGACATTGTCAACGATCGTTCAGGAACCACTCTGCCTGCAGGTATCACGGCCCATGCGGACGCGAGTTTTCTCATGGAAAAAATGCGGCTGCATGAAATCCCCTCCACCCCTGGGCTGCATAAAATCTTCGCCAATGATGACCTGACACGCAGCGTGGTAGTGCGGACATTCTTTGATCGATTGTGGCTATGGATCATCCTCGGCTACGAGCGGGAATTCCGACTCTGGATCGCGCCGGAAGAATGCAAGGGGAACATGCGCGTGGTGTTGGCCGACCTCAGTACGACGGAACTCAGCGAGGCTGAAACGGACAAGGCGCGCGATCAGCTTCTCGTGCTCAGCGCGCTACTTTTTCTCCTCGCCCTCGGCATCGGCCAACTGATCAGCCTATGGGCGTTAAAGCCAGTGCGCGAGCTTACTCGGCGCGTGCTACATGATCGGGCTGATACGCAAACATCGTTGCTGCGTAAGGATTTTTCCACTGATGAAATCGGCCAGCTTGCGTCTGCCTTGGACGAGTATCGGCAACGCCTCGGAGCAGCGCTGTCACGGGAACATCATTTTCTATCGGACTGCAGTCATGAGCTCAGAACACCCATCGCCACGCTCAAGTCCGCGCTTGATCTGTTGGATCAGGCGGAGGGCGATGCAATCTCGCGGGACCGCATCACAGGGCGCATGCGACGATCCGCCCAGCGGATGGAACGACTGGTACGAACCTTTCTTCTGCTCGCCCGTGAGCGGCGACCTCCAGCCAGCGCAGGATCCGTGAATATCGAAAGCATCGTCCGATCCGTAGTCGATGAAGTCGGCGCACTTCACCCCGAGCACCCTCTGAAGATTACCATTCAAAGTGATCGCGAGGTGATGCTTGAAATCGACCCTGAGACTTTGACGGTGTTGTGTCACAACCTCATCGAAAATGCCTACCTGCATGCTGCCGGCGGGCTTTTGGAAATCATGATTCGTTCAGATGAAAAATCCGTGAGTCTTGTGTTTCAGGACGATGGCCCGGGATTTCCTGAGCTTCCAGGCCCGACGGTTCCGGGCAGTTATGGCATTGGGCTATCGCTCGTGGAACGGCTCTGCAAGGCCTGCGACTGGACCTTTACTCGCGGCACCGGGCAAGGTGGTGGAGCAAGGTTGGAGGTGGGTATTCTGATCGCCCCGCTTTATCCACCTCCGGACCGACCCTCGGCACTTATAAAGAATTTTAAGTTAGAGGAAAATTTTGGGCAGCCATCCGAAGCTAAAAGCAACTCCACCGAGAAACCGCAATCATGACAACGATGAATGATAAGACTAGCAAGGGCTGGGGTCCCATGCGATCGCAGAAGGGTGGGCCCACCATGCGAAACATAAAAAATTTGGGTTCCACAGGAGCGGGAGAATCCGCCAAGAAAGTAATCATCATCGGAGGTGGCCCCGGCGGTGTTGCCAGTGCCCTGTTGCTGGCGAGCCGCGGAATCCAGGTCGATCTCTTCGAGAAGCATAACCGCATTGGCGGACGCACGGGCTGCCTCGAGGAGCAGGGCTACCGCTTCGACATCGGACCGACCTTCTTGATGATGAAGTCGCTCCTCGACCGCATCTTCATTGAGGCGGGCCTCGACTCCGCCGACTACCTCGATTTCGTGCGGCTCGATCCGATGTACGAGCTGCGCTTCGACGACGAGGTCTTCCGCGCCTGCAACAACAACGAAGACACGAAGAAAGAGATCGAGCGCCTTTTCCCTGGTCAGTCGGGGGCGATGGACACCTTCCTCAAGAAAGAGAAGGCCCGCTTCAAAAGCCTCATTCCTGCTTTCCAGCGCGATTTCTCCGATCCGGCGCGATCACTGCGCCCCGACCTGCTAACCGCGCTACCGCATCTGTCCCTCGGATCGAGCGTCTTCGACAACCTGAAGCGCTATTTCACCGACGAGAAGCTCGCCCTCCTCTTTTCCTTCCAGAGCAAATACCTCGGCATGTCGGCGTGGGAATGCCCGGGTGCCTTTGCGATGCTCTCCTACATGGAGCACGGGCACGGCATCTACCACACCATCGGCGGCCTCGCAGAGATCCCAAAGGCCTTCGCCCGCGCCGCGAAGGATTGCGGGGCGCGCGTTCATACGGGCACGCCGGTGAAGCAACTCATCCTCGACGGGCGCAAGGTTACCGGAGTGGAACTGGAGAACGGCGAAAAGGTCTACGCCGACAGCGTCATCATCAACGCGGACTTTGCCCATGCCATGACGCATCTCGTGCCCGATGGCGCACTGAAAAAATACACCAAGGACAAACTCGAGAGCATGAAATACAGCTGCTCAACCTTCATGATGCACCTCGGCGTCGACAAACTCTACGACCTGCCCCATCACTCGATCGTTTTCGCCCGCGATTTCCGGAAGAATGTCGACGAGATCTTCAAGCTGAACCGCAGCTCCGACGATATCTCATTCTATGTGCGCAACGCGAGCGTCACCGACTCCACACTCGCGCCCAAGGGCAAATCGAGCCTCTACATCCTCGTACCAACGCCGAATCTCGATGGCGAGCTCGACTGGGACGAAATTCAGGGCCGCTACCGAGCCCACGTTTTCAAGGCCTTTGCCGACCGCCTCGGCATCGACGATCTCGAGCAGCACATCGAGGTCGAGAAGATCTACACCCCCAGGACCTGGAATACCGAGCTCGATATTTTTAAAGGTGCCACCTTCAATCTCTCGCATTGCCTCAGCCAGATGGCCTGGATGCGACCGCGCAATCGCTTCGAGGAATTTCGGAACTGTTTCCTCGTCGGGGGTGGTACTCATCCCGGCAGTGGTCTGCCCACGATTTTCGAATCCGCGAGAATTGCGTCAAACCTGATCTCGGACTCTTTCGGGCTTCGTTACCGCAAAACCGAAATCACCGCATGATCGATTTTACAATTTCCCATCTGTATTATTTCCCAGACAAATAGTAAGAAAAGCTGAAGAAATCTAGGGCGCAGAGGGTTTTTTGGGGGCTTATGGGGGGCGTGATGCCACATTACGGGAGTACGGGAGGACATCACATATCCACTTATCAAGCAGCCCCTTCTGCGGACCTTTGGGACAAAGGTCCCTGCCCGAGTGAGTGAGTCGGCGGCGCGGGGCCACGACGCTTTACCGGGCTTCGTCCTGCGACAGCGAGCGCGTCACGCTTTCCGGCAAGGGGTTGGTGTTGAGCCATGCCTTGGCGGCGGTGGCGTCGCGGCGCATCCATGCGCCCATGGCGCGGCGATACATTTCGTTGCGGCGATTCTCATCGCCGATGCGCGAGACTTCGCCGAGCGCGGCGGCGGGGTCCTTGCCAAATGAGTGCCAGATGAAATTGCGCACCGTGCGGTCGTTCACTTCGTCGGGGTATTGATCCATCAACGCGACCGCTTCATTCGGTTTGCTCAAGGCGAGGCGGGTGACCACTCCGCGCAAGGCATCGCTGCGGATTTCTCCGGTCGGCAGCGTGTTGAGCGCGCTGCGGGCGGCGGCTTCATCCTGCTTTGCCCAGATGCCGAAGACATCGTCGAGCCGGCGGTCCAATGCCTCGCCCGGATTTTCCATCAACCACGCGACCGTGCCTGCAGGATCGGTTTTTGCCATCGCCTCGGCCGCGCGCATCATCGCGCCACTGCGGAGGGCGTCATCATCGATGGAGGCGATCCATGTGCGCGTGGACTCATTGCCCTTAGCGAGCAGATGCGGCAAAAGGGCATCCAAGGCTTCGCCGCGTTCGACACTTCGCGGCATCGATTTGAGCAAATCGGTAGCGCCCTTGATGTCGGTCGCCGCGATGCCGCGGATGACGCCGATCAGCCACGGATTCGCACCATCTCCTTGATGGTTGTTTTGCGCCCAGTGGATTGCTGCGGCAGCGTCTTCGGTTGCCCAGCTCGTAAGAATCGCGCGGGCGGCAAAGGGATTGTCGGTCTTGGCCTTGGCGTAGGCCAGCGCTGCGAGCGGATCCACCTTCGCCCATGCTGCAAGGATCAGGCCATATTCGCCGAGCCGTTCTTCGGTGATGCCGAGAGCGCGGAAATGATCGACGACACCTTCAAAATCTCCGGGCGCAAGGCGATCGAGAAATGCCAGCAGCGCGCGATTGCGTTCGTAGGGATTTTCGCCGCGGACGATCGACTCGAGCCGCGCCAATCTTTCCGCCGGTGGTGTGGTGGCGGATGCCGGACGCTCGCCGCGTGTGGATGCCTGCGGTGATGCGGCGTCATTTCTCTGCGGGCGGCTTGCGCGCTCGGCAGGTTTTTCATCCGCAGCGACATCGCTCTTGGCCGGCCTCGTGATGCGACCGGCCTCGAAGGCGGCCAGCGCAGTGATCAAGAAAACGGCGGCGGTGAGTATCGGCTTGCGATTCATCAGTGCGGGGCTCGGATGCAATCCAGCATCCCATCAAATGGCCCAGCCGCCAGTGGAAAAATCCGTGGGCTAAGCGATTAGATGCCGGGCTGGCGCTTGCCACCGCCATCGGTGCTGAGGAAGCGGTAATAAACCTCAAGCATCAGGGTGCAAAGCACGGTGTGGTAAATTTGATTGCCACCCAAACCAACGGCACGAACTTTTTTGCCGCCGCCCGGCATTCTCCATGAGCCATCGGGGTTTTGACCCTTGAGCACTTGGTCGCGGAAGATCAGGTTGTACTTTTCCCAGTACTCACCGCCCATCTGCATCATCGCTTGAGATTCGTAATAATGCGCATAGAGATCGGCCCACTCATCGTCGTAGGTGAATTTCGAATTTTTGAGAATGTACTCGGCGCCCTTGCGAACCTCGCTGCGGTTGCCCTTGCCCCACATCTGGTTAGCCAGCATGCCGGCACCGGTGAGCGAGTGATAGCCTGGGACAATCGACTTGGTGCTGCTGTACCCGTAGCCGCCGCTTTCGTCCTGGTTGCCGTTGACATAGTTGAGGGCCTTGTTGATCGTCGGCTGCATGCCCTTGAACTGGATCCCTGTGTGACTGCAGGCTTTGAGCGCCTGGACTTGGAAGCCGGTGACGGAGGTGTCGACATGGGCGTCATCTGCCGTGCTGTAGGCATAAGCCCAGCCGCCTTTTTTGTGTTGGTTGTCGATGATGAATTGCCCGGCCTTTTCGGTGACTTCTCTCAAGTTGGGCACGACCAATTTCATTTCTTTGCAGAAAGTGAGTGCTTCGGCGAGGGCGTAGGTGGCGATGGCATGCTCGTAGGGCCAGTGCTTGTCGGCGAGGTTGGTGGCCATCAAGCCATTGTTTTTCATGCCCCGATTGATGAGGTAGACGATGCCCTTGAGGCAGGAATCGCCAAACTCCTCGGAGGCGGGAGTCTCGCAATGGCCGAGGTAGGCGAGCAGGACGAACCCGGTGTAGCCCACAGTATTGCCGGGCCATGAGCCGTCGGCCGATTGTTTGGACTTGAGCCAGCGCAGGCCCTTGAGCGTGGCTTCTTCACAGGCGGGCGTGCCACCGTTATCTCTGAGGCGTTGCAAGCGGTCTTCCTTCGAGCAGCGCTTGCGCATCGTTTCGGGGATCAGGCCGAAGAGCTTGCCCGCGCCGCCACCTTTGCCGATGCCGGAGCCGAGGCCATCGCCCTTGCCAAAGCCTTGGCCAAATCCTCCACCAAGCCCGCCGCCGCCCATGCTGCCGCCGCCGAGTGAGGAGAGTGCGGACATTTCGCCGAAGCTGTCGCCCGGGTCAGGAATCGAGTACGAGGATGTCGCGCCCTCGGCAAAGACGCGCTTCACATTGGTCGAGGGAGTGATCTGCTGGCGCTTCTTTTGCTGGACCTTGGTTTGCGAGCCGCGCTCGCCACCACCGCCGCCACCGGCCGGCATGAAGTCGACTTTTTTTTCCGCCTCAATGATCACCTGATAGACCCAAAGTCCGCCGGCAATGAAGAGCACGGCATGGATCACGGCGGCGATCATCAACGATCCGCCACCAATCTTCGACCAAAAGCTCGGTTTCTTGGGCTTGATGGGAGTGGAGTGCTCTTCTGCGAAGAAGTCATCCTCATCGCTATCGTGATTTTGCATGGTGGCAGTGAAAAAGTTCGTTCAGGCCGAGCGGAGTCGGATCATTCCGGGCTTCCGGCTTGGAAGCTGACATTGGTGATCTTGGCGCGACTCATGGCGTCGAGAACATCGACCACCCGTTCGTAGCGCGCAAGTTCGTTGGCGTAGATCGTGACGAGCACCTCGGACTTTGAGGCGGCACTGCTTTCGCGCAGTTGATTGAGGTTGCTGGCAAGCTCGGGCAGCATTTTTGCATCGGGCGTGTCGAGCGGGTCGTCGTTAAGGAAGACCTGGCCGTCGTCCTCGATGCTGATGGCGATTTCGTCGGGCGTCGGCGTGTCGCTCTGGGTCTCGACGGTGCCGGGCAGTTTCGTGACATGCGAGTTTTCAACCTGGATGTCACTGGCCGACACGATGAAGAAGAGAAGAATCACGAAGACCACGTCGATCATCGGCGCGATTTGGAAGCCAATGTTAACTTCGGCGCTGGCCTTCTTGCGGTGACGGTGTCTTTTGCTCATGGGCGTGTCACTTGTTGGACGAGGCGAATGCGATATCGGCGATGCCGGCCTCGCCGATGACATTCATGACTTTTTGGATTTCGCCAGCGGGCACGGCCGCATCGCCACGGACGACGATGCGGAGTTTCGGATCGCGTTGGCGACGGTCCTGGAGGATCGGGACGACTTCCTGCCAGTCGCCGAAGATGCGGTCGTCGACGACGAGGATGCCTTTGTTGCTGCCAGCGTCGTAGCGAAGATTGACCGCCATTTCGTGCTTGGCCATCTCGGGCTCGCGCTGTTTGGCGTTTGGCGAGATGGGAAGCGTGAGGTTCTTATCGACCTTGAGCACCTCGGCGGAGGTGATCATGACGAAGAAGACGAGCAGCACGAGCAGCACATCGATCATCGGAGCAATTTGGAACTCGGGTTCCCCGTCTCCACCACCACCACCACCGGCCATAGGATTAGTTGTTCAAAGGTTGAATTGAAATAAGGGCGGCGGGCCGATCAGGCCTCGGTGGCTTGGGCGCCTTCGGAGCCTTGGACCCAGTTGGGCAGGGCGGCGTAGGTTTCTTCTTGGCCGACATCGGCGTCCTTGAGGTACTCGTAGGGAGCATTGCGGAAGATGCGCTCGGTTTCCTCGTGAAGGTGGTGGATCGCACCTTGGAGTTTGTTGCGCAGGAAGTAGAAGGCCATGAATGCTGGAATCGCAACGAGCAGACCGGCTGCGGTCGCGACAAGCACCTCACCGATGTGACCCGCGAGCTCGCCGACGCCGCCAGACAGGCCGGTCGTGCCAAGGCTGCCGAAAGCGCCTTTCATACCGCCCACGGTTCCGAGCAGACCGATCATAGGCGCGTTGACACCGATAACCGAAAGATAGTTGATGCGGGTCTGAAGGGTGGAGCTGATTTTTTCCACCGTCACATAAACCGCTTCCTCGGTGGCTTCCTTGCCGTATCCGACCGAGCCGAGACCGGCGCGCATCACTTCGGCAAAGGGGCTGAAGCTTGTCTTCATCGCCTGATAGGCTCCGACATAGTCACCTGCGCGGAAAAGTCCTTGCACGGTGGTGACGTCCTCAGCGGGCGTCATCTTCTTGCTGTTGGTGCGAAGCCAGATGTCGATGATGAGCCAGACCATCGCGACCGAGAACACGAGAAGGAAGTGCATGACCATGCCCCCTTCGTGGTAGGTGTCGAGCAAGGTTCTTTTTTGGACGGAGCCGCCAGCGGGCGCCGAAGCGAGGGCGGTCATTGGAAACAACAGGAGCGCGGTGATTGCGGTGCACGCGACTTGGCGGATGGTGGATTTCATGACGATGGTATGTTTGAGATGCTTATTGGTGGATGATGGTGTGGTTATTACATTGATTCAAGACGCTTGTTGCCTTCCTCGGTCAAAATCGTGCCCTGGGCAACGCGGAGGGCGGAGTTGAGCAGGTGAGTTGCCTCGTCGCGGCGGCCGAGGCCGGCGAGCAGATCGGAAGCTTGAATCTCGGCGGCGGCGTTGAGGATGAGACCGCCCGAGGGGAAGAGGCATGGCACTGCGAGCAGTGCTTGGAGGGCTTCGGCATTTTTCTTTTGCTCCTTGAGCAGACGCGAGCGGTAGAAGGACGCATAGGCGGCAACATCAGCCGGCATTTCATCGGCCGTGAGGTCCTTGAGCGAGACCTCGCGGTCTTCGGGGCTCACGCTTGCGGGCATGAGCAAGGCCTTGCCGAGCGAAACAAAGGGATCGCTGCCTTGGGGCGGAGTGGCATCGGAGATGTCCTTGCCGAGCTGCGTGCAGCGGGCTGCATCGCCGGTCAACGCGTAACACACCAGCAGCGTGCGGGCGGATTCGAGCCAGAAATTTCCGGGGATTTTTGCCGAAACGCGATGGGTGGCGAGCAGAGGCTCGAGCAAATCGATGGCTTCCTTGTGGCGGTCGAAGAGCAGCAGCGCGATGGCTTGGTTGAGCTCTGCCGGGCGGTCGCCGAAGACATGACTCACGGCGGTGAGTGGGAATGATTGGCCTGCGCCGAAACCATCGGCAGCCGTCTTGATGAGGACCTTGTCTTGCGCGATGTCGACCGAGCTAAGCGGGATCGAGCGGCCGTTTTGGAAGACCAGTTGAGCGGGCGCGGCGGGTGCCGAGGGCTTCGCTGCGGCAGGTGCTGCGGGCTTCGCTGCGGCAGGTGCGGCATTCTCGGCCATGAGCGGCGTGGCCGAGAGGGCAAGCGCGAGCGGCGCGAGGCGGGTGAGTGAGGTGAATGGGGACATGGCCGGGTCGGGTTAGTTCACGCCTACGGCCTTTTTCGCGGCCTTGGTGTTGGTGAGTTTCGGGTGTTCGCGCAGTGCCTTGAGCGTATCGGCGGCGAGTGTTTCTTCGCCCAGCTCTTTGGCGGTCTCGTAGGCCTGCCAGTAGGCTTCGGCACAGACATCGGGGAAACCTTGATAAGCGACATAGACGCGCTGGTAAGTGCCGTGGGCTTTTTTGAGCAGCTCGGTGCCTTCAGGGCCGGGGGCCTTGGCAGCCTGCTTGCGGTAGACCTCGGCAAGCAGCATGTAGGCATCGGCCGCCGATTGACCTCGGAACATTTTATCGCCGACGGTATTGAGCGCGAGCTTGATGGCCTCCTCATGCTTGTCGAGGTCGACGAGCGCCTCGAGTCTGCCGAGCGTCGCTTCCTTGAAGCGCGACATGCCGGGGTTGTTTTGGAGCGCCTCGTCAAAAATCTTGAGAGCCTCTTCCGGTTTCTTGCGGGCGAGTGCGACCAAGCCCATGCCGACCGGGCCGGAATCGGAGAATGATGAATCGCCATAGCGATCGACGAGGCGCTTGTACATGGCCTCGGCACCTTCGAGGTCGCCGTTCTTGAGCAGGATGTCGCCGGAAACGGTGAGCAAGGCAGGGCTGAGCGCCGAGGGGTCCTTGGCATTCGTGGTGGCAATGCCTTTCATGTAGAGATCCGAGCGGTCGTTGCGGCGGAGCAGTTGGGCAAGGCGCGCGCGAGCGTAGTAGATCCGTGCAGCGGTGGTCGGGTTTTCCTGGCCGGCGGTGACTTGTGCGAGAAGGTCGGTGAGTTGCTTGTCGATCGCGTCGACATCAATCTCCGATGGCTTCTTGCGCGGGACCAGCGTTTTGACCAACTCGTCGATGAGGAACTCGACCTGCTCGTTGGAGGGTTTGGAAATGCGGTCTTTGAGCGTGTCGCCAAGCAGTTGGGCGGCCTCGGCGCTCTTTCCTTCGCGGGCCTTCATCTTTGCCACCCAAGTGGCCGAGAGCAAGGCCAGCGGGCTATCGGGCCGGCGTTTCAAAAATTCGCCATGCAGCTCCGCAACGCCCGCCCAGTCCTTCCTGCCCTGCAGGATCGAAGTGGCGGAATCGAGCCCGTATTGCACGACATCGTCGGGGCTTTGCGTCCAGACTGCTTTCTTGAATGCATCGAGCGCCTCGTCATCGCGACCCTTACGCTTGAAGGTGTCGGCCAGCAGGCAGTACATCGATCCGTTCGAGCTATCGTCGGGATGCTCGTTGAGGAATTTTTTCAGGTCGCGAATGATCTTGTCGGATTGGTCTTCCTCCTTGTCGTTGAAGTCGATGAAAGACAGGCGGTAGCGCATGTCGCCGGCAAAGCGGCCGTCGGGGAATTTCGTGAGGTACTGGTTACAGGCCTCGAGGGTTTCCTTGTACTTGTTGGTGAGGAAATTCGACATCGCCACATAGTAGAGGGCGTTCTCGACGAGCGGGCTGTTGGGGTAGGTTTTAAGAAACTTCGCGATCATCGGCGCAGCTTCCGCGAAGCGTGCTTCCTGGAAAGTCGCGAGCGCTTGGAAAAACACGAAGCGATCAAGGTTTTCCGACTTCGGAAATTTCGTTTCAAGCCCGCGGTAGAACGCACCGACTTCTTTCCAGTTTCCGCTCTGTACGAGCACCTCGCCGGCCAGCGTCGCGACCTGCTCGATGTTTTCCGCATCCGGGTACTTCCGCATGTAGAGCTCGCACATCTCCTTGATGCCGGCGATGTCCTGAAGCTTGTTGAGGATCACGATTTCCGCGAAAGCGGCCGACTTCGCATCGGCGGAGGATCCGTATTTCGTGCGCAGCGTGCGGAAGCAAACGAGGGCTTCCTCGTGGCGATCGAGGTAGAAAAGGCAGCGGCCACGGCGCATAAGAATGGAAGCATCGAGGTCGGTCTTTTCCTCGATCGCCTTGAGTGCCTCTTCCGCAACCTTGATCGCGGGCTTGAGCGCGTTGATCAGCTCCGGTGCCTTGCTGCGCTGGTTGGCGGGCTTTGCCTTGTCGGCCTCGGCGCGGGTTTCAAGCACCTTGAGTTCCTTGCGCATTTCGCCGAGCGCGTAGGTCTGAATGGAGATGATCTGGCCGCGCGGCGGGATCATGCGATAAATCGCAAGCGCCGGCTCGAATTGCTGGTTGGCCACCAGTTCGTCGCCGCGGACGATGATTTGATTCACATACCATGCGATCGCGTCGCGCACGCCGGCCTGGCCGGAAAGGCGATCGAGGTAAGCGATGAGGTCGCCGAGGCTGCCACCGGTGGATAGCAGGCCGACCGATTCGACTGCGGCAGAGGTCTGCGCGGGAGTTCTGACATCCGAGCCCATCAGGCTGCGGAAAACTTGCAGGGCCTCCTCGTGCTTGCCGAGATCGGTGTAGACTTGGCCGAGAAGAAGACCGGCCTCGGAGCGGAACTTCGGATCGGCCGCGGCTTTCTTGAGGAGGTCGATCGCTTGGGTCTTTTTCGCCTCCGTGCCCTGCATCGTGCAGGC
>JBKDYW010000206.1:0-4380 GCA_046308575.1 Verrucomicrobiota bacterium
CTTCGCCGCAGGCGGTGGCATTTCCTTATCACCCACACCAGCAACGCGCACCCTGAAATACCAAGTGCCGGGCTCGAGCCATTGGTTTGGCGTGGCCTGATAACCAAACGGCTTGACGGAAATCGTTTTGTCAGACGGAAAAGCCGGATCGCGCGAAAGCTCCAATCGGCGATAGGTAAAACTCACATCCAAAGGCAATGGCTTCCATTCAAACACCGGGCGGCGCGTCTGCACCGTTGAGCCTTCGGCAGGTCGGACGATTTCCGGCCCCTCCCATCCGGGAGCAAGGTCCTCCACCTGAAGGTCGTCAAAATACGCCGTGCCCTGACCCTCAACGCCCAACATGACATGCAGGTAGGCGACATTTTCCGGAATCGGCTGGGTATAGGGCACCTTCACTTCCGTCCAATCCTTGTCGCCCATCAAGCCAGTTGGGAACGAACCGCCCTTCACATATTTCTTGTTCTTATCGGCCATTTGAAGAAACAGCACGGCGCCGCGGTTTTTGTAGTTGCTGTCATGATTCTTGACCCCCTCCGCGCGGATCCGCACCGAGGCCTGATAACATTTGCCCGCTTCCACCGGGATGTAGAGTTCCGCGTATTTTCCTTTTTGAGGATCATCCACCTGCACGCGCAGGGCCTTGCCATTGGCTCCCGGAATATCGCCGGCCACCGAGGCAAAGTCGGGAAGATTCCACTCCTTCTTGCGCAGCGCATCGGCATCCGCGTCAAACGATTCGGTCATCGAAAAGCCCGGTGCTTTCTCCGTGGGTTTCACGGCATCTTCCACGGGCTTCTCGGGTTCCGCTTTTTGCGGCACTTGCTTGGGTGGCTTGCATGCGCTGAAGCAAGCCACGGCGGATGTCAGCACCATGTAAGTAAGGATGTGTTTTTTTCTCATCGGTGCGTTTTTCTTAACTCAGTGGGGAAGGGGGAATGTTGACGGACCAGACATCAAAAGTCGCCGCTTGTTTGCTCATCGGCGACTTTTTAATTACGCAAAAAAATTTTCCTGATTGCGCAAATACGCATGCGGCGGGTGGGCTCAACTTTTGCGCGTGAGGTGCCGCTTCCGGTAAGCGGCGGGGGAGCCGCCTTGGAAGCGTTTGAATGCGACTTCCATGCTCTTGAGCGTCTTGAAGCCGCTGCCAATCGCGACCTCCAGGATCGATTGGTTGCTCTCTCGCATCAACTCCTTCGCTCGCTCGACACGCAGTCGCCGGATTTCCTCGTAAACGCCGTGGCCCATTTCCTTGAGAAAAATGTTTTCCAGCGTCCGTCGCGACACCGGCACGATGCGCAGCACATCGGGCACGCCGATTTGTTCGTGAATGTGCCCGCGGATGAACCTCAGTGCCTGCTCGAAGTGCGCGGGACCATCCGGCAACCTATCCGATGAAGCACGCTGACGCAGCCCCGTCGGCGGCATGTGCTTGCGTGTGCTGCGCAATTTTTTCCCCGTCATCAACTGATGCAGCATCTCCGCCGCATGGTAGCCCACGGCAATGGTGCTCTCGTCCACGCTGCTCAATGGCGGCTCGGCCAGTTGGCATAAAATTTCATCGTTGTTCGATCCCACCACCGAGAGTTGACCCGGCACTGGGATGCCCAACTCCCGGCAGGCCGCGAGCACGCCGATGGCGATGCGATCGCTCTGGCAAAACACCCCGGCCTCGTGACGGATGCCACGCAAGGTGTCCAGATAAGGCTTTGGCTCGACCCAGTGGCTTTGGTTTTTCGGCAGAGCGACCCAATGTGCCACCACCCGCGCACCTTTCGTTTTTGCTTCACGCTGGAATCCCTTCAAGCGCTCATGAGACACGGCTTGTTCCCTGCAGCCAAAAAAATGCAAGTCCCGCAGGCCGCACTCGAGCAGATGCTTGGCCGCCAGCCGCCCGCACGCCTCGTCGTCCAGGCACACCGTCGGCATCGAACTCTGCGGCACCATCCCGGAAGTGTTGACCACCGGGATTCCGACCTTGGCCGCCGCCTTCACTTCCGCCTCGGTGAAAAACTCTCCCACGATCCCATCGCCGCGCCATTTGAGCAGCTCCTTGATTGGCAAATAAGGCTGGGCCTCGTGCATCGCCACCTTCCACCGACCGTGCTTGCGCATCCACGCCAGCACCCCCTGCAACTTTTGCCGACTGTAAGAGGTGGATGGATTCAAGCCCAAGGCCACATGAAACACCCGATCACTCGACCTCGGGCGTCGACTCTTGCGCGGCACCGCAGGCTCGGACATCGATTTTTGGGAGCTCATCCACACAGCGTAAAAAGAACCACCTGAAAACGCAAGTGAAGAGCCAGAAGAAGCCGCTTCTTCAGGCAGGGACCTTTGTCCCCAAAGGTCCGTCGTATGATTCGTCGTTGAAGCGGTTCTTCACCATCTTCCACTTCGATGTTCAATGTTCGATGTTGGATGTTCAATGTTCATTCCGCCGCTTATTCAGGCAGGGACCTTTCTCCGAAAGGTCCGTCGTATGATTCGTCGTTGAAGCCGCTTGTTCATCTTCTGTCTTCTGTCTTCTGTCTTCTGTCTCCTTCCGCGGGGGGATCCAGCAGGCTTGGCGGTTAAAAACCACCGCCACGGCTGAAGACACCGCCTGCTCTTCGACCTTCGACCCTCTTCTACTGCAACATTGCAGGAGAGCACGACAAGAGTGTCATGCCTCCTTGGCAAGCCGCCTTTACGCATCCTCCACTTCGATGTTCAATGTTCGATGTTGGATGTTCATTGTTCATTGTTCATTCCGCCGCTTCTTCATCGTAGCTGGGACATCCTGTCCCAGGCCGTCCATGGAGCGTCCCGCTCCATGTTTTGAGCAGCGCATGAAACTGCCCCTTGTTCATCTTCTGTCGTCTGTCTCCTTCCGCAGGAAGGAGACAGAAGGCTTGGCGGTTGAAAACCACCGCCACGGGTGAAGAAGCTGCTTACTCTTCGACTTTCGACTTTGAGACCTTCGACTCTCCTCTACTACGATGTTCAGTGTTGGCCCCGTCGCTTCTTGTGCCTTGCATATTTGCTTTGCTTCCTTAATATATACCTATGATCACAAGAATTGAAATCAACCCAGAGGTGTGTGGTGGCAGGCCGGTAGTTCACGGCACTCGCATCACGGTGGATACCGTTTTGAGTTACTTGAGCGCGGGGGACTCGATCGATGAAGTGCTTGAAGCTCATCCGCGTCTCGCCAAAGAGGATGTCCTTGCGTGCATTGATTACGCCAGAAGGATCACTTCCGCCAGATCGACCATCCTGCTCGCCTCGTGAAGCACCTATTGATCGACGAAAATCTTCCCGCTTCGATCGCCAGGATCCTACCTGTCGATTCGTCTCATGCCACCGATGTGGCCGAGAGACCTTCTGACTATCAACTTTGGCAACATGCGCGATCCCATGGTTGGTACATCCTCACCCGCGACACGGATTTTTTCGATCGCATTATGCTCGAGGGGTCACCGCCCAAAGTCATATGGGTAAGGCTTGGGAATGTCAGGAAACGGGATTTGGAGTCCAAGCTACTTCAACTTTGGCCGGAGATTGTTCGCCTCCTTGAAGATGCGGATCTGGTGGAGGTTCACTCCCATTCGCTGGAGGCCGTTAAAAAAGCCCCATAAAGCCGCTTCTTCTTCGACCCTCTTCCGCTTCGATGTTTCAGAAGAGCACGACAAGAGTGTCGTGCCTCCTTAGCAAGCCGCTTCACGGTCTCGCGGGTGCGACGGAATCGCGGATGATCATTTTTCCATCGATCTTAACGATGCGTGGACTTCTAGCAGGATTTTTAATCCGCTCGCGTACGAGGGTGACGGCTTCGTTTGCCATGGCATCGAAATCCTGGCGGTAAGTGGTCAGCGGGATGGGGCAAAATCTGCCGTGGGTGGCGTCGTCGAATCCCACGATCGAGATGTCACCGGGCACGGATAGGCCGCGTTTGGCAAGCCGGTGGATGAGTTCACCGGCGTAGAGATCGTAGGTGAGGATGGCGGTGGGGCGGTCACCCTCGAGGATGCGATCCAGAAATGCCTCCATGACCTCGATTTCATTATCGGGCGTGATTAGGATGGGGGCTTTCCATGACTCGGGAATCAGCAAACCAAGATCGGCGGCGTAATCCTCATACTCGCGCCAGAAGCAGCGGTCTTGCCAGTGATGGTAAGCAGTGCCCGGAGTGGGCCTTTGGCGAAAGTTGGCAATGCGCCGATGTCCAAGTTCCATCAGATAATCCATCTGGTTGCGGACGGCTCGATCTACATCGGGAATGACGGCATCCACATTTTGACTGCGCGTGGCGGAGTCCAGCACGACCACCGAGGTGTTCTTTGCGAGATTGGCGACCACCGAGGGATCGTGGGATTTGATGATCACGCCGTTGGC
>JBKDYW010000207.1:0-3623 GCA_046308575.1 Verrucomicrobiota bacterium
CTCAAAAAACCTCGGGTTAGCGGTATTTTTTGAAAAATATTTCGGTTTTGCGGAATTATTTTCTTTCAAGACCTCTCGGAAAGGCGTAATTTTCAAAAGTCCCACGACGCGTGGGGTCCCCGCCGCACTCCTTGTCCCGAAGGAGCAGGCCGATTCCGAACCGCCCCGGCCCCGTGCCCGGCGCTTGGTCTCCGCCGCGCAGTGCCATGCGTCACCCCGTCCCCAACCATGAACCCAACAACCAGCCAACATGAAATCTACGAACGCCACGGGCGCTTCGGTCAAGGCCGATGCCGACCGTCTCGCTGACTTTGTCCTATTCACGCAGCGCAGCTGCATTTTGAACCTGTCGACCGAGCTGAACAAAGGAAACATCTCGTTTTCCCAGTTCTTCCTCCTGACCTATCTCTCGAGCGAGGAGTATCTGACGATGTCGGATATCGCCAAGAAAATGGGTCACTCGACGGCAGCCGCGACCGGTCTTGTAGACCGCCTCGAAAAGCTCGCCTATGTCGAGCGCACGCACGCCGCCGAAGATCGCCGCAAGATCATGGTGCGCATCACCCGCAAGGGCACCGAGCTCGTCTCGAAAATGCGTTCGGAAATTGCCAGCGACCTCGCCAACATCCTTGCCGACCTCGATGAGGATCAGGCCGAAGCGGTCGAGCATACCAAGCGCGCGATCCACGGCCGCACGATGCACTGAGCCAACGCACGAATCCCGCTTCGCCCGGCGCACAATGTCGCTTGGCGAAGCACCACCACCTCCCTTACCCTGTTGCGGTGACGGAGGTGTTTTCGTTTCTTGATCCGATTCATGCGATCCCTGGCATTCGCGCCGACTGGGTCGAGCGTGTTCCCGGGCTCGAGCTTGCTTGCGATCGCGACGAGGCAATGCGGCATTTGCGCTCGTTTCATCAAGCGCGAGTGAACGAGTTTGCCGGCAATGATGCCGCTTGGTGGCGTGCCGAGCAAGTCCACGGCAATGCCGTCGCGATGGTGCCCGGGGCCGCGCAAATCATCGCGCCCGATGGTTTGAGCGCAGTGCCCGGAGTCGATGGCTTGCTCACGAATCAAGCTGGTGTGGTGCTTGCGATTTATGTCGCCGATTGCGGCGCAGTCTGGCTCGCCGATCGCCGGACCGGCGCCATCGGCTTGCTGCATTCGGGCAAAAAAGGCACCGAGCAAAACATCCTCGGCGTCGCGCTCGAACGCATGGCGCAGAGCTTTGGCACACGCGCGGAAGATGTCACCGCAGTGCTCAGCCCCTGCATTCGCCCGCCCGATTACGAAATCGATTTTGCCGCGCAAATTGCCGTGCAAGCGGACGAGCTTGGCCTTGGAAATTTCATCGACTGCGGGCTCAACACCGCGGCAGATTTGCGCCGCTATTACAGCTATCGTAAAGAGCTCGGAAAAACCGGGCGCATGATGGCACTCATCGTCAGGGACCCATCGCCATGAGCTCGACCCATCGCATTCAAGCACCTGCCAAACTCAATCTTTCGCTGCGCGTGCTCGGCCGCCGCGATGATGGCTTTCACGACATCGAGAGCCTGATGGTGCGCTTGCCCAAGCTTGCCGACGAACTCGAATTTTCCGAAGCCGCGAAATTTTCATTTTCCTGCGACGACCCGACCGTGCCCGGCGACGAAGGGAATTTGGTGATCAAGGCACTGCGCGCTTTCGAAGCCGCAGCACAAACCGAATGCCGCATCGCGATTCATTTGAAAAAATCCATCCCGCACGGTGCCGGCCTCGGTGGTGGCAGCAGCGATGCGGCGGCCACCTTGCTTGCGCTCGATCAACTGCACGACGGCAAGCTCGGCACCAGCCGACTCATCGAACTCGCCGCCGGTATCGGCTCGGATGTGCCATTTTTTCTTGGCGATGCGGCCGTGCGAGTCAGTGGTCGCGGCGAACGCCTTGAATCGGTCGAGCCGCCACCCGCCTTGCCGGTCCTTTTGCTCAAGCCATCCTTCGGCGTGCCCACGCCCGAGGCCTATCGCCATTGGCTCGATTCGCAGGAAATCCCCGGCATCCGCTACGCGCCGCAAATCATCGATGGACTGGAATTGGTCAATGACCTCGAGCGCCCGGTCTTTGCCAAGCACCGCTTTCTTGCGGAGCTCAAGCAATGGCTGCTGCGCCGCGAAGAGGTCCGCGCCGCGCTGCTTTGTGGGTCGGGCTCGACAATGTTTGCCGTGCTCCACGCCGGTGCCGATGCCGCGCAGCTCGCCCGATGCGCCCGGCATGAGCTCGACCCCGCTCTATGGTACTGGGCGGGCATGAGCGCAGGCAGCTGAAGCAAAATTCCACCCGCACACCGCTCAGGCCCGGGGTTTTGCTTTTCATTCCGCCGCCCCTTGGCCATGGTCCGTGGCCCTCAAACCACGATGTCAGACGACCGCAAGCCTTACCCTTTCCGCGACTTCGAACCCAAATGGCAGGCCCGTTGGGATTCGGAAAAAACTTTCCGCACCGCCGGCCCCGGCGACGAGGGATTTGATCCGTCCAAGCCGAAATACTATGTGCTCGACATGTTTCCCTACCCGAGCGGCGCGGGACTCCATGTCGGTCACCCGGAGGGCTACACCGCCACCGACATCATCGGCCGCTACAAGCGGATGAACGGTTTCAATGTGCTGCACCCGATGGGCTACGACTCGTTTGGCCTGCCTGCCGAGCAGTACGCGATCAAGACCGGCCAGCACCCGGCCGTGACCACCGCCGCGAACATCGAGAACTTCCGCCGTCAGCTCAAGTCGCTTGGCTTCGCCTACGACTGGGATCGCGAAATCGCCACCACCGACCCGGACTATGTGCGCTGGACGCAATGGATTTTCCTACTACTATATTCATCGTACTTCGATGCCGAAAGCAACCGCGCGCGGCCGATCGCGGAGCTCGAAGCCAAAGGCTGGACCCGCGAGCAGATCGATGCCGAGCGCCTCGCCTATGTCGCCGACACGCCGGTATGGTGGTCGCCCGATCTCGGCACGGTGCTCGCCAACGAGGAGATCGAAGAGTGGAAATCCAAAGGCCACACCGTCGAGCGTCGCCCGCTGCGCCAATGGATGCTGCGCATCACGAAATACGCCCAGCGCCTGATCGATGAGCTCGATGGTCTTGATTGGCCGGAAGGCATCAAGCTGCTTCAGAAAAACTGGATCGGCCGCAGCGAAGGAGCGACAGTGGAGTTTCAAGTTTCAAGTGTTCAGAGTTCAGCAAAAGGCGATGACTCTACTGCTAAAGACTCCCATAAAGTGGAAGTCTTCACCACCCGCCCCGACACGCTCTTCGGCGCGACCTACATGGTGCTCGCGCCCGAACACCCGCTCGTTGCGGAAATCACCACTTCCGCGCAACAGGCAGCCGTTGAGGCTTATCGGAAAACCTGCGCGTCGAAGTCCGACCTCGAACGCGGCGATCTCAACAAGGACAAGTCGGGCGTGTTCACCGGCGCCCACGCCATCAACCCGGTAAATGGCGCCGAAATCCCCGTGTGGATCGCCGACTATGTGATGATGGGCTACGGCACCGGCGCCATCATGGCCGTGCCCGCCCACGACGAACGCGATTTCGAATTTGCGCAAAAGTTTAAGCTGCCGGTGATTCAGGTG
>JBKDYW010000208.1:0-3842 GCA_046308575.1 Verrucomicrobiota bacterium
GGGCGCGTTGCAAATTTCATCAATGGCGAGTTGTACGGTCGCATTGTCGAAGGCGTGGTGCCGTGGGCGGTACGATTTCCGCTTTCGCTGATGAAAGAACCGGAGTCGGTTCAACAGAGCGCATGGCAGGCATGTGCGGAAATTGAGCCGAGCCTCATGTATGCGCAGTCGATGGAAACGCAGATCGCTGTGGCGCGGAAAATTCCTGAAGTCTCTCAAACGCTCTGTGACTTTTTGCCGCCACGGCATCCCTCGCAAATTTATGAGGCCCTGCTCGAAGGTGCGTTGCTGTTTGCCATTTTGTGGTGGGTCCGCACGCGTTACAAAAATGCGCCCGATGGCCTCCTCACCGGTTTGTTTTTCGCGCTATATGCCGGCTTCCGGATTTTCGGCGAACAATTTCGCGAACCCGACGCCGCTCTGGTCGGCAGCCTGACCCGCGGTCAGTTTTTCTCGCTCTTCATGTTTGTGTTCGCGGCTTTGTTTCTGCTGCACGCGTGGAGGGGGTGGAAGCGCGGAACATCGAACATCCAACATTGAACATCGAACATTGAAGTGGATGATAAAGTTTCAAGTTTCAAGTGTTCAGTTTTAAGTACAGACGAATAGGTTGCTTCTTCTTCGCTCTCTTCTCTTGAAACTGAAAACTTGAACCTTGAAACTTTTTTTCAAACCTTAAATAGCCCGCCGCGTTTTCCTGCTAAAATAGCTGCGCCCATGATGGCGATGGAGAGAAAGACCATCGCCCATACGCCGAGCGCGGCTGCGAGTTCGGTGCCGTTGCCAAGCGTGCTGAGCAGGGTGAAGATCGCTTTGGTGATGGGGAAATGTTGGGTTTGCTGGGCGAGGATGAGGCTATCGCTGACCTCAAGCATCGCGAAGGCGAAGGCGAGGATTGCGCCTGCGGCGAGGTTGGCGCCGATGAGTGGAAGTGAAATGCGGCGCAGCGTGCGTGCGCTTGATGCGCCAAGCGAGCGAGCGGCTTCTTCGAGCATCGGATTGCTTTGTTGGAGTCCGGCCACGGCAGAGCGCACGATGTAGGGAAGTCGGCGAATGGCGTAAGCGATCACCAGCAGCAGAAAAGGACTGCCGTTTTCGCCTACGAGGAAATGGAAGGGTTTTCCATCCTGTGAAAGCGCCAGATAGCCGAAGGCCATGACGAGACCCGGCACGGCGAGGGGAAGCATCACGACCGCATCGAGCAGGTTGCGTGATTTAAGATCCGATCGCACCACCACCCATGCCACGCCGATGCCGATGGCCAAGGCGAGCAAGGTCGCGCAGCCGGCATAGAGCAGGCTGTTTTGAATCGATGGCACGACCAGTCCGCTGCCAAGCGCTTCGAGGTAATGCCGAGCGGTCAACTCATCGGGGATCACCGTGCCGTACCAGCGTTCGGAAAACGAAAGAAGGATCACGCCGAGGTGCGGCAACGCGGCGAGCAAGAACACCGAGAGGTAACACATCGCGCAGGCCAGGGCTTTCCATCCGCCGATGCGCGTGGCGTTGCTGCGTGATTTCGGTCGGGGCGCGGTGCCGAGCGGTGATCGGCCAATGACAAATTTTGATAGCGCAAAAACCGCGGTGGCGACGATCAAGAGGACCGTGGTGAGCGCGTAAGGAATCGGATTCTTATCAAGGCCCTTGATGCCGTCGTATATTTGCACCGATGCGGTGCGCGAGTAATCGAAGACCAGCGGCACGCCGAGTTCGGTGAAGGCCCAGATGAAAACAATCGATGCGCCTGCAAAGACGCCAGGCATGGCGAGAGGCAGAGTGATGCGGAAAAATCTTTTCCACGGCGGGCATCCGAGGTTTTCCGCGGCCTGCTCCATCGCCGGATCGAGATTCGACAGCGCGGCGGCGATGTTCATGTACAGGATCGGGTAAAGGTTCAGCGCGATCATCGCGACGATGCCAATGAAGCGTCCCTCGGCGAGCCAGTCGAAGGGCATCGCGGGATCCATCAGGCCGAGATGGATCAGCCCCGCGTTGAGCGCGCCATTCACGCCGAGCATTTGTTTCACGCCGACCGCGCCGACGAAGGGCGGCAGGATCATCGGCGCGAGCACCAGCACCGAGAGCGCATTCTTGCCGGCGAAGTTGTAGCGGTGACCGATGAGGGCGAGGGGAAATGCAATGGCGATCGCCGCCAAGGTCGACGCCAGCCCCAGCGCGAAGGAATTCCACAGGCCCTCGCGGTAAATCGGATTGCGCATAATTGCCGACACAAATTCGAGCGTGAAGCCATCTTTGCCTTCGAAGGCCTGCTTCACGATCATGCCTGCGGGGTAAATGAAAAATGCCGCAAACAAGGCAAACACTACGATGCTGATGAGTATGGCAGGCGCGCGTTTCATGGCGGATTTGCTTCAGTGGCCGATGGTGGATTTCGCTTTTGCCAGAGCCTCGGCCTTGCGGTAGTTCGCGCGGAACCACTCACCGATGCGCTCGGCGTGGGCCGCGGTTTGCAGCGGGTCGGATCCATCGAAGGCCGGATCACCCTTCGCCGCAACGCTGTGGGGGATGATCGATACATCGGAAAAAACCGCCAGCGCGTCATCCGGCATGTCGGCATCGATCATCGCATGCCATGCGGATTTCATTTCTTCGTGCGAGTCGATGCACATCACTTTCACAAGTTGGCGAAGGGTGTTGAAGGCGGCGCCGGTAAGCTCGCGTTGATAGGTGAAATTGCCCGCATCCTCATAGGGGTGGATGCCGGGCATGGTCGATTGGGCGAGAATTTCGGGCGTGTAGACATCGCGGCGGATCGGTGTGCGGTGCAGCGCGCGCAGCTTGGGTCCGTGCTCGGTGCCGGGTAAGGCGAACCACAGTTGCTGCGCTTCGCGGGTGAGGCAGAACTCGACGAAGCGCTGTGCAATCTCGCTGTTCGGCGCGCCTTTGAGAACGGCAACTGGATCCGCGCTCAAGGTGGTGCCGCCCTCGGGTGCGATCCACACGACGCGAGGTTTGCCATCGGCGCTACTGAGGTCGTGCGCAAAGGAACGCCCATAGAAATCAATGCACATGCCAGCCGCGGCATTTCCTTGGCCAACATCCTGCGGGATTTTTGATGCGCTGTCAGTGAAGTACCGCGCGTTGGCCGCCATGCGTTGGATCAATTGCAGGCCTTTCATCCATCCAAGCGCAAGCGCGTCATCGCGGTTTTGCGGATCGGCCTCAAGCGCCTTGAGCATTTCTCCCTGCACGAGCAACTCGAAGGCTCGTGCGACGGATCCGCTCTTGGTGGGGTCGGCCAACGCAAGTGTGCCGGCATAGCCCGGATGACCCAGGTCGCGCCACGATTCGGGCGAGGGAAGGTGGAGCCGATCGAGGTACTGCGGGTTGTAACAGATGCCGAATTGCGACATGCAGGTGCCGATCCATGTGCGGTCTGCCGGGTAATACCTCTCGCCGGTGAAGGTTTCAGGGATGGGTCCGCCTTTGGCAAATAGCTCGGGCTGCGAAGTGAAAACCCGCAAGGGGACGAGTCGGCCTTTTTTGGCCTGACCCGCAAAATCCGGCTCTCCGCCGCCGAAAAACACATCGATGCCAATGCCCTCGCGGCCGGTCTCTTCCGCTGCCTTGAATGCGGCGTCGAGCACCATGCGGATCTCCGAACTACCGCCGGGCGAGCGCCAATCGACATGGATCGTGCGCCCAGTCGAATGTTTCCACCACTCGGCAAAGGCTTCGCCAAACTCCTGGCGGATCGATTCGTTGTGCGGGGTGAGAATCACCAAGCGGTCATCCGCGGCGGACGCTTTGCTCGTCGCAGTCTCACGACGCAAGAGCATCGGCAGCGCGACGATCGCTGCCAGCAACGCAAAGATGATCAA
>JBKDYW010000209.1:0-8205 GCA_046308575.1 Verrucomicrobiota bacterium
TGTACCAGCCATTGTATGACGTGTGTAGCCCCACCTATAAGGGCCATGAGGACTTGACGTCATCCCCACCTTCCTCCGGTTTGTCACCGGCAGTCTCATTAGAGTGCCCAACTAAATGTAGCAACTAATGACAAGGGTTGCGCTCGTTGCGGGACTTAACCCAACATCTCACGACACGAGCTGACGACAGCCATGCAGCACCTGTGTTACGGTTCTCTTTCGAGCACTAAGCCATCTCTGGCAAATTCCGTACATGTCAAAGGTGGGTAAGGTTTTTCGCGTTGCATCGAATTAATCCACATCATCCACCGCTTGTGCGGGTCCCCGTCAATTTCTTTGAGTTTTAGTCTTGCGACCGTACTTCCCAGGCGGCACGCTTAACGCGTTTGCTCCGGCACAAGGGGGGTCGATTCCCCTCACACCAAGCGTGCACCGTTTACTGCCAGGACTACAGGGGTATCTAATCCCTTTCGCTACCCTGGCCTTCGAGCCTCAGCGTCAGGAGTTGTCCAGTAGCTCGCTTTCGCCACGAGTGTTCCTCACGATATCTACGCATTTCACTGCTACACCGTGAATTCCAGCTACCTCTCCAATCCTCTAGCACGGCAGTATCGGATGCAGTTCCGGGGTTGAGCCCCGGGATTTCACATCTGACTTACCACGCCGCCTACGCTCCCTTTACGCCCAGTGATTCCGAACAACGCTCGGGACCTTCGTATTACCGCGGCTGCTGGCACGAAGTTAGCCGTCCCTTCCTCTTCCGGTACTATCAACCCTGTCGACTATTCATCGCCAGGTCTTACTCCCGGATGACAGGAGTTTACAATCCGAAGACCTTCATCCTCCACGCGGCGTTGCACCATCAGGGTTGCCCCCATTGTGAATTATTCTCGACTGCTGCCACCCGTAGGTGTCTGGACCGTGTCTCAGTTCCAGTGTGCCTGATCGTCCTCTCAGACCAGGTACCCGTCGTAGCCTTGGTGAGCCGTTACCTCACCAACAAGCTGATAGGGCGCGAACCAATCCTGCAGCGACAGCCTTGCGGCCACCTTTAATCTCGCGATACCATGGGGTATTAATCCAAGTTTCCCTGGGCTATCCCCCTCTGCAGGGCATGTAATTCACGTGTTACTCACCCGTGCGCCACTGGACTATTCTTGTATTGCTACTCAAATAGTCCCGTGCGACTTGCATGTCTTAAACACGCCGCCAGCGTTCGTTCTGAGCCAGAATCAAACTCTCCGTAAAAAATTCGGTTGGCGTATTCCTTTAATAAAAAAGGAACCGTATTCCAAATTGACCTTGGCAAAGTGTCCCGAAGGAAACTTCGCCGTTTCCGCGCGCCTTTCTACAAAAGCGCGCAGCGCACAATTCAATCTTTCTTCTCTTCCTGGTGAACATCGCCACGATCTTTTTTCAAACCCGTTGCCGGACTCTTCAAAGCCGCCGCCTGTCACCAAGCCACACTGTCAAAGAACTTCTTTCGAGGGGACTAAAAAGCCGATCGGGTGTTTGTGCACCACGATCGACGTTCTGTCTCTCGGCCGCCCTCCGTTGTGGCGGCCCGCGAAGCTATCTTCCCCACCCCCCGCCCGTCAATACCTTTTCTAAAAAAATTTTCAGCACTCCCAGAAGCTTTGTTTCAAGGGGTATCGCCGCAAATGCGCGCTGGTTTGGCGTGGATGGCGCGCCTAGGATCGTCGCATGATCGCCCAACGCAAGGTTCGCTATCCGGTATCCGACGAGTTGCGGGGATACCTGCAGCAGTTCGACCGCCAGCGCGAGATACCGATCATTTACAACGAGCTCACGCGCTTCAGTGGTGCGATTCCATACGAGGATCCGCGCGGGCGCGAAACGCTGTGGCTCACGGTGATGTATACGCAGGAAGTTTTTGCGGAGCTGCGGCCGCGACTGATCGCGATCTACACGGAGTTGAAACTCGGGCGCCATGCGGAGCAGCACGGACACTTGGTGGTTGATCGGATTGATTATGGTGACTTTGGAAACTCCCGGCCGTTTCGCATTCGCGTCACCAATCTCTTCAACGACAACTCGGACTACTTCTATGTCAAACACGCCGATGCCTCACGCATCTACGGGCTCGAGCTCGAGCATGTTCTCTCGCCCAACCGCATCAACTATCTGGTGAACGGAAACACACTTATCGAGGAGCACATTGCCGGCGTGCCTGGCGACACATTCATCCGCGAATACCTCAACCAACCCGGCCTGAACAAAGTACGCATCGCCAAGGAGTTCACTAAATTCAACGAGCGCACATTCATCCGCCTGCTGGGCGACATGCGAAGCGTTAACTATGTCGTCGACATCACGCCCGACTTTGAGGAAGTGCAGTATCGCGTGCGAGCGATCGACTTCGACCAGCAATCCTACGAAGGCAGTGGCAGCACCTACCTTGCGTTCCGCTACCGGTCGAACCGCGAGGTGACTCGGCTTGCGTTTGAAGTTTTGAATCGAAAAACGATCGACCAGTATGTTGCCGAGGAGCATTCGCAAATGGCTCGACGCGCCAAAGTGGAAAGCGTGCGACTGCGGGTGTTGCTTGGCATCATGAGCCGTGAAGAGCTTGCGCCGCGCGAGCATGTCGGCACGCTCGCGGCCGAGCTCAACCGCATGCACGGCACCGACGGTTTTCTCGACTGCCGCACCATGGGCGAGCTCACCGCCCGGCACATCTGCACGATGCTGGAAATAGAGCCGGCGGCCTGACCCTTGCGGACAAATCATTTCACACTGCCCATCATGACCGAAACCACCACCAAGCGCCTGTTCCTGCTCGACGGCATGGCGCTCATTTATCGCGCCCACTTCGCGTTGATCCAATCGCCGATCCGCAACTCCAAAGGCGTCAACACCTCGGCGCTTTACGGCTTCATCAACACGCTGCTGGCGATTCTCGAAAAGGAAAACCCGACGCATCTAGGAGTGGCTTTCGACACCTCGGCACCAACGCCGCGACACATCCGTTTCCCGGCCTACAAGGCACAGCGAGATGAGATGCCCGAAGAGCTCGCTGCCGCGATTCCGCATGTGAAAAACCTCTGCCGCGCATTTCACATTCCGGTGCTGGAAATCGACGGCTTTGAGGCCGACGACATCATCGGGACATTGGTCAAGCGCGCGGAGACCCAAGGCTTTGAATCGTTCATGGTCACGCCCGACAAGGACTTTGCCCAGCTGCTTTCGCCGCACACATTCATGTGGAAGCCCGGCCGCAAGGGCGACGAGCATGCGGTGATCGGCCTAGCGGAGCTGCCGGAAATCTGGGGGGTGTCTGAGCCTCATCAGATCATCGACCTGCTTGGCCTGATGGGCGACGCGTCGGACAACATTCCGGGTGTGCCCGGCATCGGGCCGAAGACCGCGCAGAAGCTCATCGCGGAGTTTGGCTCGGTGGAGAAGCTGATTGAAAATTCCAGCGCGCTCAAAGGCCGCCAAAAAGAACTCGTCGAGACCCATTCCGACCAGGCTTTGCTGTCCAAGGAGCTCGCCACCATCATCACCGATGTCCCGGTCGAAGTGAGCTGGGAGGATCTCGCCTTGTGTCCGCGCGATGACGAGGCCGTGAAGTCGCTCTTCAACGAATTCGAGTTTCGCTCGCTCACCAAGCGACTCTTTGGTGAGGGCGTATTGTCGAAAGGCCCCGCGCAGAATGATGAAAGCACTCTCACTCTCTTTGAGGCGCGCCTCACCATTCGTGATGTCGCGCACCGCTACCATCTCGCCAATACCAGCGAGCTCGAGGCCCAGCTTTTTGCCGAACTCAAAAAACAAAAATCATTCTGCTTCGACATCGAGAGCACATCGCTCGATCGCTTCGAAGCCAAGTTGCTCGGAATCGCATTTTCATGGTCGGCCCACGAGGCGTGGTATCTGCCCTATGACGAGCGACTCAAACCCGAGCTTTGTTCGCTGCTGGGAGGCCCCGCTGAAAAGATCGGCCACAACCTCAAATACGATCTCGCCGTGCTTCACAATCACGGCATCGAAGTCGCCGGGCCATTCTTCGACACCATGCTCGCCGACACCTTGGTCGCGCCCGATCGCAGGCACTCGATGGATTATTTGGCGGAAATTTTGCTGAATTATTCTCCAATCAAGCTTGCCGACATCGCTTCACCGCAAGGTGCGCAGGAGGATGCCGGAAGTGACGATCTTTTTGCGTTTGCCGCGAAAGGCAAATCATCCAAGGACTTGGATGTCGCGGCGATTCCATTGGAAAAGTTGGCCGAGTACGCTGCAGAGGATGCGGATGTGACATGGCAACTCTCCGAAAAAATTCGGCCACAACTCGCCGAGTCCGGACAAGACCGCATCCTTGAAAAAATCGAAGCACCGCTCTTGCCGGTACTCACACGCATGGAAATGGAAGGCATCGCGATCGACACCGGTGCGCTGACATCAATCGGCGTCGAGCTGCAGCAGCAAATTGACCGGCTTGCACAGAGCATCCAGCAGCACGCTGGCAGAACCTTCAACATCGCCTCGCCCAAGCAGCTCGGCGAGATTCTCTTCGACCATCTCGGGCTCATCGACAAGGCAAAGAAAACCAAGACCGGTCAGTACAAAACCGATGAACAAACGCTCAGCACCCTTGAGGGCAAGCATCCGATCATCGTCGACATCCTCGCATGGCGCGAAGCCACCAAGCTCAAATCGACCTATCTCGACGCGCTGCCACATCACATCGTGCCCTCAACCGGGCGCATTCACACCCATTTCCACCAGCTCGTCGCCGCCACCGGGCGCCTCGCCTCATCCGATCCCAACTTGCAAAACATCCCGGTTCGATCCGAGGCCGGACGCGGTGTCCGTAAGGCCTTTGTACCGCGTAAAGGTTTCACGCTTCTTTCCTGCGACTACTCGCAGATCGAGCTGCGCGTCATGGCGGCGCTCGCCAACGACGCGACGATGATCGAGGCCTTCAAAAACAACGCCGATATCCACACGATCACCGCAGCCAAGGTTTTTGGCGTGGCAAACGATGCCGTCACCAACGACATGCGGCGCACCGCCAAGATGGTCAACTTCGGCATCATCTACGGTATCTCGGCCTTCGGCCTATCGCAGCGCCTTGCCATTCCACGCGCGGAAGCTGCATCGATCATCGAGGCCTACTTTCGCGAATATCCGGCCATCAAGACCTTCATGGAAACCACCATCGCCGAGGCCCGCGAGCGCGGCTTTGTCGAAACACTCAGCGGCCGCCGCCGCCACTTTGCCGACATCAACTCCGGCAACCAAAACATCCGCTCCAACGCCGAGCGGGCAGCGATCAACACCCCCATCCAGGGCACGGCAGCCGACATGATCAAACTCGCCATGATCCGCATCGATCAACTACTAGGATCATCGTACAAAAGCCGAATGCTGCTCCAAGTGCACGATGAATTGGTCTTCGATCTCGCGCCGGGTGAGGAGGCGGAGCTTGTTCCGCAGATCCTCGATGCCATGAAGACCGCCCTACCGCTTCCCAATGGTGTGCCAATCGAGGTCGAGCACGGCACTGGCCCGAACTGGCTGGCCGCGCATTGAGCCGCGCCGAATAAAATGCACGCATGTAGGCCGAAACCAATCACTCATGGGAAATGATCAGATTTCCTCCTAGAATTTCGGCACCGAGATCATGCACCACTCTGATTCGCCTCTGCAGTCCTGAGGCATCGACATAAAAACCTTCATGCTCGGTGAGGCTTTTCCTGACTAAAATCAAATTTCTGACGGGTGCACCGAGTTGCTGCTCCAATCGCCTTTTGACGACTACCTCCACAGAGTTTCCCGTATTTTGTTCAGCTTGTTGCCTGATGAGTGCTGCGGCCCGCTCCCGCTCAAGCCTTCTCTCGACCTCTAGGTTGATCATATTTTCCACCGCGACGCTTGGATCATCCTCAACATGGGCCGCATTGATTGCAGGTATAGCGCCCCTGTGCCGCTTAAATGAGACATTCAGTGCGCGACCATCGAGATTTTGCATACTACCCACCCACGAAACCGCTTTGCCATTTATGTTTTTTGTGAGGTATAAATGAGCGGTTAAAACTCCATCCGTAAATTCATTTAGTCTCAAGACCCCGTCAATAAGGTTGTCTCCAGCAAGCCCGTAGTTGATAGCCTTTCCACCTGGGCAAATATATGAGCCTACAACCGATTTATCCGCTTTCCAAGTAAGTGTGAAATATGCAGTGCGGCTACCAACCTTACCGATGTAATTGTGCGTTTGCTCCAGCTGTGCTTGCGACTGAATTACGAGAAATACCGCAATAAGCAGTTGAACGATTGTTAACTTACAGGTCATTTTCATGGGCACGATCAGTAAATTCAATTGATACAAAAAATACGAACCAATCACAGCGCGGGGTCAAGAACAAGCTCGGTCTACAAATCAAATCGTGGTTAGCAGGAGAGATTTTCTCACTTCAGACAAAAACTTAAGCGCTTACGGGTATTTTGGGGCATTCATGCCGAAATTTCCCGTGGCGCGCGGAGCGAATCTGTCCCATATTCGCCGCGTCCAACCCCTAACCACTATCTAACATGTCAATCAAAGTAGGCGACAAAGCCCCTGATTTCACCCTCGTCACCAAAGGTCCTGAGGGCCCGCAACTGGTCAAGCTGAGCGAGCTCGTTGGCTCTGCAAACCTTGTTCTGCTGTTTGTGCCCATGGCCTTCACCGGCGTGTGCACCACCGAGTTCTGCGACATTTCGGCAGGCATCAAGGAATACGAGGCCCTCGATGCCAAGGTGTTCGGCATTTCCGGCGACAATCCCTTTGCGCAAGCCGCGTGGGCCGAAAAGGAAGGCATCACCATTCCTCTTCTGAGCGATTACGAGCATGCCGTGGCCAAGGCCTATGGCGTGGCTTACGATCAGTTCTTGCCCGAGGCCAACCTCATCATGGGCGGCGTGGCCAAGCGTTCGGCCTTCGTGATCGATAAGACTGGCACCGTGCGTTATGCCGAGGTCCAGAATCACCCGAAGGATCTGCCCGATTTCGCGGCCGTGAAGGAAACGCTGCGCGGGCTTTGATTCACGCTCCTATCATCGGTTTTCAACACTACCCTACCAACAAAAAACCCGCCGCGCATGGAGCACGGCGGTTTTTTTCGTGAGGTTTTAAAGGCCGTGAGGCGATTAGGCCTTGCGGCGGCGACGGGTGGCAAGGAGGCTACCAGCCACCAAGGCCAAGCCAAGGCTGGAGGGCTCGGGCACCACGGTCATGGTCACGAAGCCGGAAGCACCACCTTGATCGTCGGCAAAGTTGCTGCCACCCGTGGCGTCGTTGTAGTTGATGATCCAGTCCATGCCACCGAAGTTGAAGGTGCTGTCATCGGCGTAGCCGCTAAAGGAAACATTGTTCCATGAGCCGCTGTAGCTGATGAGCGTGAACTTGGTATCGTTGGCCAACACTTCGCTGATTGAGGCCAGATCCACCAAGTTAAGGGTGACCGTGCCGCTGAGATTCAGATCACCATTGACATCAAGCAGGTCGGCTGTGACCGTATCCGAATTGTATTCCCACTCGAAGACCGAGCCATTGCCGAAGGTGGTCGTGCCGACTGCCAAGCTTTCGATGCTCGCACCCGGTGAGAGAACACCAGTGACATTGACCGAACCGGCGATGGTGCCGGTACCGCCGAGGGTGGCACCGCCGGCAACCGTGGCGTTACCACCAACCGAGCCGTTGACACGGAGGGTGCCGCTCGAAACGGCAGTCGTTCCGGTGAGGCTGTTGCTGCCGGTGAGGAAGAGGGTACCATTGCCGGACTTGGTGAGGCCACCGCCGCCGCTGATGCTACCTGCGTAGGTGTTGGATCCGCTGGCGATGTTGAGGTTGAGGCTGCCCGAGGCCGATGTCGTGACCGAGCCATCGCCGGTAAGGCCGGCGAGTTGCTGGCTGTTCGCGCCGAGGCCAAGAGTGGTTCCCGCTCCAAGACTCACAGAGGCACCAGTAGCGAGGCGATTGTTGCCACCAAGATCAAGTGTGCCGGAGTTGATGCTGACGCTGGTCGCGGCCGAGCTGCCATTGAGGGTAGCGCTGCCACCGACAGTAAGGGATCCGGCACCAAGATTGGCGCTAACGGTTCCGCCGTTAAGGGCGTAGGTCGATGCGGTAAGGGTGGCGTTTCCGGAGAGGGTACCGCCGCTCATGGTGAGCGAACCGATTGTGTCGCTGCCACCGAG
>JBKDYW010000210.1:0-3593 GCA_046308575.1 Verrucomicrobiota bacterium
CGCCGACTGCCGCTACATGAAAATGAACACCCTCCAAAAACTCCGCGATTGCCTCGCCAACCTCTCTCCCCGCATCGAAATGGAAGAGTCCATCCGCAAACGCGCCGAAGCACCGCTGCTGCGAATGCTTGAACAGTCGAAGGCCTAATTTTTCACCAACACCCGATCCCCACCATGTCCTGGCAAACCTACAATCAATCCATCCTCCGCTATCCGCAATTTGGTTTCTCACTCGACCTCTCGCTCATGGAGATCGGGGCCGACTTTATCTCGGGCATGACGCCAAAAATCAACAAGGCTTTCGATGACATGAAGGCGCTTGAAGCCGGCGCCATCGCCAACCCCGATGAAAACCGCCGCGTCGGCCACTATTGGCTGCGCAATGCCGACCTCGCACCAACCCCCGAACTGCGCGAAGCGATCACCGCGCCACTTGCCGATCTGAAAAAATTCGCCGCCCAAGTTCACTCCGGCGAAATCACCTCACCTTCTGGTTCACCCTTCAAACAACTCCTGCTCATCGGCATCGGTGGTTCGGCACTCGGCCCGCAACTCGTCGCTGAAGCGCTCGGCACTCACGCGAAGTTGCCGATCTTTTTCTTCGACAATACCGATCCCGCCGGCATGGACGCTGTGCTGGAAAAAATCAAACCGCTCGGCCTTGCCAATACGCTCGTACTGGTCATTTCAAAATCCGGCGGCACACCCGAAACTCGCAACGGCATGCTTGAAGCCGAAGCGGCTTGGAAGGCGGCAAAACTCAACTTCGGCAAGCACGCTGTCGCGGTCACCGGCATTGGCTCGAAGCTTCATCAATACGCCACTGCGCAAGGATTCATCACCAACTTCCCAATGGAAGACTGGGTCGGCGGCCGCACATCACTGCTCTCAACCGTCGGCCTCGTGCCGGCCGCGCTGCAAGGCATCAACATCGATGAACTTCTCGCCGGCGCCGCCGCGATGGATAAGCAAACCCGCAAGACCGATGTAAAATCCAACGCATCGATGCAACTCGCCCTCGCATGGCATCACGCCACCAATGGCAAAGGCGAAAAAGACATGGTGATCCTTCCTTACAAGGATTCGCTCGTGTTGTTTTCAAAGTACCTTCAACAACTCGTCATGGAGTCGCTCGGCAAGGAACTCGATCTCGATGGCAAGGTCGTGAACCAAGGCATCGCGGTCTATGGCAACAAGGGCTCCACCGACCAACATGCCTATGTCCAACAACTGCGCGACGGGGTGAACAACTTTTTCGCGACCTTCATTGAGGTCCGCAAAGGCCGCGATGGACAAAGCATCGAAGTCGAACCCGGCACCACTTCTGCCGATTACCTCCAAGGTTTCCTGCGCGGCACACGCAAGGCCCTCCACGAATCCGGACGCAAGTCGCTCACGATCTCGATCCCGGAAGTCACCCCATTCCAACTCGGCCTGCTCATCGCGCTCTTCGAACGCGCGGTCTCATTCTACGCCTCACTAGTGAACATCAACGCCTACCACCAACCGGGCGTGGAAGCGGGCAAAAAAGCCGCCGGCGTGTTTCTCGAAATCCTGAAAAATGTTCGTGCGAAACTGACCTCTTCGCCCCAAAACGCCGATCAAATCGCCGCCGCAATCAAGGCGGATGCCGAGGATGTCCACCACTGCCTCGTCCACCTCTCCGCCAACGGTCAGGCAAAAGTCACACAAGGCGAAACCCCGGCGCTCGATACCTTCACGGCATAAGCGACCCGCGCGACGCGTAAGGCTGACAAAATCCTAGCCATCGGCCCCTCGCCTGTTAGATGTCGGAGTGCAACCCATGAACACCTCATCCGACAAATCCGACATGGCCCTCTTCTGGGGCTGCTTCATCGCGCTCATCACCACCAGCTACGCCTTCATCAGCCGCATGATCCTTTGCGGCGGTGATTTCATCAACGACTTCGGCCTCGACAAAGTCGCTGTCGGCGAACTCCAAGGCGCCGGCATCTGGCCCTTCGGCATGAGCATCATACTGTTCAGTCTCTTCATCGACCGCATTGGCTACAAGACGGCGATGGTTTTTTCATTCGTGTCTTACCTCGCCTACACCGCGCTGGCGATCGCCGCTTACAGCTCGATTCAAGGGGTCACCGGCGACGCCCTCGCTGCCGCTCAGGCAAAGGGCGTGAAATTACTCACCTGGGGCAGCATCATCCTCGGCCTCGGCAATGGCGCGGTGGAAGCCTACATCAATCCAGTCGTCGCCACGATCTTCCGCAAGGACAAGGTGAAGTGGCTCAACATCCTCCACGCCGGCTGGCCGGCCGGACTCGTCCTCGGCGGACTCTGCACGATCGCTCTCGCATCAAACGCCGATTGGCGCATCACGCTCGGACTCATCCTCGTGCCAGCGATCATTTTCTTCGTGATGCTCATCGGCGCAAAATTTCCGAAAAGCGAACGCGAGCAAGCCGGCATCGGTTATGTCGACATGCTTAAGGAACTTGGTGTCTTCGGTGCCTTCGTTGGATTCGGCCTTGTGGTTGCCGAACTCGGTCGAGTTTTCTCATGGCCACAGGCGCTGAGCTGGACGCTTACCCTGCTCATTGTTGGTGCTTTTGCTGTGATCACCAAATCCTTTGGCCGCATCATTCTTGCGATCTTGATCATCATCATGATGCCACTCGCCACAGCCGAGATCGGCACCGACGGATGGATCAGCTCGCTGATGGAAGAACCAATGAAAGCAGCCGGCCATCACCCCGCTTGGGTATTGGTTTACACCTCGGCAATCATGATGGTGCTGCGCTTTTTCGCGGGCAGCATCGTTCATCGGATTTCCCCACTCGGCCTGCTGGCGGGTTGCTCGCTGCTGGCAATCATCGGCCTCACATGGCTATCGAAAACCAATGGCGCAGGCATGCTGGTGATATTCACCGCAGCGACACTTTACGCGGTCGGCAAAACATTCTTCTGGCCAACGATGCTGGGCGTCACGAGCGAGCAATGCCCGAAAGGTGGCGCACTCACTCTGAACGCCATGGGTGGCATCGGCATGCTCGCCGTCGGCATCCTCGGCTTCCCATTCATTGGCTTCCTTCAAGAGTCGTCAGCGACTGCCAAACTCCAGTCAAGCAACCCGGCAATTTACGAGACGGTCACAGTCCAAAAAAATTACCTACTCGGCGCCTACAAGGCCATAGATCCGGTCAAAAGCGCCGCGATCACCGAGACAGCCGATGCGGAGGCCATCAAGACCGCCACCACCACCGGGCAATTCAGCGCACTCGGCAAAATGGCGATTTTTCCCGCCTTCATGCTGATCTGCTACCTCGGCCTTATTCTCTATTTCCGCACCCGCGGCGGTTACAAACCGGTCAACCTCGGCGACCAAGGCCACTGAAATTTCCACAAAAATCCAAGCCCCGGGCCACTCCATCGGCCTCGGGGCTTTTTTGTTTTTCCCCCAATCATCATCGGAACTCATACCAAAACTAAATTACATTTGGACTTTTGATTTTTTCCACGAAGCGTTTGCTTGAGTGTGTAACCAGGGTCGACCCACCAGTGAGAGCACCGCATGAGCGTCGTTCCACCAGTATTGCAGGATGGGCACTGTAGCTTCA
>JBKDYW010000211.1:0-16145 GCA_046308575.1 Verrucomicrobiota bacterium
CTTGGGCTAAATCGAAACGCGGAGACGCGGAAAACGCAGAGGGCTTCGCAGAGAAGGATTTACCGCCAAGGCGCCTAGGTCGCAAAGGGACGCGGAGATGAAGAGGTCAATGGTCATCAGTCAATAGACAACAAGGAAGAGGGTGATGATGCCCGCTTCTTCAACCGTAGCTGGAGCATCTTGCTCCAGGCCGTCGTTGGAGCGTCCCGCTCCAAGTTCTGAGCAGCCAATGACCCACGCAGCTTCTTCATTTTCTTCCCCTTTGACCAATGACCGATGACCACTGACCTCCCCAAAAAAAATCAAAAAATCGAAGGTGTCCCAATAAATGTCCCACCCCCTGTGTTTAAATTGAGGGACTTGGAACCCCCATCCCTCCTCAATTCATGCAAAAACTAGCACCAAACGACCGCGTTGTCGCCGTCAACATCGACCTCTCCTGGCCGGTACATCCGGGGAGCAACTACAAACCCCAGCTCATTTCGTTCCCGGACGGGCCGCTGCGTCGAGACAGGATTTACCATGTCCACCGTGTTGTAAGTCATTCAGATGGCCATCAGGCAGTCTTCATCACCGGTACTCGCGTGTTCCTCGGGGAAGATGAGATCCCGTGGGACGGCTCCCGCTTTCGCAAGGTCGATTGCCTCAAGGGCCATGTGCCTTTGAAGAAAAAATTTACCGCGAAGACGCCAAGGAGGAAGTGAACATCGAACATCCAACATTGAACATCGAAGTGTAAGAAAATGAAGATGCCGATTCATAGGCAGGGACCTTTGTCCCAAAGGTCCGCTCCGGTAGGGCGATGCGGCCTCGCAGCGCCGACTCATACATAAATTTTAACCGCGAAGGAACGCGGAGAAAGATCGTGGATAGCGGATCGTAGATTGTGGATCGAAGAGGAAGCCGACTCATTCAGAAATTTTAACCGCGAATGGATGCGAATGGACGCGAAGGTGAAGCGTGATTGCAGATCGTGGATCGTAGATTGTGGATTGAAGAAGATGCCGCTTCTTCAAAAGGGAGCGCTGGCGTCCCGCCGGCAGTGTCACGCATCTTGCGGGACAGCTCTTCATGTAGCTGGGACTTGCAGTTAGCCGGAACTAGTTTTGCCGTGTTAACCAACCGCGGCAGCAAAAGTCTGGAACAAATCGCCAGGAAGAGGTTGCTCGAGCTTCCAGGTTATTGCCATGGGCAGCTCACCCTCATGAGTTACGTATTGAGCAGGTCCCAGGAACCAAAATGCACGCTCGTCTACGCTCTCTCGTGCAAACAGCCAAACAGCCGACCCCATGGCTGAATGATTGCGATACCGCAACCCGGTTTCAGATTCAGCACGTGTACCCGACTGGCTCTCCCAGTGCACAAGCTCACGACTAATTGCATAATCCCTGTATCGGGTAGTTGGAGAAAACTGCCCCTTCGTCTTGTCGAGCGTGAAGGCAAATAGGTCGAGTTTCGCCTCCTGTAGCCAGCGTACTCCAGTTTGCCAAAGTGGGACGGTCGCGCGATCTACTGGATCACATGCCGCGAGTATTTCCAATCTCGTATAACGCGCATGGGCAACCAAAGGAACAAGTTCATGTTCCGATGGAAATAACTGAAGGTGATTCACCCTCTCAGCGAGGACATTAAACAACTCTTTCAACTCTGCACAAACCTGAGGATGCTGCCATAAGAGATTCAGTCCTTCCGCGAGAGTCGCCTCATTGCCGAGTACCTGTGAAGTTAGCTGTGAAACTAGCATCCGAGCTAGACGAGCTTCCCGATCATTTGAATCTGAAAATACGGGAACGGATTCATGCGATAAGAGGTTCCGCCATCCGTCCAGTCTTAGGAGATCATCAACGTGCAAAAGACGACCGCAGGCTCGGCGAAGCTTTTCTTCTTGTGGTCCCGCAGGGGTAACAGAAAGACCTGCTGTTTGTTTCAAATCCGACCAAGAGTAGGTGCCTTGATATATGTCCTCTAGATCGAGCCCGGATACTTCGATAAAATCAGCAAGGCTAACTTGCCTCTCCTTCGCGAGCTCACGTAACTCATCAGCCTTTTGCTGCCATTGGGAAGGGATCGCTTTTCGAATACTTTGGAGAACGATGTCTGCAGTCTGACGATCCAGTTCCATGTGACAACCCGATGGCAGAAAGGGAAACCCTTGCTTGACCTGTTGCTCGACATGATTCCGTGATCCACCAAGAAGTGCTCGAAGTCGCCGATCAAAACGAAACTCCGTGCGATGTAGCCCGACGAAATCCAATACAGTGCACCATTTCTTGTCGTGAGCTTTCCGAAGCCCTCGGCCAAGCTGTTGCAAAAAGAGCGTTGGGCTTTCCGTTGGACGCAAAAGCAAAAGCGTGTCGACATCAGGGATGTCCACACCCTCGTTGAAAAGATCAACCGAGAACAAAACTCGAATGATTCCATCCCTAAGATCAGCTAAGGCTTGCCGCCGCTCTACATCCGGGCTGTTACCCCACACTGCTATAGATGGCACGCCAGCTTCATTAAATACCCGGGCCATAAAGCGAGCGTGCTCGACCCCAACACAGAAGCCAAGGGCCTTGATGCTATCCATGTCGTCAACATGTTCCCCTAGGCGCTGCAGAACGAGGTGTGCGAGAGAGTCATTTGCCGTGTAGATATTGGTCAGCCCATCAACATCATAACCACTTCCACGCCTCCAAGGCACTCGACGTAAATCCGTTCCGTCGTGGATTCCGAAATACTGGAAAGGGGAAAGTCGATGCTGTTCGATCGCATCCCAGAGTCGCAGCTCGGCAGCAATTCTTCCATCAAAGTAATCGAGGATGGAGAGATCGTCCGCTCTTTCCGGTGTCGCAGTTAAGCCTAGTAGCTCACGTGGGTGTAGATGCTCAAGGACCTCACGGTAAGAGCGCGCTGCAGCGTGATGGAATTCGTCCACGACAACCACATCGAAATGCTCCGATTCCAGGTGTTGCAGTCCATTGCGATGGAGAGTCTGGATTGAAGCGAAGACACTTTGCCAATCATTGGGTCTTCTGCCCGAAAACCAAAGCTCTCCGAAAGATGGATCACGGAGAGCATGGCGGTATGTTGCACGACTCTTCTCAAGTATCTCTTCACGATGGGCCACGAAAAGTAGACGCGCCCGAGGTATGCGTTTTCGTAGGCGCGTGTAGTCGATAGCAGCCATCACCGTTTTGCCCGTGCCAGTCGCCGATACCAATAGATTGCGGTGATGTCCACGCGTACGCGCTACCTCTACTTGCTCAAGTAATCGTTCTTGGAAAGGCTCGAGACGTAGGTCTGTCGGAGGAATAGCCCAAACGGCGGCGTTATCAATGACACGAGTTCTTTCGCGAAACGACTGGGAGTCAAACGGCACGAAATCGCCACTTTCCCAGTAAGAGTCGAAAACGGCCGCAATCTTTTCTATCACAGAGGGGTTCCTTGCGCCAGACAGCCGGACATTCCATTCCAAGCCGTCGACTTGTGCTGAGTGAGTCAGATTTGAAGACCCCACATAGGCCGTAGAAAAGCCACCTTCCCTATGAAACAGCCACGCCTTTGCATGTAGTCGGGTCGAAGTCGTATCGTAGGATACTCTTACTTCTGCCCCCGCACCCTTCAATTGCTCGAGCGCGGCGAGTTCCGTCGACCCAGTATAGGTCGTAGTGAGCACACGCAGGCGGCCGCCATTTTCAACGTGTTGGCGCAAGCGATCGAGCAAGGGCCGGATACCGCTTCGCCGAATAAATGCCATGATCACATCAATACGCTGAGCAGAAGCGATCTCAGTCGCGACCTGATGCCCTACACGCGGCTCTCCGCGAGCATTAGTCAGGAGTGTCGTATCAAGTAGGGGTATTAGCGGTCTTTCGATGGCTTTAGGCTCCCCTCCGGGGTCACGCTCAAGAATTGCCTCTAGGATGGTCTTTTCGGCAACCAACTCCATGCCCTCCGTCAAGTCGCTCTCCATTGCATCCAAAAGTCTCCGGACTAATGCTATGCCTTCACCAACACGAGACTTCTCCTCTGATTTGTCGATGACCCGGGCAAGTATTCGGCCAAGATGAAGCGCAAGACGATCGCCTGCTTCAGCGGGACGGAGATAAGATCGACGAATCAATTCCTCGTCGACAGCCGACAGTTGCCCCTCCATGGACAGAGTAATCAATTGCTCGTAGAAGCCTCGTTTGAAGGGCGTAGCGCTCATAATTATAATTGATTACCTGTATTATAAATGCTCATAAAAATTCCTAGCAGCTAATAACTCCAACAAACTCTCCGACTACATGAAGTTCGTTCACCGTATCAGGATTTAGGATTAGTGGTTTGAAATTATGATCCATTGAATCCGGTTCGAGACGGATGCCACGGTGCGTCCACGAATCTTCCGTTTCGATCTTCTCACTTCGATAGATTTTCACGGTGTACTGCCCGCTTGTGTCCGGGCCCTGAATATCGCGGCTCTGCACGATTACGACCTTACCATTCCTTGATCCGTCAGATGGTTCGCGGAAGAGGCACCAGGAGCCATTGGGGATACGGCGGTTCATGGACTCGCCTACGACTTGGGCGACGAAGAAACCGGGTTTGGCGGTGAAGTGGTCGGGGAGCACCGCATATTGGCAATCCTGCATCCACTGTTCTTTACTGAAGTCTCCGGCCGCAATCTTAATGTCGAATATGGGAACTGCATTTGTGCAATCGGCCGCTTGTTCGGCTGAAAGGATGTCAAATGGATAGAGTGGTGGACTTTTTTGGATTTTGGATTCTTCGAATTCGGGCAGGAGGGCGCCGGCCCCTTGCGTTTGGAGATAAAGGTTGGTCTCAGGATCGACGGAATAGACATAACAACCCTTCGTGCCGCGGGTCATCAGCGTGCGGTAGGTGTTTTTTATGATGAGGTCGGCTTTCTCATGGGCGCCGGCGGGGTTGGTCTTGAGCAACCCTTTGTAGCCCTTGATCGAGGAATCGCCGGAGGAGCGTTTCGCGGCATCGGTGATGACCTTGCCATTGCGGACGACCAGATCAGGGCCGATGATCACGCCAACGTAGTCGAGCTCCAGCCCTTGGCATGTGTGGATGCAGCCGATCTCACGTACGGAGTCGGGTTTCAGGATGCAGAGTGCTCCGTCTTCGTTGAGGTTCCATTTTGCCTTGAAGGCTCCACCGTCGAGCTGGATGTCGTATCCAGAGGGGTCGTTTTTTTTCGTGATCCAGTCCCAGCAATAACCGGCGACCATGCGGGCGCTATTGCTCACGCGGTTGCGCCGCTCGATGAGTTCCTTGAGTTCGGTGGCGGAGGTGCAGACCTTGAATTCGTAATTGGAGCCTTCGAGCGTGGTGTTGGCCGTTTCACGAACCTGCAGGACCCGATCCACCCAGGCGAGGTAGCCATCCGAGCCATTACACCGGAACTGGGAAACAAGATCCATTTCCGTGACGGTGGCTCCGAGGGATTCAGCCCATTCGCGGATCTGAGATTGCTCCCCGATGTCTTTCCAATGAATGCGTTGGTCCTCATCGAGGAAAAAGACTGTGAAGGTGGAGGCATCAATCAGCTCCTTAATCTGATTCTCGCCGAGATTGCTGAAGAGGCCGGATTTCTCGTTGAGGCGATGGGCTTCATCTACGATGAGTCCGCCGAAGCTGTTGGCGGGTGTATCGGTGAAGGCCCCGGAGCCGACGAAGAGATTGGAGATGCGAGATTTTTTCAGGGTGCGGGTGAGTTTTGCCTCGTAGACGGCACGCGGTGCGCTGTTCTTGGTGACATATTTTGTTGCGAGATCGCGGTTGGTTAGCTCGACGAGGAGATTAATGGCGACCACGGTTTTTCCCGTGCCCGGGCCACCGTTGACGATGAGGACGTTCTTGTTTTCTGAGGTGGAGGCGGCGGCGAGAGCAAGGGCGGTTTCGTAAACTAGCTTCTGTTCGTCGATGAGGTAGAACTCACGGTTGCCCTGGATCATCGACGCGAGGTGATCGGCCAGGCTTTTGGACGGGCGGATCCTGCCATCGCGGATCCGATACATAGTTTCACCGTTATCGCCGTATTTGACGTGGGCCTTGATGAAGGCGCGAAGTTTCAGCGCGTCGTCTTTTAGGAAGGCCGGTGCGGCCTTGGTGTGTTCGGCGTAGAACGGCGCGTGTATGACGGAGCCGGATTCGCAGTTGTGCAGATACGCGCAGGGGCGCAGGTGGATGGGATCGAGGCGCACGGTTTCATTGAAGTCCTCGATGAGCATAGCGTAGGACCACGCTTGATAGGACGGGTGGTTTACCTCCCGCTCCCGCCCACCTACGAAGGTACTGACGATGGCGTCCTTGCCAGTGGCCGCGGCTTTTTGCCACTGCTTCAACTCGACGATGACCGCGGTGCGCTGTCGGTCGTGGTTGGTGCCAGTGAGAATCATGTCGATCCGCTTGCCGGTCTGAGGGATGTTGTATTCGATGGCGACTCCGGTGTCGTGGGGGATGTCCGGGTCGTCGAGCACCCGGTCCATGTACGGCAGGGAATTCCGCCATGCAGCAAGCTCTCTCTCACCCACCGAGTTACCGAGTACACCTTGAAATGAGGCGAGAATCTTCTCCTCGATCCGGTTAGTAAGGATGTCGGACTTGAACTCAGTTTTGGTGGCGAGGTAGACGATCATGGGGTTTCAAATGTCATGCGATCATTCTATCACTCCTCCAAACCAACCCCTTCTCATCCGGATGGAAAGCCGGATCCTTGGGCAAGAGTAGGGATTTTCCTGCTAGGTCGTGGAGTTCCTTCTCTCCATTGGAGCGGCGTGGGTCGAGGCGTTTTGAGACATGCCAATGGAGGTCGGGCCCGGGGGCGATGATGTCGCGATCCATGGCCCAGTGGTGATTCTTGCAGAGGGCGAGGCCGTTAGTGGGGTGGTCGTTGCGGGATTGCGAAAACGGGATGAGGTGTGCGGCATCGATGAAGGACACGTCATTGCCGGAGGCTAGGCGGATGCGCAGGCCGCATGCTGCACATTGATGATCGTAGATGTCGAGGATGAGCCTGCGAAAGGCCGGACTGCGACCGTATTCGGCGGGCTCTTCTGCGACGAGAGAGAGCGAAGAGGAAGATTCGACCACAGGAGTGTGGTCGCTCCTTAGCTGCGGGAAGTACCGCGAGATCAGGGCTTCGCGAAACAATTGCCTTGTCGCGGTTTGGGCGATGAGATGCTCGAAGCCATCTGTGAAGCGGGCGAAGACTTTGCCGATCTGGTTGACCAAGGGCGTGGATTGAAGGGGTAGGCGGGTGCCGTTTTCTTCGATCCATGACTGCCAGAAGCCCTCACTCTGAAGGTAGAGAAACGGGTTTTCCGGAGTGTTTTGGTCGTTGTGTTTACGAACGCGAACAAAGCGGGCGGAGAAGCGGTCGCGCAGTTCCTGACACCAAGGGATGCATTCGGCAGAAGCGAGTCCTTCATCAATGAGATCGAGCGCCGCGAGAATGAGCAGCGGCTTATGCGGACGCTCATGCGGACTCCCCTCCGCCAGCGGCGTGGTGCCTGGGCGAAGGTCGTAGAGTCGGTCGATAGCGTCTGCGGGGGACATGGGGGAAGAAGTTTCAAGTGGGCAGTTGGCAGAGAAGAGAGGGGTATCAAAGCAGAAATGGGAAAGAAGCGGATTCATCTCCGACCTTGGACATTCGACTTTTGGACTTTCGACTCTTCATTTTCAGAATTTCAGCTTTCTGTTTTCTGCTTTCTCTTCTACCCCTAGGGGTGGGACAAATGTTGGTACAGGCAGAAGATTGCCGAAAAAAGCTTCGGTCCCTGGGTAACCAGCATTTGCGTGTGCTCTTAAAGCACGCAAAATGCGGGGTTTCAAGGTGCAAGTGGGCGGACAAGAGGAAGGGGGGAAAGCAGCGGGGGCATAGGCGGCGCAAAACATGGAGCGGGACGCTCCATGGACGGCCTGGAGCAAGATGCTCCAGCTACATGATGCGGCCGCTTCTTCATCCTCTTCCCAATAACCAATCACTCTTCCCCTCTGCGAAGTCCTCTGCGCGCTCCGCGCCTCGGCGTTTCGGCGTTTCGATTTTGCAAAAGACGGAAGACCTCCAGACAGAAGAAGCTAGATCAGATGCGGCCTCTTCATTTTCTTCCCCAGGGCATCTCATTCGCACGGACCTTTTGGAAAAAGGTCCCTGCCCTTTTGCCATCCGCGATCTTTCTCATTCGCGTTCATTCGCGGTTCTAATTCTTCCTCCCCAAAAATCTCTAACAAGTAACTCTTCTCATCCACCTCCCTTGGCGACCTTCGCGCCCTGGCGGTAAATCTATCTTCAAGGAACCGGCGCTGCGAGGCCCCATCGCCCTACCGGCAAAAGAGACAAGACTTCAAGAAGCAAGATTCAAGAGAAGAAGCCGGATCTCCATCTTTCACTCCGGTGTTCCCCCCATAACCCTTAACTCTTATTCTCTGCGTCCCTTTGCGACCTTGGCGCCTTTGCGGTAAATCTATCGCGCTGCGGGCCGCCCATGCCCCTCTTTGAAGAGGTGGCTTCTTGATTTTCTTCCACTTCGATGCTCACCCCATCTCCTCCAACCACTCCAAGCGCTTTGCCAATTTCGCCTGCCTGACTTCATTGGGCTCGGGATAAAGGATCGGATACCATGCGCTCATCACCGCCGCGCGGGCGATCATGCTATGCTGCAGCGCATCGAAATCGATTTTTCCGCCAGCCTCAACATATGCATCAAGGATGCCGTCAGCATGCGCGTTGTTCTCATCGAGGATCCGAGCATTCCAGATGATCGATGCAAGATCCCACTCGACCGGACCCAGAAAAGTGTCCTCCCAATCGGTCCACAGCAAACCAATCGTGGTGTTGAGCAGATTGCCCGGATGCGCATCGCCGTGCAGCGGCTGAAAGGGAAATGCCGCCAGCGCCTTGGTCGATGAGTCGAGGCGCTTGCGCAGCAACTCGATCGTCGCGCGAGAAAAATGCCCGCCCTCTTCCAGCGTATCGAGCAACGCGAGGCTCTCGGTCAAAATCGCAAGCTCAGGCAGCTCTCCATCAAAGCCGCGCAACAAATCATGACATTGAAAAAGCGTCCGGCCGATCGCCCGAGGCTCCGGCTCTAGATCGGTCACGCTCACAAATTGCCAAAAGTTGAGTGTATGACCGAGATGCACATGCGGCCCGGGCGGAAGCTCCGCGTGCATCGGAATCACCGGTGCACCTTGTTGTGCAAGGTACTGCGCCACCGCATTTTCACGCACAAACCACTCGCTGCCCTGCCTCGGCCCATCGACATCACGAATGACACGCGCCACCAATGACTCACCCAACCGCAACACCAGCGTGCTGCCATTTTGCAAAATCTCGCAGCGGTCCGGCACTACTCCGTGGGCCATCGCCACCTCCCGCGCGGCACGAATAGGAATTTCAATGTCACTCATCAGATGAGGATCAGTGGAAAAACCCGCACGGCAATTGTCGAGCCTCTAGCGAAGATTGCCGACACGGCGTCTTACCCATGGCGGTGCTTTCCAACCACCATGCCCCTCTTCAACTCACGCAATTACAGATGAGTAGAGGCCACGGAGCCGCGGGCAAAGACGGAGGACTTCAAGAAGCAAGAAAAGACACGGGCGAGCCGCCCGTGCCCCCCTTGAAAAGAAGCGTCGCCCCTCATCACGAGGCATTTCTTCGTTCCCATAAAATTCGCGTCCATTCGCATTCATTCGCGGTTCAATCTCCTCAACCCCTTCCGCAGGAAGACTTGCCACCTGTTTTCCGAATCTCCAAACTCCCGGGCATGTCTGAATCCGCAAGCACTCCGATGATGGCCCAGTACATGGCCATGCGGAAGTCGCTGCCGGCGGATGTGATTCTCTTCTACCGTCTCGGGGATTTTTACGAAATGTTCTTCGAGGACGCGAAGAGCGCCGCACCGATATTGAATGTCGCGCTCACCAAACGCGGTGGCACTCCGATGTGCGGCGTGCCTTATCATGCCGCTCAAGCCTACATCGCGCGCCTGCTCAAGGCCGGCAAGCGCGTGGCGATCGCCGAACAAACATCCAACCCGAAGCCAGGCAAACTCGTCGAACGCGAAATCGCGCGCATCCTCTCACCGGGATCGATCGACGACCTCACCTTGCTTGATGACGAACGCCCAAACTATCTCGCGGCAGTTTTCAGTCATGGGAAATCATGCGGCCTGGCATTGATCGACCACACAACTGGTGAATTCACGCTCTGTGAATTTTCCGAAATCAATCAGCTCACCGACGAACTCGCGCGCGTTTCTCCTTCCGAGTTGCTGATCCCCGATCATCAGACTTCGCAATTCGGCAGCTTGCCGAATGCGATTGCCTACGATGGCTACACCTTCCTCGCCGAGCATGCCTCGCGCATGCTCAAGGATCACTTTGCCGTGCATTCGCTCGATGGATTCGGCTGCGCCGAAATGCCTGCGGCCGCCGGTGCCGCGGGCGCGACGCTGCATTACCTTACCCATCAACTACGCCGACCCTGCGAACATTTGCGCCACCCGCGCGTGCGCGAAAACTCCGCGCATGTGCTCATCGATGCCGCATCGCAACGCAACCTCGACCTCGTCGACTCGCGCTCGGGCCGCCAACACACGCTGCTCGGTGTGCTCGATCGCACCGCCACTCCCATGGGTGCCCGACTGCTGCGCGATTGGATCCTGCATCCGCTGCGCGACATCGCGACGCTCACCGCACGGCAGGACATGATCGCCGCGTTTCTGGCAGAGCCCTTCCTGCTCGCGAAATGCCGCGACTCGCTCAAGGGGATTCGCGACATCGAGCGCACGACCTCGCGGCTCTCACAAGGCTCCGGCAACGCGCGCGACCTGCAATCACTCGGCATTTCGCTCACGCATGTCCCGGCGCTGAAAGAAGACCTCGTTTCGCTGTGCGGATCCGATCTCGCTCTTGCCCAGCAGCTCCACGATTTTTCCGATCTCACCACGCTGCTCGCATCCGCCCTCGCCGATGAACCACCCGCCAATTTGCGCGATGGCGGCATCATCCGCGATGGATGGTCACCGGAGCTCGACGAGCTCCGCAACGCCTCGCGCGGCGGCAAGGACTGGATCGCACGACTGCAGGAAGACGAACGCAAACGCACCGGCATCGATTCGCTCAAGATCAAGTTCAACAATGTCTTTGGCTACTTCATCGAAATCACCACCAGCCACCTCGCCAAGGTGCCGGATGATTACACGCGCAAGCAAACGATGGCGAATGCCGAGCGCTACATCACACCGGCGCTCAAGGAGATGGAAAACAAAGTGCTCGGCGCCGAAGAACGATCCAAACAACTCGAAGCCGAGCTCTTCGCGCAACTGCGCTCGCAGGTGGTGACGCATCTCCTGCGCATTCAAGAAACCGCTGCCGCGGTCGCGGAAATCGATGTGCTCTGCGCGCTGGCCGAAGTCGCACAAGTCCACCGCCACTGCCGCCCGCAGCTTGATGCGTCCAATGCGCTCTCGATCACCAATGGCCGCCACCCGGTGCTCGAACAAACCCTCACCGACGCGAAGTTTGTGCCAAATGACACCGAACTGGACCCGGAAAGCTCGCGTCTGCAAATCCTCACCGGCCCAAACATGGCGGGAAAATCGACTTACATTCGCCAGGTCGCACTCATCGCCGTGATGGCACAGATCGGCGCCTTCGTGCCGGCCGATGCAACTACGATGGGTCTAGTAGATCGGATCTTCTGCCGCGTCGGCGCGTCCGATGACCTGTCGCGCGGTCAATCGACCTTCATGGTCGAGATGAGCGAAACCGCGCTGATTTTGAATCATGCCACCGACCGCTCGCTGGTGATCCTCGACGAGATCGGCCGAGGCACGGCGACCTTCGACGGGCTCTCGATCGCATGGGCGGTCGCCGAGCACCTGCATGATGCCATTGGCTGTCGCACGCTGTTTGCAACGCACTATCACGAGCTCACCGACCTCGCCAACACCAAGGCCGCGGTGGCGAATTGCAATGTCGCAGTGCGCGAGTGGAACGAAGAAATCATTTTTCTGCACAAAATCCTGCCCGGTGCGGCCGACAAATCCTACGGCATCCAAGTCGCACGCCTCGCCGGTCTGCCCAAGCCGGTCGTCGAACGAGCGAAGTCGATCCTCTCACACCTCGAGCTCAACTCGACCAAACCCGAGGCGAAAAAAGCCGGACCCAAGGCCAAAAACACCGCGCAGGAAACCCTGCCGCAAGCCAACCCGCCGCAGCTCGATTTGTTCGGCGGCTTCTCATGAAAGTCTTGCTTGATTGACGCGCGGGCGGCGTGAGGATGGGCCGCGTGAAGCGGGACAAACGACATGACACGCGCCGCGTCGGCCATGTGCTGGTGCCGGGTGCGGCGATTGGAAGCATGTCGCTGATCCTTGCCGCGGGCCTTGCCTTGTTGGGCTTTCTCGAACACGCCAACCGCATGATTGCCGGCTTGGTTTCGCGCGGCGGCGCCGAAAAATTTCCCAAGCAACTGCCCGAAGCGGTGATCTGGATTGCGGCATGGGTCTTTGCCTTTGGCATCGCATGGGCGGTGCTCGCCGTGGCCGGTCACGCGCGTCGTTGGCTTTTGTGGTTTGCCACGCTCTTTATGGTGCTCGCATGGGCGCCGGTGCTGAGCCTTGCGGCCCATCGCCCGGATGTCGCGGCGCCATTCATCGCCACCTTGTGGTCGGGCCTTTGCGCGATGTTTTACACCTTCAATCACCGCATGCCCGGTGATGAATCCCCCAACAAAAATCCATGAGCCGCGCCGATTTTCCCGATGCCTTCAAAAGCCTGATCGCTGAACTCAAGCGTCTGCCGGGCGTGGGTCCGCGCAGCGCCGAACGCATCGCGGTGTGGCTCATGCAACACCCGAAGGCCGAGCCTCAATTACTCGCCGCTGCGCTCGAAAACGCCAGTGCCACGATCCATCCTTGCCCGACATGCGGCTTCTTCGCGACCGCCGAATCCTGCGGCATTTGCGACGACCCAAAACGCGACAGCCATTTTCTCTGCGTCGTCGAGCAAGCGACCGATGTGCTGCCGCTCGAAAGATCGGGTGCGATGACCGGCCGCTATCATTGCCTTGGCGGAAAACTTTCACCACTCGACCGCGTGTCGCCAGAAGACCTGCGCATCCCCGAACTTTTGCAACGCATCGATGCCACTCTCGCCACCGGTGGCGAAATCGAAGTCGTGCTCGCCCTCGGATCCGATGTCGAGGGCGAGGCCACCGCCAACTACATCGCCGAAATGCTGCGCGGCAAAAACTGCCGCCTCACCCGCATCGCCCAAGGCCTACCCGCCGGCGGCGGACTCGAACACGCCGACGAACTCACCCTCCTCCGCGCCATGCAAGGACGGAGAAGTGTTTGGTAAGAGATAAGTTTCAAGGTTCAAGTTTTCAGTTTCAAGAGAAGACGGAAGATGAAGAAGCCACTTCTTCAAAGGCAGGGACCTTTGTCCCTAAAGGTCCGTCCAATGAATCGCTGATGCGCAAGCCTCTTCTCTAGCATCCTTCGCCATAGCCGCGACGCGGGCACATTCAGAATGGCATTGGTTAAAGAAGGGCATGGCGGTTGGAAACCGCCGCCACGGTCAACACGGGCGGGCCGCTCGTGACCCTCTGTGAAGAAGCGGCCGCTCATTTGCGCGGACCTTTAGGGACAAAGGTCCCTGCCTTTGAAGAAGCCGCTTCTTTTCTAGCTTCTTCTGTCTCCAAGTCTTCCGTCTTCTCTTGAAACTGAAAACTTGAACCTTGAAACTTCTTCTTACACCGGCGCTTGATCGAGCTTGAACGCATCGTGCACGGCGCGGGCGGCATCTTCGATGCGACTTTCCTCCACGGTGACGGCGATCTTGATTTCCGAGGTGGAGATCATGCCGATGTTGATGCCTGCATCACCGAGGGCCTTGAACATCTTGGCGGCGACGCCCGAGTGCGAGCGCATGCCTATGCCGACGACGGAGAGTTTGGCGATGCCGGCTTCGGTTTCGATTTTCGATTGCGAGAGTTCCGAGAGCAGGGGCTTGAGGGCTGCTTGTGCGCGACCGAGGTCGCTCGAATGCATGGTGAACGAATGACGCGCGAAGCCATCGTGCGCGATGTTCGAGATGATCATGTCGAGATTGATCTCCGCCTCGCCGAGCGCGCCGAGAATGCGCCCGGACATGCCGGGTTCGTCGGGGATGCCGGTGATCGTGACGCGGGCCTGCGAGCGTTCGATCGACACGCCGCGGATGACGACATTTTCCATGTTGGGATGTTCTTCTAACACGAGGGTACCTGGGTTATCGTTGAGGGAGGAGCGGACTTCGAAAACAACGCCGAATTTTTTGGCAAACTCGACCGAGCGCGATTGCATGACCTTCGATCCGGACGAAGCCATCTCGAGCATTTCATCGTAGGAAATTTCCGGCAGCTTGCGCGCGTTTTTCACCACTCGCGGGTCGCAGGTGTAAACGCCATCGACATCGGTGAGGATCTGGCAGACATCGGCCTTCAACGACGCGGCGACCGCAATCGCCGTGAGGTCGGATCCGCCGCGGCCCAAGGTGTGAATCATGCCATCGGGCGTGATGCCTTGGAATCCGGCGACCACCAGCGTTTTGCCTTCGTCGAGGAAGCCGCGCATCAGCGTGGGATCCATGTTGAGAATGCGGCCGCGAGTGTGCGAGCCGGTCGTGTGGATGCCGGCCTGGCGACCGGTGATCGACACCGCATCGATGCCAAGCTCGCGCAAAGCCATCGTGACCAGCGCGATTGATTGCTGCTCGCCCGTAGCCAGCAACACATCGAGCTCACGCTCGCAGGGATTGTCCGAAAGTTCCTTGGCCATCTTGATGAGGCCATCGGTCACGCCCGACATCGCGGAAACCACTGCGACCACTTGATTGCCCGCATCGCGCGTGCGTTTGATGCGCGCGGCGACATTGCGCATGCGATCGAGCGAACCGACGGAAGTGCCGCCGTATTTTTGAACGATGAGGGCCATGGGTGAAGCAGGGCGGAGTGAAAGCCACGCCGCGCAATTTGGCAAGAAATTGAAAACGAAGGTCGAAAGCAGGGCCTCATTCCCAGCGCTTGGACCATTCGACAGGGAGGCGCAGGGGCTTGCCGGCGGGCATCGCGACCAGGGCCAGCGCCTGACGCGCGGTGACGAGGGTCGCGCCGTCGGATTCGCGGATCATTTCAAAGGCACACCAAAAGCGGGCGCGGGAAATTTCATCGAGTCGGCCTCGGATCGTGATCCAATCGCCCAATTTCGCCGGGCGCTGGTAATCGACCTCGGTACGCACCACGACCGGAAAAACCTGGGTCTCCGACATCGAGCGCAGGTCCATGCCCATCAGTGCCGCCAGCCGCGTGCGGCAGGTTTCGATCATGCGCAGGTAGGCAAGATTGTGAACCACAGCACCGCAGTCGGTGTCGAAAAACATCACCTCCTCGCGGGTCTCAATGCTGGGTTTCGCTCCGGGCATGCGTGAATTGTGCACCATGGCGGTCTTGGAGTTTCAAGTTTCAAGTGAAGAGGAAGCGTTAGCGGTTATGGGTTGGTTGTTGTTGGGGCACTCATGAAGAAGCCGCTTCTTCATTTTTTCCCATTCGCGTCAATTCGTGTTCATTCGCGGTTCCATCATCTTTTTGAAAGTATCGGCGTTGCGAGGTCGCATCGCCCTACCGGTAAAAGACAGAAGACTTCAAGAAACAAGACGCAAGAGAAGAGGTGGAAGAGACGGGCGGGCCGCCGCGCGGCAAGCAGCACTTGCGGAAAGCGCAGGACTTAGGACCGTTTGCTCAAATGGGTAGGCGGATTCATTGGCTGTTTTAGTATTGGAGCGGGACGCTCCAAAGACAGCCTGGAGCAAGATGCTCCAGCCACGATGAAGAAGGGGGCTTCTTCATCCTCTTCCCCAATGACCTCCTCTTCCTCCTCTGCGTTCCTTAGCGACCTTGGCGGCTTTGCGGTGAATCTTTTTTCGAAGAGTCAGCGCTGCGTGGGCAAAAGAGCCCCTGCCTTGAAACCGAATTCTTGAATCTCTGCTATTTGAAAAACAGGAAGTAAAAAGCCAGCACGAAGAAGCCGGTCCAGACGGCGATCACATGGGCGACGCCGAAGGAGCGGGCGCCGGCGGACTCTGCAGGGTCATCG
>JBKDYW010000212.1:0-3322 GCA_046308575.1 Verrucomicrobiota bacterium
AGGCGAGGCCACGGAATACAGTGAGGTCATCAGCGACGATCGCGCGGTCAACCCGCTCGACATGCTCGCCGACAAGAATTTGCACGGCGAACTCGATGGCCTGCTCTCGGTGCTCGACGAGCGCGAGCGCAAGATCATCGATGAACGCTTCGGCCTCAGCGGCCGCAGGGCACTGACGCTGGAAGAGGTCGGACGCGAGTTCGGCGTAACCCGCGAGCGCATCCGCCAACTTCAAAACTCGGCGCTCACCAAGATGCGCCGTGCTCTGCGCAAAAAGGAAAAGCCGACGCCCAAGCCGCTCGCACCCGGCTTGGCCGGCACCTGATGGATTTGTTTCATGTGTTTTGGTTGATCGGTGTTCGGCCGCGGCGGATCGTATCTGCCGCGGCCTTTCCTTTTGATGCATTCCACACACAGGCGAATTTTGGAGTGTCCATTTCGGAGTTTTTCCATCATCTTCCCCGCGCAACCACCGTATCGCAAACATGCCCCGAGTGACCATCACCGTGCCGGGAGGATTCCCGCAACCCTACCGCTTTGGCCTTGATTCCACTTCTGTGGTGATCGGGCGCCTGCCGGAAAGTGACATTGCGATCGATTCGGCTTCGGTCTCCTCGCGGCATGCGCAAATGATTCGGATCAAAGGCGGCTATGAGCTGCATGATCTCGGATCGACCAATGGCATCAAGCTCGATGGTCGCCGAGTCGCGACCGTCTCACTGCGCGACGGCATGAGCGTCGAGCTGGGAGATGTGACATTTGAATTTTTGTTGGCCCCTGAAGAACGCGCGATGCTCGACATGGAGGTCTCGGTCGGACTCAAGCCGGAGTCTGCGGAAAAATATGTTTCTCCAGCGCCACAACAAACTCCCAATCCACCTCGAGTGCCCACCGCTCCCCCGCGTGTGCACGCCGCAAGACCGGCTCCGGCACCCGTGCAATCCTCAAGCGGCGGTGGCAGCGGCTTGCTTCTTTTGGTGCTGGCCCTGCTGGCATTTTGCGCGGGCATGGCATTTCGATTTTACAACGACACCGGGCGTTCGTGGATCGATGCGGTCCGCAGCAAACACGCCGCACGCGACGCCTCGTCGATGCCGGGGAAATAATCCTGCCAAAGCGCATTTCCTCGCCGCGATGCTGGGTTTGGGGTTGAGTTACCGCCTGCTTCGACTAGCCTGCGCGCGTATGTTTCTCCCGAAATGGTCACTCGTTACGGTCGCCGCCCTCGCGACATGCATGCAAGTTCGCGCGCAGGATGAGGCGGCAATGCAGGAAAGCATCATGGTGATGGAGGCGTATTCCGGCAAAGTGCTCGTCGCCTCCAACGCCGCTGCCAAACGGCCGATCGCCAGCCTCACGAAAATCGCAAGCGGCGCCGTTGCCGTCGATTGGGCCACCGCCACCGGTACGGATATCTCGACGGCGCGCATCAGCGTGCCCCAGACCGTCACCCTCGTCGGCGGACCCAACCCGATGAACCTCCAACCCGGCGACCAAATGACCGTGCGCGATGCCCTCTACGCGGCGCTGCTCGCATCCGACAACCTCGCGGCACTCAGCGTGGCCGACCATGTCGGACGCGAATTGATTTCACGCCGCGGCAAAAGCGGTGATCCGGTCGGCGAGTTTGTCGGCGAAATGAATCGGCTCGCGAAGTCTTTGGGCATGACGCAAACCCGCTTTGCCAATCCCCATGGCTTGGAGCGCCCCGGTGCCAAAGCCTTTTCCACCGCCGCCGATGTCGCACGGCTCTCGGTCTACGCGATGCGTCGCAATGCCTTCACTTTCATCGTGCGACAAAAGGAAAGGCAGATCACCGTCCATGGCGCGTCCGGCCCGCGCAACTACACAATCCGCAATTCTAACGAACTCGCAGGTGAGACAGGAATACTTGGCGTGAAAACAGGCACAACATCTGCTGCCGGTCCCTGCGTATCGGTATGCATGGAACGCGATCCATTGGTTCGGACCAAACCGGACGGCTCGAAAGGCGCAACACCACGGCGCCTGATCGTGGTCGTGCTGAACAATCCCGACCGTTTTTCACGCGCACGCTCGCTTATCCGTCAAGGTTGGGCGGTCTACGATCCATGGCTTTCCGCCGGCGCGCCGGTGAAAGACAAGCGCCGGGAAATCATCAGCGTGCCGGATCCAAGCTGATGCCGCGAGCGATCCACTCGCCGCACAGGATGGGTTCCGAATTCTCACAACATCAAAGATCATGAAAATCGGAATTCTCAACAGCGGCGGCGATTGCCCCGGACTCAATGCGGTGATCCACGGCGTCGTCGGCGCGGCCGATCAACTCGGCTGGGAAGTGATCGGATTTCGCGATGGTTTCGAAGGCCTGCTGCCACCGGGTGACTACTGCATTCTCAAACCGGAGAACACGATCGACATTCTCAAGCTCGGCGGAACCATTCTCGGAAGCTCAAACAAAGGGCATTTTGCCGCAAAAATCGGTAATGGCGATATCGCCAAAGTGCCGGCGGAAATCGTTGCCAAAGCCAAACGCACGATGGACCAACTTGGCATCAACGCACTGGTGGTCGTCGGCGGTGATGGCTCGCTCACCACCGGCTTGCAACTTTACCGCGAAGGCTGGCCCATCGTCGGCGTACCCAAGACCATCGACAATGATCTCGGCGCCACCGCCATGACTTTCGGTTTCAACAGCGCTGTGGAAACCGTCGTCGACAGCCTCGACCGCTTGCATACCACCGCCGCAAGCCACAAGCGCGTGATGGTGCTCGAAGTGATGGGACGGCATGCCGGATGGATCGCGCTTTGGGGCGGCATCGCCGGCGGAGCAAATGTGATCCTCTTGCCGGAGATTCCTTTCGACCTCGATAAAATTTCGGAGTTCATCAAGCAACGCGATGCCCAGGGCCAGCACAGCACCTTGGTCGTCGTGGCCGAAGGCGCAAACATGCCAAACGGAGGCGGGGTCGTCACACTCGATGCGAATTGCGGCGGCGAAGTGCGCCTCGGCGGCATCGGCGAACAAGTCGCCAAAAGTTTGCAAAAACTCACCGGCAAAGAAACCCGCGCCTGCACACTCGGTCACCTCCAACGCGGTGGCGCACCCACCTCACTCGACCGCATCCTTGGCGTGCGCTTCGGCGTGATGGCCGTGAAGCTCGCCGAGCAAGGTCAGTTCGGACGCATGGTGAGCTATCAATCCTATCATGTCGGATCCGTGCCCATCGAAGAAGCCGTGCACCAACTCCGCCTCGTCGAACCCGAAGGCGAACTCGTCCAAGCCGCCCGGGCCATCGGCATCTGCTTCGGCAACTGAAGCAAAGGCTTCAGTCACATAGGC
>JBKDYW010000213.1:0-2214 GCA_046308575.1 Verrucomicrobiota bacterium
TCCGAGGTTGTAGCACGGCACTGCGGCATACATGTGATGCTCGATGTGATAGTTCATCTGCCAATACAGGAAACGAACAATCGGATTCAGCGTGAAGGTGCGGCAGCAGAGTCGGAAGTCGTCGACGTTGTCCTTGAGGCCCACATGCTGGGTGTTATTGCACAGAAAGAACAACCATGTCCCGTAGCATGGGCTGCAAAGGGTCATGATCGGAATGATCCACAGCCCCGAGACGATCGAAACCGCAAGAATCACGGCGTGCCCGAAGATCATAAGCCGCGCCCAGCGCACCGGCACCTTGCGGCTTGCAGGGTCAGTTTCCGGGTACAGAGTCAGCTCCCACTCACCTTCGAATTTTCCACTCGCGATGCGAAACACATGCTTGATCGCATCCCAAAGGGCGCGTGGGTAGAAGAATCCTGTTTTGAGCACATGCCAGAGCATGAGCTTCACGGGGAGGACGACCTCCAAGTCATCCGGCGGGTGGAGCGTGTAGCGGTGATGTCTAATGTGGCTCGACTGGAAGGTCTCGTGGTTGATGAGACCGAGGAAAGCGAAGAGATTGCAGAAAAAGGTGTTCAGCCATTTGGTCTTGAAGACCGTGCCGTGACCTAGCTCATGGACGGCGTTGATAAGGAAAGCGGCCACCATGCCATAAAGGAAAATAAAGCCGGCCATCGGCCACCATGCCCGCTGGAGAAAGCAATAGAGCGCTAGCAGTGCCGGCAGAAGCAGCAGCGCAAGATAGCCTAGGGTCTGAAAGCCCCCCTTGAGGTCGCTCTTGGCATGAAGCGATTTGACTGCGCCCGGAGGCAGCTTGGTGCGATACCATGAGATGGCAACATTTTTGCGGACACTCTCGGTGAATTCATTAAGAGGCGGTTCCTGTTGGAGTACTGGTTCGGTCATCAAGGACACGCTACACGCGTAGGCACCAAAATGCGTTCAATCGCGAACCTCAGTATTTTTTCAAACATATTAAATACCCGAATCATGGCGACACAACCCGCCTCTCCGGGCAGCCTCACGTGGGGTCATGTTGGTCAGCCGCTTGAAAGAAGTGGCAAAATATTGCGAGGAAGAGAACCCAAGGTCCGTGGCAACCTGGGTCACGGTGGCGCCTCTTTCGATAAGACGGCGCCGCGCCTCCGCGATACGAAGGCGGAGGGCGTATTCCGCAGGAGGTATGCCCCACATCTCCTTGAAGAGCGCCTTGAAGCGCGAAGGAGAAAGACCCGCCACCGATGAGAGAACATCCATGGTAAGTTGGTCGGGATCATCCAGATGGGACCGCATGTGGTGGATGACATCTGCAAAACGGCTGGCCCCCATCCCTGAGGATGACCTCGTGCGCGCATCCAAAACATCGAGCAAAAATGCAACGATCCTGTTGCAAAGAGCCGTCTTTTTCATCAAGCCATGCCCCGCCTGATGAAACAACTGGAGGATTTCATCCAACTGAACTTTCATCCCCGGCGTGCCGTGAAAGTGACGGTGCGATTTTTTCTTTATCTCGCGCCACAGCACGCGACTTTCCTTTTCCTGAAGACCAAGCAATGAGCCACCCGTGGCGGATGGGTTCAAAACTATGATCCAGTAAAGAATACCTTTTTCCTGAGGGGTTCCACCCGTGCCATGTGTTTCACCAGGAAAGCTGATAAAGACATCGCCTCCACGAAGGTGAAAGTCCTGCCCGCCCAAAGAGTAAGTCTGTCGCCCACGGACGAGATAGCAAATCTCCAGTGCGTCTCCATGACTGTGTTCAAGGAGGCCATCTCTGGCTATCGTGTTGTTGTAGCGGCCAAACATCTCAATCGAATCAATCCCAAGGCGCCGCGGCCTGAGTTCAACCCTCTTGCTGGCCCGTAATGCTGGAGTCAATGGCATGTATGGAATAATACTGGATATCACTTTACCGGCAAGCAAACAGATACCCGAGTCAAAGTGAAATGCTCCCGCAAAACGAAGCCATTGGGTCACCAGCGGATGCACGATGAGGTAAGCGCTTCCGCCGCGACATGGATTTCGGATTGTAGCATTGCATGGCTGCTAGCGAGTTTGTTTTAACGATGCGCCTGCCGAAAGGCGGTCGGGGTTTTTCCTCCGCCGAATTTTTCAAATGCCGCATAGAATGGCGCGACCGAGCCGAACCCGCTCTCGAGCGCGATGTCGGTGATTTTTTGATTGGTGGTGATCAGCAGTCGCTGGGCGTGG
>JBKDYW010000214.1:0-4356 GCA_046308575.1 Verrucomicrobiota bacterium
TGGTGGCAGAGGGCGCGTGATCGCGATGGCTTGACGATGCCGCGCAGCAACAAGATCCGCGTGTTGGTGACGATGCGCGGTGTGCCTTTGCGGATCCAGCCAACGCCGAAGCCCGCGCCGTCGGCAGACAAGGCTCCAGAAAAACCTGCGGCCAATCCGACCGGCAAAGAGGCCAATCCATTTCTCGGTCGTGATGATGCGGCGGTCGACTCCGAGCTGGCGATGGTTGGCATCGAGGGCCTGCCGCTGGATGGTGGCTTGGCCAACAAGTTCTACCGATCGGACAAATCGTGGAGTCAAGTCGACATGCCGTTCTTGATGCTCACCTCGCGCATCGACGCCTCGTCGTATGGCATTTGCGACCGCATGATCAAAGATGCGGTGGAGGTGGAAAAAACCGGTCTGTGGGGCATGGCGTATGTGGACATTGCCAACAAGTTTCCGCAGGGGGATCAGTGGTTGGAAATAGTAGTGAAATCATGCGACGGCGTGGGCATGCCGACGGTGGTCGATCGCTTCAATGAAACGCTGCCGCGAAACTATCCGATGAACGAGGCGGCGGTGTACTTCGGTTGGTACGATTGGAATGTGAGCGGGGCATTGTTGAATCCGCGTTTCAAATTCCGTCGCGGCGCGGTGGCGGTGCATTTGCATTCATTCAGCGCCGAGCAGCTTGGCAATGCATCGAAGAACTGGTGCGCGCCGTTGTTGGCTCGCGGTGCGACGGTGACGGTGGGAAATGTTTACGAGCCGTACCTGCACCTCACGCATGATTTGGGTTTAGTTTTGCAGCGATTGTTGGATGGCTACAGCTGGGTCGAGGCGTGTTGGATGGCGATGCCGGTGACTTCGTGGCAGGGGGTGGTGTTGGGCGATCCTTTGTACCGCCCGTTTGCGCATCTCGGTGGCAGTGGCAATATTCTCAAAGAGGATGTGCCGTATCGCGCCTTGCGTGCCGCGTTGCTGCAGTGGCCCAACGATGCATGGGAACGGCGGCGGCAGCTTTCCTCGGCGGCACTGCGTTTGAGAAGTGGCGTGTTGCTCGAGGCGCAGGGGCTGGGCCTGCTGCATCAGGGCTTGCAAGCTGAGGCGGCGCTGAAGTTTCGCGAGGCCAAGACGCTTTACCCGGCGACTGATGACCAGATGCGGCTCGACATGCACCTCATTGCCATGGATCGCGCGGGCGGTCGCAAGGATCTTGCCATGCGCGGTTTGCGCGATGCGCAGATGCGTTACGGATCGATCCCCGAAGCCGACGCGCTGAAGGGCTGGATCGACATCATCGAGCCACCGCAAATCAACAAGCCACCGGAAAAAAATCCGGGTAATCAGGCGAAGCCGAAATGAAATTTTTTCTCAAAGTGACCGACGCATGACTTATGGATTTCTGTTAGAATCGGTGTGGCATCCGCCCTTGGCATTTGCCGAGACGACATTGCGTGCGTTGCCACCCGAGCTTGAGTTGCAGGCCTTGTGGTTTGCCGGTGCCTTTGGGAGGGAGTTTCGCTCGGTGTGTGGCAAGCAGGTGAAGCTTGTGCAATTTGGCGAATGGAATCGCGGCGAGGGCCCGGACTTCATGCATGCAGCGGTCGAGATCGATGGTGAATCGCGCCGTGGTCCGCTCGAGCTGGATCCCACACCCGAGGCATGGGAGGCGCACGGTCATGCGGTGAATCCGGCGTTTAAGGATGTGATCCTGCATGTGGTTTTCCAAACCAGCGCGCGGCAGTTTTTCACGCGGACCTGTGAGAACCGCGAGGTCGTGCAAATCGCGATCGGCGAAACGCAGTTGGCGGATGCCTTGAATCGTCCGATGCGTGAGGTCGCGATCGCGCATCCGGGGCGCTGCGTTTATCCTCTCAAGAACATTGCAAGCGCCGGTGTTGAGCGCTTGCTGCGTGAGGCCGCGGTGCATCGGGCGCAGTTGAAGGCATCGCGTTGGTTGAAGGTCGCCGAGGCGCATGGCAGGGATGCGGCCTTGTTTTTTTCGTGCGCCGAGACGCTTGGTTATGGCGGGAATGCCTTGGCGATGAGGCTTCTTGCGCAGCGTGCGCCGCTCGATGCGATGCGTGCCGAAGCGGATTCTATGGAAGCGGTGCTGTTTGGTGTGGCTGGATTTTTGGAGCCCGGTTTGCACGAGCGCGCGGAACCGGATGCGCGCGATTATCTGCGAAATTTGTGGGAGCAATGGTGGAAGTGCCGCAGCCGTTATGAATTTGCGGGACACCGCGCGATCCCATGGAAAACACATGGCCAGCGTCCGGCCAATCATCCACACCGCAGGGTGGGGGCCTTGGCGGCACTGATTTCCGCATGGCCGCAATTTCGCAAACTTGCCTTTGCGCGACCCTTTGAGGTCAAGCCGCTGGTGGACTTCCTCCATTCTCTCGAGCATCCGTTTTGGTCGCGGCGTCACACACTCACTGCGGCAGCGTCGGCGCGGCATGTTGCGGTGTTCGGTCGTTCGCAAGCATTGGAGCTCGCGGCAAACCACCTCATTCCATTGGCGATGCATGAGGATGGCATGAACTTCCGCAGCTACCACAAGCTCCGTCAGTCTTCGCCCAACGACAAAGTGAAACGCTGTTCGCTGCGCCTCTTCGGATCCACCAAGGCCGCGGCGCCATGGTTGAAGCGCGTGTGTCATCACCAGGCGCTGCTGCAAGTGTATCAGGATTTTTGCCTCGAGGATTTTTCCGATTGCAGCAACTGCCCCTTCCCGGAACAACTCCAGCAGTGGAAATGAACGACAGCATCCAACTCAATGGTCAGCCCCATGCCGTGCAATGCCCGCTCAGCGTGAGCGCGCTGCTTGTCAGCCTCGGCCTTGAGGGTAAGCCGGTCGTCGTCGAGCTCGACGAACAAGCGGTCTTCCCGCGCGACTACGCAAGCGTCGAAGTCAGATCCGGCTCAAAGGTCGAGGTCGTCACGCTCGCCGCGGGTGGCTGACGCGTCCTTGCTTTGCTCCATAAGAGGAAATTTCCGCCTCTTGTCATTTTTGCCTTGCCACCATGGGGCTGGCGAATCCATCTTCCCGCCCACATTCGCATCTGCGAAATCCGGCGTAGCTCAGCGGCAGAGCGGGTGACTGTTAATCACTAGGTCGTTGGTTCGATCCCAACCGCCGGAGCCATTTAAAATCAAAGGGTTATGACTCAAAAACCCTGCCTTTCAATAGGTGACTGAACACCAAGACTGAACACTTGGGAGATTTTTTTCGTACAAAAAACCCGCCCCGGGAATGACCAAGGGCGGGCTGGACTAATTCCTCAAAGGTCTAAAGGAAACTATTAGCGTTTCCGGCGAATCAGCATCACACTGCTGGCCAAAATCGTCAGGAGCATCGACGTTGGTTCAGGAACACTGGCGATACGGAACCCGACAATGCTGTCCTCGCTCGACTGGTGAATGCCGCCGCGTTAGTCAGAGACCAAGTCTCAAACTTTATTCAAAACCAACAAACTTTCCTTGTAGCCAGCCCAATCATTCTGGTAGAAGTATAATCATTCCTAGACATGCTACGAAAAAATATGAAAACAAATATGGAAACAAAAAAAATCGCCTTGATCGCCACAGCTCTGCTGAGTCTTAGCATCATTAATAGTAGCGGCCAAGATTACTCCGCTTACTATGTAGCAAGACTTTCCGCTCAAGATCATATCAGTAGCAACGGGGCGAAGCTCTCAGATGTAGCCTCTATTTTGCGTCAAGACAGGGCGAACTACCACAAGTTTAAGAAGCGAGATGCTGATGATCAAACTGATGATTTTTTCACATCCGCCAAAAACAGAGAGCTTATCGAAAGCTACTTCAATAATGTTTATTCAGGTGATCCGATGAGTGCCAAAGACAAGCAAGCAATTTTGAGTGGGACTCCACTTGTAAGAGTGTCTCTCGTTGACGGTATCAATAATGAAAAGTTTCTCTCGGTGGAGATCTTATCTCGCTAACATTTTTGCATATTCACCCGACAAAAAACCCCTTACTTCTGCAAACTACTGCCCCCAGCTTCATCATGGGGAGGCGTTCCTATGCCTCGAAGAATTCAAAAAGGCTTAATTTGCAAAAAAACCCAAAAAGGCTGCGCACCATCTTCCGCTATCGGACGCGGTAAAGGGAATAGCGGCGATACGGATCAACCAAACCTGTGATCTTCAACTTGTTTCCACCTGCCGATAGTTGCAATTTTTTGCGCTCGGTCCACAGGTCTCCTTCGCCGTTAACAAGGGCATGGATAGTGATTTCGTTTTCACCTTCGATTTGGACGGATTGCACCTCTGCGAGACATTCGTGCGATTCCCACCTCGTGGCACTGATCACGTCCGGACACTCGCCTTCTTCCGGATGCTTACCGCA
>JBKDYW010000215.1:0-2347 GCA_046308575.1 Verrucomicrobiota bacterium
AGAAAGCTCCACGACGGGCTGGTAAGAAAGATGATCACGGGGTTCGAGCCGGCGGGCGGATGCACGATGCGCAGGCTCATCATCGCGGCGATGGCGGTGCCGGTCGCGAGGCCCATTCCCCACCAGCATGGTCCGGTAAGGTGGAGGAAAATCAAGCCGATGAGCGCCGTCAGAATATGACCGCACAAGACATGCCGGGGTTGGGAAAAGGGTGCGTCGGGAAAACCGAAGACCATCACGCAGGTGGCGCCGAAGGACCCGAGTACGAGGGGCGTGTTGGCGCGCGATGTGAGCCATCCCAGCAAAGCGATGGCCAGCGATCCGCCCAGCCAAGCGAAAGCAATGCCGCGCAGTTCTGGTCGAGGCGGGCGGGTTGCGCCGTCGCCTTTCATTTTTTCGAGCAGTTTCATCGAGGTAAAAAAATCGGCGGACCGGAACGGGCTCCGATCCGCCGATTGTGGGGTGTGGAGTTTCAGACTTTTTTGAAGCGAGCGGCTTCTTCAGCGCCTTTGGTGGCATTGCCTGCGCTGTAGGAATGAGCACCAACGCCGGCGAGTTTACCGCCATCGACGATGAGGTATTCGCTGCGGATTGGTCGACCTTCAAACCAGCATTCCAGAATCTCGCGAGTGCCCGCGGCGTAGCGGGTTTGTGCGGAGAGGCTGGAGCCGGAGATATGAGGCGTCATGCCATGGTGCGGCATTGTGCGCCATGGGTGATCCTGAGGTGCGGGTTGCGGGAACCACACATCACCGGCGTAACCAGCGAGCTGTCCGCTTTCGAGCGCGCGCACGATGGCGTCGCGGTCGCAGATTTTTCCGCGAGCAGTGTTCACGATGTAGGCCCCGCGTTTCATCTTTGAGATGAGTTTCTCGTCGAAGAGATGCTCGGTCTCGGGATGGAGCGGGCAGTTGATGGTGACCACATCGCAGACTTTGACCATGTCTTCGACGGTTGCGTGATAGGTGAGGCCGTATTCCTTTTCGACCGCTTCCGGCAGGCGATGGCGGTCGGTGTAATGGAGCTTCATGTCGAAGGGCTTGAGGCGTTTGAGCACGGCCAAGCCGATGCGACCGGCGGCCACAGTGCCCACGGACATGCCTTCCACATCGTAGGAGCGGGCCACGCAATCGGCGATGTTCCAACCGCCTTTGATAACCCAGTTGTAGGACGGGATGTAGTTGCGCACGAGGCCGAGGATCATCATCACGACATGTTCGGAAACGCTGATGCTGTTGCAGTAGGTCACCTCGGCGACGGTGATGCCGCGATCCATGGCGGCTTGGAGGTCGACATGGTCCGAGCCGATGCCGGCAGTGATGGCGAGCTTGAGCTTCGGAGCTTTGGCGATGCGCTCGGCCGTGATGTATGCGGGCCAGAATGGCTGCGAGATCACGATGTCGGCATCGACGAGTTCCTTGTCGAGCGTGCAGCCTTCGCCATCCTTGTCGGAGGTGACGACCAGCGTGTGGCCTTGGGACTCAAGATACTTGCGCAGGCCGAGTTCGCCCGAAACGCTGCCGAGCAGAGAGCCGGGTTGGAAGTCGATTGCCTTGGGTGTGGGCAGGGTTTGACCGTCGGCATATTTCTCAAGTTTTGGAAGGTCATCCCGCGCATAGGTGCTTGGATAGCCGGAGACGGGATCATCATAAAGGACGCAGACAATTTTAGCCATGTTGTGATAGTGGTTGTTGTTAGTTGTGTTTGATAGAGGTTCGCATGCTGCGAAACCATTGGGGCCTTTGATGGTGGCTGAGCGAAGCGTTCGGGATTAGGTGTTGAATGATTTTCTTAAATAAAATCGAACCGAACGCCGGAAGGGGTTTTGGGAATTAAGGCTCCCCGACTATGCAAGAGCACCCATGCGGTGCAATTCCAAAAGTGGGATGAGCGGAAACCTTTTCACAAAGATTAAATTTTCGGGTCTAACTCGGGGCTTGTCAGGCATTCGTCTGCTTGTAATTTTGCCTCAAGAGGCTACTGCAGATCGCGAATAAATTTTGATAGCAGAGCTGCCACCTATCCAAATCCCGTTCCAACCCACCATGTCCACCACTCCAACACTCAAGATCCACATCAATTGCTGGTCGCTTCTTAACGAAGGCGATCCCATGACCGAGCAGGGACTGCGCACTCATTTGTCGTTCGTCAAAGAAGCCGGATTCCAAGGTTATTGCGGGCCGGCCAACGCCCCCAAGCTCAAAGAATTGCTCAATGAATACGGATTGCGTTTTGGCGGTGCGTTTGACTCGGGTAATGTTGAGCAATTCGCTCCGAAGATCGCGGCCTGCATGGCCATCGACAATGGTCCGATCAATTGCCAGCTCGCCGACCATGACACACCGAC
>JBKDYW010000216.1:0-5513 GCA_046308575.1 Verrucomicrobiota bacterium
TGCACTAAGATGCCGAGGATGCCACCAAGGCCCAGCATCGTCACCATCCATCCCGCGCCATTCGGAAGATATGAAATCATTTGCGCCCAATGATTCGCCCAAACCCGCGAAGTTTCACCTACGCGATCATGCGAGTGACGATAATAAATCCAAGCTCACCGACCGCATGAAAATGCTTTGCAGCAGCGACCGAATGTGGAAAATCGCTTCACGGTGCCTGATCTCTCACTCGAACATGCTCTTAATGCCCGCGGTGTTTCGCGCATCGCCGGAATCGACGAAGCAGGCCGCGGCCCGCTCGCCGGACCGGTCGCTGCAGCCGCGGTGATCCTGCCAAAAAATTTCTCCTGCCCAGGCCTCGACGATTCAAAAAAACTCAGCGCCCTAGCCCGCCGCAAACTCTACGACCACCTCACCACCCACCCGGATATCATCTGGTCTGTTGCCACTGCCGACCACGAGGAAATCGACAAGATCAACATCCTCCAAGCCACCCACCTCGCCATGCGCCGCGCGGTCGAGGGCCTAAACCAAGCACCCGACCACTGCCTCATCGACGGACTGCCGCTTCGCAATTTCCCCTACCCTCACGACGGCATCGTGAAGGGCGATTCGATCTCGCTATCGATCTCCGCCGCAAGCATCATCGCCAAGGTCACCCGCGACGACATCATGCAAGAAATCGACCGGGAGTTCCCGCAATTCGGCTTTGCGAAACACCAAGGTTATGGCACCAAGGTACATCTTGAAGCGCTTCGGATACACGGCCCTTGTCGCTACCATCGTCGCTCGTTTCAGCCGGTGGCTCAACTCGCCCTGCCGCTTGACGGACCCTAAGGGCCTCGCCCGCGACCGCCAATGGATCGGCGAATATGGCGAACGCATCGCTGTCGATTTTCTCCGCGCCACGGGCCACCGTATTCTGAAACGAAATTTCAAAGGCCCGCGCCGCGGCGAAGTCGACATCATCGCGAGACACGATCGGCTGCTCCTATTTGTCGAAGTCAAAACTCGGCGCAGTGATACCACAATCCGCCCGCTCGATGCGGTCGATAAAACCAAGCAACAACTCATCGAGCGCGGTGCCAATGCATGGCTCAAACTACTCAAAACACGCAATCTCCCGTGGCGCTTCGACGTCATCGAGGTCCTGCTCAAAGAAGGCGAAAAACCAAAGATCAATCATGTGAAAGACGCGTTCTGAGCGAATCAATCTTGCGCGGCATCAGCTCCGCGCGCATCGTACCGACCCGCAGCATGAAAACGCAGTCCGATTCCATGGCATGGCTCACCCGCAGCGACGGGTCGCGCATCATCGGCCGCGGACCGTTCACCGCAGCGGCAGAAGCACCCACAAACGGCACGGCCTTCTATGTGCAGGACTTCGCGCTCTCGGATCCGAAACCATGGAAAATCCCGCGCGAATCAGAATGCATCGCATCCGATTCCGTCGTTACTGAGAAATCATCCGAGCCAATCGAATGCGAATGGCAGGCACTCGATGCCACTCCGTTCTCTGCGGTGTTTCAGGAAATCATGACGAGCATCCACAGCGGTGGATTTGAAAAAACCGTACCTGTGGTGACCGAAACCGGCGTCTGCAAATCCGCACCCATTCACGCGATTGCCAGCGCCATGCAATGCCAACGCGCGCCGCTTCATTCATACGGCTGGATCAATAGCGACTCCGGATTTGCCGGTGCCACACCCGAATTGTTGTTCTCGCTCGACGACCACCACCTCGAGACAATGGCCCTCGCCGGCACAGCGCGCTCCGAAGACCACGATGTCTTCGCCGCCGACGAAAAGGAAATCCGCGAACACGAATATGTCGCGCAAACACTCGTCTCAAAACTCCTCGACCTCGGCCAACTCTCACGCCACCCGCGCAGCATCCTCAACCTCGGATCAATCGTTCATTTTCTCACCCGCATCTCGGTGAAACTCCACTCACGAATGGCACCCGAGGCCCTGATCCGCAAACTCCACCCGACCCCCGCCCTCGGTCCCTTGCCGCGCACCACCGAGACGATGAACCAACTCATCGGCTGGCGCGAACGGCTCGATTGCCCCGCGCAATTCGGCGCACCCTTCGGCGTCCTTCACAATGGCCGCTTCGAAGCCATCGTCGCCATCCGTGGCATCTGGTGCGATGGCACCCACATCCGCATCCCCGCCGGCTGCGGCATCATCGAAGCCAGCCGCCTCGTGAACGAATGGCGCGAACTCCGACTCAAACGCGAATCAGTGAAAAATTTCCTGCCAAGGTAAGACTCACCGTGGCGACGGTTTCCAACCGCCATACCCCACCTTACTCCTCCCGATAGCCTTCAGCCTTGCGCTCATCGATGCAACGCGTGAGCCAGCGCACCAACTTCTCGGCTTCTTCCGATTCATTGCGCAGCGAACTCAACTCGTTCCAATCCAGCTGCGCACGCGACCTAGGTGCCGCGATGCGGTTGATCTCGAGCTTGGCCATGATCGCTTCAGTTTCACGCGGATGCGCGTTGAGGATATTCGCCGGGCGTGGAAGTTCATCCAAGGCATCGGCGGTAAGCCCGAAAGAAGTGACCCCTACGCCAAAGGCAGCACTCAGACGACGCAGCCCATCAGCCAAGGCCTCATCCTCGATCGGCGACGCATAAATCAATTCCCCACCCTGCGCCCACATCGACACGGCAAGAGTCTGGTAAAAGTCCTCACGATAGGTGTGCAGTGACGGCTGGATCCGAAGACGCGCGGCGTGCAAACGAAACGGTGCAATCCCCATGCGCTGCTTGAACGAAAGCATGGTTTCATCGAGCGACATCTCCTCGTCGGGCGAGCCGCCGGTTTCCCAATCGACCAAGACCAGCTCGGGGTACTTCCACAAATTTCCAATCGGCGCGTCTTTGCCGAAGGCCTCGCGAAACGCAAAAGGAAAGCGACCGTTGATTTCAAAATATCTCGTCACCACCGCGCGGAACTTGCGGATCCGCAGCATCGCGCCATCGACTGCTTCGACATCGGCGGCGGTCAAATCCTCAAGCCTTCCCTGCGTCAGCGCCAGCAACTCCTGAGCACCGGACAAGGCCGGCAATGGCGCGCTGCGACGGTAGTAACCCTGACCCTTCTCAACCTTGGCGATCGGCGAACCGGGATCGCAGGACATGATGGAAAAATGATAACGCAGCGAGGCGTCAGAATAATTCCCCTTCAACTGCAGCCGCGTCAGCCGGATCAATTCAGTACCCTTGATGGCATCGGTCGGGTTTCCCGGAAGCAATGGCGGAAGGATATCGGAAAGTTGCTTGCGGAGACTCATGTGGGCGAAAATTGGTGACGCGACCATCCAAGGGGCGAGCCCCAAGTCCATCAAGCCCCAATCGAAAATTGTTTAAAAAAACACCGACCGCACCCGCTTATTTTTTGAACTCACCACACGGCTGTCCTTGCCGTTCCGCACAAATCGGCCATCTTGCTTGCCATGCACCGCCGAGTTTTACTCGCCCTTACCCTACCCTTCCTGTGCCTCAACGCGATGGCCCAGGCACCCAACCCCGCAGCAATCTTGGAAGGCGCGCGCCTCTCGGCGTCCCTGACCAAGCTTGAAAAAGGCCTCACCGGCAGCATCCGCAAGGGCAACCACAAGACTCCCGTCACGCTCTTCCTGATGGGCCGCGAAATCCAATTCCAGTTTTCCGAAAACCCGAACACGCCACGTATCTTCCACATGCGCATGGGCGATTCGTCCTACAACCTTTTTGAAATCATCGATGGCAAAACCCGCGACCTGAGCGCCAGCCAACTCGTCGCACCCATCGCCGGCACCGACCTAACCTATGAAGATCTCTCACTGCGATTCTTCTATTGGCCCAATCCAAAGCTCGAAGGCAGCGAAGATGTCGGCGGCCAACCCTGCTACAAAATCCGCATCGACAAACCACACAACACACCCGGTCGCTACGATGTGGTCTATGTCTGGGTCCACGAAAAATTTGGCGCGTTCATGAAAATCCGCGGGCACGACTCGAAGGGCGGATTGCTCAAAGAATTCCAAGTCGAGGACATCATGCAGGTCGCCGACAAAGTCTGGACACTGCGCAAAATGCAGGTCGCCTCGCACGATCCCGCAAGCGGGCGCCGGATTTCGATCACCGATGTGACTTTCGATTCGCCCAATCAAGTCAAGCCACGCGGGCTTCGCTGAAACAACGCCCACTTCCCTCGTCCATGTCAGGTTGGATCGACGCGCACAACCACCTGCAAGACGCGCGCCTCGGCGATCACGATGCGATCATCCGCAGCATGCGCGAAGCGGGCATCGAGAAATGCATCGTCAATGCCACCCGTGAAGAGGATTGGCCCAAGGTCGAATCCCTCGCCATCGCCCACCCGGATTTCATCATCCCCGCCTTCGGCATCCACCCATGGCACGCACACACCGCACGCCCCGGTTGGCAGGAAAGACTCACCGCATTGTTGATCAAATACCCGCAATCCAGCATCGGAGAGTGCGGCCTCGACCGCTGGATCGATAGCCCGTCAATCGAAATTCAAATCCCGATCTTCATCGATCAACTCCGCATCGCCCGCGAACTGAACCGCTGCGCAACGATCCACTGCATCCGCGCATGGGAACCCTTGTTCGACGCATTCAAACATCAAGCGCCGCCGGAAAAATTTCTCCTCCATTCGTTCAACGGATCGATCGAAACCGCCCGCCGACTGATCCCTCAAGGCGCGCGGTTTTCCTTCTCCGGCTATTTCCTCAAACCGGAAAAATCCCGCACGACCGATGTCTTCCGGCAATTGCCACCCGAACTGATTTTACTCGAAACCGACGCGCCAGACATGACCCCACCGGTGGAGTTCACCACCCATCCGCTCGCCGGAAAACTCAACCACCCGGCTAATCTGCCTGCCATCGGCCACGCCCTCGCCAAGGCCCTGCAACTCAGCCCCGATCGCCTCGCCGGGCTCACCCGCGCCAATACGATCGAATGCTTCACGCTTTCATGAGCAATCACGCCAACGATAGCCTTGCATGTCGGTGCATGGCGGCTATGGATGTGTTGTGAATTTGGCCGACTTTCGAAAGGAGTATTCCGACCGCGGCTTGCGTCGCGCCGATCTCAAAGTAGATCCGATCCAACAATTTGGCGACTGGTTCAAAACCGCCACCGATGTGGGTGTGCATGAGCCGAATGCCATGACCCTAGCCACCGTCGGAGCCACAGGCGCCCCTCTTCAACGCACGGTCCTGCTCAAAGGTTTTGATGAAAATGGCTTCGTGTTTTTCAGCAACTACGAAAGCCGCAAGGCCGCTGACATGCGCACGAACCCGCAAGTTTGCCTGCTCTTCCCATGGCTCACGCTCGAGCGCCAAGTGATCATCCAAGGCCACGTCGAGAAAACCACCATCGAAGAATCAACCGCCTATTTCCACTCACGCCCGATCGATTCGCAAATCGGCGCATGGGTTTCAAATCAAAGCGAAGTGATCGCATCACGCGAAGCGCTCAACGCAAAAC
>JBKDYW010000217.1:0-18757 GCA_046308575.1 Verrucomicrobiota bacterium
GTTGTAGCCTTGGCCGGCAAGGGTCATGTCGTTCGACCAAGTGATGTTGTTGCTAACTTCCACTACACCACCGTAATCACCTATCGAGCCGGCAAATGTCGCGTTGCCAACATTGCCCTTGAGAACGGAGACCGCGCCGGTGCCAAGGGCGTTGTTCGCAGTGATTGAGAGCCTCGCGTTGGAGACTGTGGTGCCACCGCTGTAGGTGTTGTTGTTGCTGAGGCTGAGCCCGAGGCTTTGGGAGGGTGAGGACAGCTGGGTTACCAAGAGGCTGGAGGCGCCAAGGGCGTTGTCTTTCAGAACGCCAGAAATGGTGAACGATTGGGCAGCCGGTGTGACGACCAGCTCACGGGTGGAGCCGATGGTGATGTTACCACTGAGAGTGGCCAAGCCCGTGCCAGCGTTGAGAAGGCCATTGGTGGTCAGGTCGCCGCTGATCGTTCCTGCAGCACCAGTGTAGCGCAGGGTATTGACCGAGGCGTCCGCGCCAAGCGCGCCGACCGCTTCCAAATCGTAGTTGACAGCCCCGGTGGTATCCGTGACATCTGCCGCAGTGGCGGCTGAGGTGCCTGTGAGGCCGGCGATGTTGTGGCCGCTGAATGTGGCGTATCGCGTCGAAGTGCCGGTGCCGTAGGTGGCCCACGGACCGACGATGCCGTTGACGAGAGCGCCCGAGTTGAGGCCGGTCATGGTGGAGGTCACCGTGCCAGTGGACAGCACATTGAGCGAGTAGCCCGCGTTGCGGGTGAAGCTACCCGGGTTGAGGGAAAGCGATTTGCCTGCAGCAATATTCAGCATCTGGAGGCCATCGATGGTCAGGTTGGAGCTGATGGTTGCATTGCCTGCGGTCGACGCCAGAACGATGCCGGCTCCCACATTCGAAGAGCTGCCAGTCGCATTGGAGCTGAGGTTGATCGTGCCGCCCGAGAAAGTGATATTGCCATACTCCAAGGAAAGCTGGCGTGCGGTTTGCGCGCCGCTGACCGTGACGGTGTAGCTGCCGACCGCGTCCGTGCCAGCGGAGAAGCGGAGCCGGTCAAGAGCCGTGGTGGTGGGGTTGGCGGTTGCATTGCCTCCAGAGGCATTCGTGCTCCAGAACGCACTGGATCCCCATGTACCGTTGGGCGTGGTGCCAGCACCGGCAGTGCTGTTGTTGCTGTCCCAGTAGTAAATGACGGCGGAAGCGGGTGTCGACGCGAGAGCCAGAGTGGCAATGGCGGCGGTGAGCGGACTGGAGATGATGTGGAGGCGATTTTTCAAGGCATTGACTGCTTTTAGTTTTGCTAAAAACAGGGGTTGGGTGGGTCTTGCTTCGTCTCGAGAGAAAAAGAGTGCCGTCTGTTTTTCACACGAGGACGAGACAAGATGCCCAAAAAAACCTAGGTTTGCAAGCGCATTTAGAAAAAATCCGGGTAGCCAAAATCAGGCATAAGTCATTGAATATCAATGGTATTTTTTACATACACGACGAAAGTTCTTAAAGATCTCTAACGAGGGGGTAAAATTGGGCATCAAGGCGGGAAGTCCCAGAAGAGGCGGGGGCAGAAGATGGAGAAGTAGCGGTTTTTTTGGCTGCAAAAAACTTGGAGCAGCATGCTCCAAGGACGGACTGGGACAGGATGTCCAAGCTACGATGAAGAAGCGGCATCTTCATACGACTGCGACCCACGAAAAAAAATCCGCCTGCACGCGAATGCAGGCGGATTTCTTGAGGAATGGTCTATGCCACTTTTGCTGATCACTCAGCTGCGGCAGCGGTCTCGGCCGGTGCTTCGGCTGCGGGCTCTTCGGCCTTGGCGGCACGATCAACCCACTCGATGACGGCCATCGGCGCGGAGTCCGACATGCGGGCGCCGAGCTTGGTGATGCGGCAGTAACCGCCTTGGCGGTCCTTGGAAGCTGGGGCGACCTCGGCGAACAGCTTTTTGACCGTTTCCTTCTGGTGAAGGAATGCGATCGCCAAACGGCGTGAGTGGAGGTCATCCCTCTTGGCAAGGGTCACGAGTTTCTCGGCCACCGGGCGCAGGGCCTTGGCCTTGCCGAGTGTGGTCTTGATGCGTCCGTTCTCGATCAGGCTGCATGCCAGGTTGGCAAGCAGGGCCCTGCGGTGCGAGGCGTTGCGCTTGAGCTTGGAAGTTTTGTTGCGATGTCTCATCGGGTGATGCTTTCTAAGTCTGGGGTGTTAGTCGTCGAGGTTCTGCGCGATCAGATCGGCGAGGCCGACCGGTGCCTCGTCTTCCGCACCAAGGCGCGGGCCGCGGCTGGCGGCGCTCGGTCCGGTGAGCAGCGAGGGATCGAAGGTCATGCCAAGGCCAAGACCCAATTCGACGAGCTTGTCCTTGATTTCGTTGAGCGACTTCTTGCCGAAGTTGCGGTACTTGAGCATCTCCGCCTCGGACTTCATCGCGAGCTGGCCCACGGAAGTGATGTTGGCGTTGTTGAGGCAGTTGGCGGCACGCACCGAGAGCTCGATTTCGTTGACCGACATGTTGAGCAGCTTCTTGAGTGCGGCATTTTCCTCGCTCGATTCGGCCGGAGCTTCTTCGAAGTCGACGGCGTTTTCGTCGTAGTTGACGAACACATCGAGGTGGTGGCGAAGGATCGCGGAGGCTTGCAGCAAGGCATCTTGCGGAGTGATGCGGCCATCGGTCCAGATGTCGAGAACCAGCTTGTCGAAATCGGTCATCTGACCGACGCGGGTGGTTTCGACGGCGTACTTGACGCGGGTGACGGGCGAGAAAATCGAATCGATGGCGATGACGCCGATTGGTTGGTCCTTGCGCTTGTTTTCATCGCCGGTGGAGAAACCGCGGCCGACGCGAACTTCGAACTCGCAGTCGAACTTCACTTTCTTGTCGAGCGTGCAGATGACTTGGTCCTTGTTGACGACATCGTAGATGTGGTCGCCTTGGATGTCGCCAGCGGTGACAACGCCTTCCTTCTCGACCTTGATGGTGAGAATGCGCGGTTCCTTGTCGGTGTGGCTGAACTTGACCTTCTTGAGGTTGAGCACGATGTCGGTGACATCCTCGACCACGCCGGGAAGGCTGGAGAATTCGTGTTGCACGCCCGCGATGCGGACGGAAGTGATGGATGCTCCCTCAAGCGAGGAAAGCAGGACGCGGCGCAGCGAGTTGCCGATGGTGTGGCCGTAGCCGCGTTCGAATGGTTCGGCGACAAACTGAGCGTAGGTGTCGCTGGCGGTTTCCTCGTTGCGAACGAGGCGGTTCGGGAGCTCGAAACGAGCAAGTTTGGTGACTGACATGTTTTATCTTGGTTTGCCGGGTTACCCTCCAACGGGCGTGACACCCCGCGAACGGGGCTGACGGAGGACCTACGGCGGATTTTGGATGCCCGCGGGCGGCGAATAAAGGGCGAGCGCCTGCCGCTGGCAAACCATTTTTTGCATTTTGGCAGGCGAAAACGGCCGTTTCACCCGATCGCGATCCGCTACAGGCGAAAAATCTCTGGATTTCGACACTTTTCGGGTCGACCAGTCCCATTGAATACCCCCGGAAAAATCGATGAAATCGAAGAAAAATCTAACTCGTTTCAGTTACAGGACCGCGGCCTTTGAAGGTTGGCGGCTATGCATCAGCCGTGGCGGCAAGACCTTCATGCGCTACTTCCCCGACAAGAAATTCGGCGGTGCACGGCGATCGCTGGCCGCAGCCGAACGCTCGCTCGCACGCCTCAAGCCCTTGCTCGAAAGCGCCAAACGCGCCGGCGGCAAGCTCAGCCCCACACTCGTGCGCAAGGCGGAAAAACTGTTGGAGGAAGCGGTCTGATGCGCCAGCATGGCCACGCCCATGCCCGCAAGCCCTCCCCCTGTCATTCATTGGTACCGTCGCGATCTGCGCATCGCGGACAACCTCTCGCTGCATCATGCCGCCTCGATGGGCCGCCCGGTGATACCGGTTTATTTTTTGAGCGATTGGAAAAAATCCCACCTGTGGACAGGACCCAAGCGCCAACATTTCCTCTGCGGCTGCCTCGCGTCGGTTGCAAAAAATCTCGAGACGGTCGGCGGACGATTGATCATTCGCCATGGCGATGCGGTGAAAGGACTGCGCCAACTCATCAAGGAAAGCGGCGCGAAGGATCTTTGTTTCAATCGCGATCCCGATCCCTTCGGCAAAGCGGTCGAAGAAAAAATCCGCCAACTCTGCGCGGAGCTCGGCGTGCAATGCCATGCGTTTCACGATCACGCCCTGCACACGCCCGATGAGGTTCTCACGCAAAGCGCCCTACCCTACAAGGTCTACACGCCCTACAGCCGCAACTGGCTCGCACTCGAAAAACCATCGCCGGTCGGCAAGCCAGCGAAGCTCAACACTCCCGCCGATCTCAAATCGCTCGCTGTTCCAACACTCGCCCACTGGGGCCTCAAGGAGCCCGATGCGCAACTGCCCGAAGCCGGCGAACGCGCCGCACGCGAGCGCTTCAAAAAAGCCCTCGGCGGCATCGTGCAACATTACGGCAGCACCCGCGACATCCCTTCGCTGCAAGGCACCTCGCGCATCTCGCAGGACCTGCGCTTCGGCCTCATTTCCATCCGCACGATTCATGCCGAGCTGATGAAATCCCGCGCCGCCGCCAAGGCCGCCGAACGCGTGGGCATCGACATTTACCTCAAGGAACTCGCATGGCGCGAATTCTACTTCGCGATCCTCCACCACTTTCCGAATGTGCTTGAAGAGGAATTCAACCCCGAGTGGCGCGGACTGCCATGGGATGCGCCGAACGAAAATTTCGAAGCATGGAAAAACGGCCGCACCGGATTCCCGATCGTCGATGCCGGCATGCGCGAGCTCCTCGCCACCGGCTTCATGCACAACCGCGTGCGGATGATCACCGCGATGTTTCTCACCAAGGACCTGCACATCGATTGGCGGCTCGGCGAGTCATACTTCATGCAGCATTTGCTCGATGGCGAAATCGCCTCGAACAACGGCGGTTGGCAATGGTCGGCCGGCACCGGCGCCGACGCGGCACCTTATTTCCGCATCCAAAACCCCTGGTCGCAAACCGCGCGCTACGACCCGCAAGGGATCTACATCAAACGCTGGGTGCCGGAACTCGCAGCCGTCGATCCGAAGAAATTTCTCGAAGCACCCGCCGATGGCAAACCGCTCGCGCCCGGCTATCCACTGCCCTGCGTCGATCACAAATCCGAACGCGATCGCACGCTCGCGATCTTCAAACGCCACCGCGGCGAACGCTGAATCACTGCAGAGCTTCCACGCTCCTGCGGCGCTGATCAAACAGCACCGTTTCGCGGAAGCCCGCTGCCTTGGCCATCGCGACGGCTTTGTGGAAATCGCGCGCCACTTCATTCGGCGCGTGGGCATCGGATGAAATTACCAAAGGCACTCCCGCGGAACAGGCGAGTTCGAGAAATCCGGCTGCCGGATAGGCCTCTGCACACGGCTTGTGCCAACCCGCGGTGTTGAGCTCAATCACGCAACCCGCCGCCGCAATCGCATCAATCGCCGGTTCGTAAAATCTTGTGAGATCCCCCGCTGGCACATGCGCAAATTTTTTCACCAAATCCGGATGCGCAAGAATGTCAAACAAACCGCTCGATGCCATTCGCGCATAGGTCTGCCAGTAGTGTGTCCACACCGCATCGACATCGCTCTCGGCCCAACGGCCAAGCCATTTGGGATTATCAAAATCCCACTCGCCCAAGTAATGCACCGAGCCAATGAGATAATCCCAACGGCATTCGCTTTCGAGTTCGCCGATCCATTCATCGCAGCCTTCCAGCCAATCGCATTCTAGCCCGATGCGCACCGGCAATTTTCCCGACGCACGCGCCCGCGCGCGTTCGACCCATGCGAAGTATTCCGGCAACTCGTCGCGACGCATCCGCCAATCATCAAAAGGCTCGGGAACCTGCGGCGCGTGATCGGAAATGCCATACTCGCTCAAGCCCGCCGCGAGGGCGGCATCGACATACTCCTCCGGCGATCCTGTCGCGTGACGACACATCGGCGTGTGCGTATGGTAGTCGGCTGGCATGCGATTGAGGATGAATCCGGTTGAATGATCCGCCCAAGCCATACTAGACTCGCGCCATGGTGCAAGCACCAGCGCATTTCATGAGCTCCTCTCCCGACACGACACCCGCCACCAACCCGGTGATCCAACACCTGCTCTCGCAACTGCGCAATCACCCCAAACGCGTGGTCTTCACCGAAGGCGAGGACATCCGCGTGATCCGCGCCGCCGCCCGCCTAGTCCGCGAAGAAGTGGTCGCACCGATCCTGCTCGGCAACCGCGATCGCATCCGCGCCCTCGCCGCGGAACATGGCGTGCCGCTCACCTTCATCCACATCATCGATCCGCCCAGCGCGACCGACTTCAAGCTCTTCTGCCAGCGGGTCGAAAACATGGCCCGCTACCGCAGCACCAGCATCGGCCAAGCGGAAGAACTCGTCGCCAAGCCTCACTACTTCGGCGCGCTCATGGTCCAGTACGGCCAGGCCGACGCGATCGTTGGGGGAAATCAGGCACTGCCCGCAGCCTACTTCCGCGCACTGCTCCACACGATCAAGCCGCTGCCGCATGTGCCAAAAATTTTCGGCGTCTCGATCATCACCGGCAATCACCTCCAACACCTCGGTGAATCGGGGATCATCTTCATGGCCGACAGCGCGCTCAACCCGAACCCCGATGTCGCCGAGCTCTCCGCCATCGCCATCGAGACCGGCAAACTCGCCCACCATTTCCTCGGCCGCAAAACCCGCGTCGCGATGCTCAGCCACTCGACGAAAGGCAGCGCCTCCACCGCCGATGCGAAACGCATGGCCGCCGCCGCCTCACTCGCCCAAGCCGAAGCTCACCGTCAGTTTCTCGAAATCGACATCGAAGGCGAACTCCAGGCCGATGTCGCACTCGACCCCGCCGCGGCCGAAGTCAAAATCCCCGCCGCCGAGTCCCGCCGCAGCGCCGATGTACTGGTCTTCCCCAACCTCGATGCCGCCCACATCTCGCTCAAGCTCCTGCAGCATGTCGCCGGCGCCAGAAACTACGGCCAACTCATCCTCGGCCTCGCCCGCCCCGCCGCCCAAGTCCCCCGCACCGTCGACGAAGAAACAATCTTCGGCACCGCCGCCGCCATCGCCGTCGAGGCGATCAAATACCACCAGCTCTATCCCGATGGGGATCTTTGAGGGGTGATTGTGGATCGTGGATTGAAGATTGAAGAAGCCGCGTCTTAACCGCGCTCAGAGCATTCAAGGCAGGGACCGTTCTCCGCAACGGTCCGCTTGGCTGCGGCTCATCAGCGCTTCGAATCACGGACCTTTGGGACAAAGGACCCTGCCAATGAAGAAGCCGCTTCTTCTTTCAGCTTTTCAGACTTTCAGTTTTTCAGCTTTTACCCCTCGCCTTGTTCCGCGGCGAGAAACGACTTCCGGCACAGCTCGGCGTATTTGCCACCCTTGGCGAGCAGCGTCTCATGCGTGCCCTGCTCGATGACCCCACCCGCTTCGAGCACATAGATGTGGTCGGCATTGCGGATGGTCGATAGGCGATGGGCGATCACAAATGCCGTGCGGTTGGCCATGAGGTGGTCGAGCGCATCTTGAATCAACCGCTCGGTCTCGGAATCGACCGATGCCGTAGCCTCATCGAGCAAGAGGATCGGCGCATCCTTCAACAAGGCACGCGCGATCGACAGGCGTTGTTTTTCACCGCCCGAAAGTTTCACGCCGCGCTCGCCGACATGGGTGTCGAGCTGCCGCGGCAAGGCACTCACAAAGACCTCGGCATGCGCCGCTTTCAAGGCCGCCCACATTTCACTTTCCGAGGCATTCCTTTTGGCTAGCAAGAGGTTCTCCCTCACCGTGCCATTGAACAAAAACGGCTCTTGCGTCACATAGGCCATGCGCCCCCTCAAGGAGGCCTTCGACAACTCGCCAATCGACATGCCATCAATCGTGATTCGGCCGGAGTCGATTTCATAAAACCGCGCCAGCAGCGACAGCACGGTCGACTTGCCGGCACCGGTGGAACCCACGAGCGCGATTGTGCGCCCAGGCTCGGCCTCCAGCGACACGCCGCGCAGGGTCGGTTGATCCTGATACGAAAAAGAAACATTTTCGAAACGCACATGGCCTTTGATTTCCGCCGGCAATTCCTTTCCGCCCTCCGCATGCGGCTCGTCCTCGGAATCGAGAATGTCGAACACGCGATCCGCCGCCGCACGCCCGGAAAGCAGCATCTGGTTGAGCGAGTTGAGCCGGTCGATCGGCTCGTAAAACAAGGCAAGAAACAGCAGGAATTTCGTAAAGTCGCCAATCGACAACTCGCCCTTCATCACCGCCGAGCCACCAAAGCCAAGCACCAACACATATCCCACCATCCTCAAAAACGACATGCCCGGCGAGTACAGCGCCCACCACTTCATCATCCGCAGCGTCGTCACGCGCAACTGGTCGGAAAACTGGTTGAACCTTTCATGCTCCGCACCCTCCGCGGCGTAGGCCTTGATCTGTCGCACGCCCGAGATGTTGTCGTGCAGCAAGGCGTTGAGATCCGATGCAGCATCTCGCTGATTGCGATAACGATCCCTTCCCTTCGTCGAATAAATCCACGCGCCCACCGCCAACAGCGGCACCGGCAAAGTCGCCCATGCAGCAACCGCCGGGTTGAGGATGAAAAGAAAAATCCCGATGCCCAAAACCTGCAGTGCCGCGACCAAACCCTGTTCGATGCCGTCGATGAGCACACGCTCCATGTTGGTCACATCCTCGACCACACGCGTCATGATGTCGCCCGTGCGTTTTCCATCAAACCAAACGAGCGGCAATTTCTGGATCTTGCCGTAAAGGTCCGAGCGGATGTCGAAAATGACCTTTTGCTCAAAGGTGTTGTTTACGAAAATCCGTAGAGCGTTCAATCCGTCCTTGAGCAAAAATCCCGCCAACGCCACCAACGTCCAAAACAAAAACTCATGATGCCTCGACGGGTCAGGAATGACCTTGTCGATCACATGACCTGTGGCGTTTGGGAACACAAATACCGCCAAGGTCATGCCCACGGCACAAAACAACTGCACCAAAGCCATCACCGGATAGCGGCGGAGATAGGAGAAAACCCGCAGGATTGATTTCATGCCGAGCGAGCGATGCCCGCCGCCGGGGGATTTGTAAAGCACCGCGCGCGGGAACTTCGGGAACCCTAAATTTTGCATTGCAGCCACGCCAAGCTTTGCCTAGTTTATTCGCCACAGCGTTTTTTTGAACCCACCCCGAATCCCTTTCAACTCCATGGCCAAAATCCTCGGCATCATCACGGCAGTCGTGCTCGCGCTCGCCGCACTCGTCGCCTCGAAAAACAAGTCCGCCTACGAAACGGAAATCGCCAATGTGGCGAGCGAGAAGGATACCCTTGGCAAGGAACAAAATCGCCTCAAGACGGCCCAATCAACTTACAAGAAAACCACCCCGCTCGCGGAAGCCGAAGCGGAAATCGCCGAACTCGAAAAAAGCGTCGAAACCCAAACGAAACGCAACGAGGAACTCAAGCAGGACTTCGACGCCAAAACTGCCAAGGTCGCCGAAAACAAAAAACAGCTCGACGAGATCCGCGAGAAGACCAGCAAAGTCGGTGACATCAGCGCGCTCGCCACGAAAATGCGCGCCGCCAAAGCCGAAATGGAGGAGCTCGCCCAATCGGTCGTCAGCGCCGAAGCCAAACTCGCCAACCTCACCGCACAAAACAAACAGTGCGAAAACCAAACGGCCGCCCTCAAGCAGAAGTTTGAAGTCATGAGCAGCGGACAATCGCTGCCCAGCCTCAACACCCGCATCCGCTCAATCTACCCAAGCTGGGGCTTCGTCACACTCGCCACCGGCAGCGCCGGCGGCGTGGTCGCAAACTCCACCCTCGATGTCGTCCGCGGCGACAACACGGTCGCCAAACTGCTCGTGACCTCCGTCGAGTCCGGAACCGCCGCCGCCAGCATCATCCCCGACTCAATGGCCAACGACACCGCCCTCATGGTCGGCGACCGCGTGATCGCCACGGCACAAAAACCCGCCGCCCCACGCAACTGATCGCCCCGAAGTCGCTAATCCAATTTTCTCCTCACCCATGAAAATCATCCTCTACATCGTCGCCATCCTCGCAGCCGGCGGCGCGGCGTTTTTCTCAATCAATCACTCGGGAAAATTCAAGAAGGTCCAAGAGACCCGCCTTGAAACCATCGCCGAACGCAAGAAAATCGCCAGCGAGGCCGACACCACCGAGAAACAACTCAAGGACCTCAAGGGCGCACTCGTCGTAGCTGGAACCAAAAAAGAGGAAGTCATCCAAAAGCTCGACGCCATCAAGGCCGCCGGCGCCACGGTCGAACGCGATATCGGCGGACTCGAAGCAACCCTGCAAACCCAAGACGACGATTTTGCCGAACTCAACAAGGCCAAAGAAGAACTCGGCCGCATCATGAGCGGACTCGGCGATGATGTGACCATCGAAACGCTCGGCGACAAAATCAAAGAATTTGGCGAGAGCAAAAAAGCTCAGGAAACCAAACTTGAGGAACTCGAAACTCTCACCACCGCCGCCGAAAAACTCCTCGCCAACAATCGCGCGGAGCTCGACCGCCAAATGAAACGCGACATCGAAAGAACATCGCGCCAAAGCCGTGGCGCGATGGAGTCGGTCGTCAGCGCGGTCAACCAAGACTGGGGCTTCCTCGTTATCGCCGCCGGATCCAACTCGGGCTTCACCCCGCAAACACCGCTCATCGTCGAGCGCGATGGCAAAGCCATCGGCCGCGTCCGGCCCTCATCGGTCGAGCCGACCCAGACGATCGCCGAGATTGACCTCAACACGCTCGCCACTGGCGTGCGCCTGCAACCCGGCGACCGCGTGATCACCGCCAAGCCGACCTCAAACTGATTTATTCACTCGGCCGCTGTACGGAAATTCACCCCTCCCCACACCGCCATGAAACTCCTCTCCCTCGTCACCGCGCTTTTCGCCCTCTGCTCCTGCGCCGAAACACCGGAAAAAAAACCGGTCGGCCCCACGTCGGAAACGAGCAAGATCCCATGGAACACCCAAGTCCCGGGTCAAGGCATGGGCCAATTCGGCATGATGCCGCAAAACCAGCACCGCAGGTAAGCGATACGCCCCTGCGGTTGCGAAAATTTTCGGCAACTCTCAGCCTTCAGTCCCGGTGATACGGCGACCCACTCCTCAGCGTCTCAACGCGGTAAAGTTGCTCGAGCAACACCACCAAGGCCAACTCGTGCTGCATCGTCAGCGGCGAAAGCGAAAGCACCATGCCACACGCATCGCGCAATTCCGCGCTATGACCATCGGATCCGCCGATCAGAAATGACAACGACTTGATGTCACCGCGCAGCGCCAAGGCATCGAGCCGACCGGCAAACTCGCGGGTCCCGAGCAGCTCGCCCCGCTCATCAAGCGCGATCCGGTACGAGCCGCGCGAGCGTTCCAACAATCGCTCGGACACTTCCTCGCGAGTGCCGGATCTCACCACCTCCATGCCATAAGCCCCATATCGGCCAAGCCGCTTGAGGTATTCATCCACCCCAAGCCGGGCATAAGCGAGCGCCGGACGCCCGGCAGCGATGATTTGAACTTTCATGATGGCCATCGGAGCTTGCCCGATCATGCAACGAGGGCCAACATCAATCATCCATGAAACGCATAAGCCCCCTTGCACTCGTCGCCCTGAGCGCATGCTCGCCATCGATCGGACCCGTCGTACCGGAAACTCCGGTCGAACGCAAAATGATCGGACTCCTCCAAAAGTTCGACCGCTGGGACGATGACGGCAACGGCCAACTCGACCGCAAAGAACTCGCCGAAGGCCTCGCAGGCAGCGGTCACTCGCCCGACGGGGTGATGGAATTTTACGACACCAACCGCAACGGGCTGATCTCACTCAAAGAAGCGCAAAGCGCGTACAGCCGCGCGCCCGAAGCCGATGCACGCATCAAGTCCCGAGCCGCAGGCAAGCGATGAGCGACACCTACGAATCATCGAGGTTGCTCGACGAATATCTGCTCTTTCACTACGCCTCCGCCGACGAGGTGTTGCCATCGGATGTCGCGTGGCCCGCAGCGATGCGCGACGCACTTGGGTTCACCCGTCGCACCGTGTCGCATTTTTCAAAAAGCCCGGCCGCAAGCGCACTCGACATCGGCTGCGCGGTCGGTGGCTCGACCTTTGAAATGTCGCGCTTCTGCGAAAGCGTCATCGGCATCGATTTTTCACACTCGTTCATCAATGCCGCCGAAACACTTCGACTCGGAGAAAGCATCCCATACCAGCGTCTTGAAGAAGCCCAACTCAACACAAAACTTGTCGCCCACACTCCGCCAGACATCGACGCCAGCCGCATCCGCTTCCACCACGGCGATGCGATGAATCTTCCCACATCGCTCGGCAGCTTCGATCGCGTGCACGCCGCCAACCTCGTCTGCCGCCTGCCCGAACCACTGCGATTTCTCAAACGCCTGCCCTCACTGGTCAATCCCGGCGGCGAACTCGTGCTCGCCACACCCTGCACCTGGCTCGCGGAATTCACCCCGCCACAAAATTGGCCGGCCGGCTCAACACTCGATTGGCTGCAAGAATTGCTCAGCCCCGACTTCGAGCTTCAGCACCAATGCGACGAACCATTCCTGATCCGCGAAACCGCCCGCAAATTCCAATGGTCGCGCTCACTCGTCACCACCTGGCACAGGAAATAAACCGACTTCTTCATTTCTGCTTTCTGCTTTCTGCTTTCTGATTTTCAGGGAGCCAACAACACCTTGCCATTGCGATCCGCATCTTTGAGCCGTTGCAATGCCGCCGGCCATTCCTCAAGCGAAAAAACCGAATCCACTTTCTGCATCAAGCGACCGGCGTTCACCAGCTCCGCCAACTTTTCATAAGTCGCACGCACCTCTTCGCATGGCGCCTGCTCCAACCACTTAGTGACCCACAATCCGCGCACCCTGATGTCGCGAAAAATCAACAACCCGTTTGGCAGCGTGAGCGGCTTGCGCGACATCGCGCCATAAGTGATGTGCGTACCACCTTCTTCGAGCAGCTTCATCAAGCGCAGCGCGCTTTCGCCGCCCACAGCATTGAATGCCAAACGCGCGGTCGCACCGCCGAGATACTCGAGAGCCTCCGCCACTGCGGCATCTCCATCGGGCAACACCACATCACCACCCAGTTCGCGAAGCTCATCCACCAAGTCGGCTCGCCGCACGAGTGAAACCGTGCGCACACCGCACTCACGCGCCAACTGAATCACGCAGCGACCGACCGCAGAATTTCCCGCATTCTGCACCACCCAATCACCAGGCTTCAACGCGGCAAAGCCATGCAGCAACCTCCACGCGGTCGCCGGATTCACCTTCAACATCGCCGCCTGATGCATGTCGATGCCGTCGGGCAAAGCAAACAGCACATCTTCGGGCACGATCGCATGACTCGCCCATGTCGATGCACGCCGCAAAAACATCACGCGTCGGCCCGCTTCAAAACGCCCCGATCCTCCCGACACCACGACCCCGCTGCCCTCGATCCCCGGTACCGCCGGCAGCTCGACCTTCACGCCGTAAGTGCCCTCGATCAAATTCAGATCCGCCGGGTTGATTGGTGCCGCCTCGATGCGCACCAGCACCTCACCCGCGGCAGGCTCTCGCGGTTCAAATTCCTCCACGCCGAGCACCTCTTCCGGTTTTCCGCACTTCGCAAAAAACAGACGCCTTGCACGCAGATCATTTCCGTCATGTTTCACGCCAGTCATGATGAGCCATCCGAAAATTCAAGCCAAGCCCCAAGGCCATCAACCCACTCCCAACAAATCATCCAAGGCGCTCTCGAAGTCCGCATGGCGGAAACGAAATCCAAGCGACTCCAACACCGCAGGCCGAACCTTTTGACTCGCCAGCAAGACACCACCAAATCCACCCAGCACCAACTTCAACGCAAAGGCCGGCACCGGCAATATTGCCGGACGCCGCAAGCGCTTCGCAAACTTTCGCGTGAAGTCCGCATTGCGCTCGCACATCGGTGCCACCGCATTGACCGCGCCGCTCATCCGCTCATTCGCCACCGCCTCAATAATCGCGCGGCGCAAATCATAAACATGAATCCACGGCATCCACTGCCGACCATGGCCAAGTTTGCCACCCAGGCCAGTCTTCATCACGCGCACCAATTTCTCAAACGCCGACCCACCCCGACCCATCACCACGCCGATGCGCAAGCACACGACCCGCACGCCCAAGGCCTCAGCCTCCATCGCCACCTCCTCCCACTCGCGGCAAAGATCCACCAAATACACCTTCCCCATCGCCGATCGCTCATCGAGTTCTTCCTCACCACGATCCCCATAAATCCCCACCGCCGAGGCATTCACCAACACCTTCGGCCGTTGGTCCGCCGGCAAATTTCGCATGAGCTCTACCACCCGCCGCGTCACACCAATCCGGCTTTCATGAAATTTTTTCCGGTTCGCCGCCGACCATCGCCGGTCGATCGACTCACCCGCCAAATTCACCACTGCATGGCACCCGGCAAAATCCATCGCCGCCACCGATTGCCACCGCTCCACGCCCGCCACCTCGCCACCGCCCGACCGACTCAGGCCCAGCACACCAAACCCACGCTCGCGGAGTAGCTTCGGCAAGCCGCGGCCCACAAAACCACTCACCCCGATCACCGCCACAACCGACTCGTTTGACATCAAAAAAACATGCCCGAAATCTCGCCTCGGTAAACCGCAAACTCCGCTCGCGCCCGCTTTCCACTTTACTTCACCCGCTGGGGGATTTGTGATCCTCCCAATGTTGAAATTCGGCGCATGGCTGGCATTCCCGCTCCTGCTGATTCCTGCGCCCGGCCAGGACATGTCGGACCCAGGCCTTCTGCCCGACCTGATGGTTTCCACACCAGTCGACACGATCACGCCGGTACCCTCACCCATTCTCCCGCCACTACCCAACACCGGCGGACCCGTCCCCAAGGAACTCGATATCGAAAACCTCGGCGGCACGATCAGCGGCAATGTCCGCGAACAAATCATCCTAGGCGGACCCGTCAAAATCAACGGCGACAACGGCCTCGAAGTTTTCGCCGACACCGCGGTGATCGATCTCGTTGCCAAGTCGGTAACCCTCACCGGAAATGTAGCAGCCTACGAAGCCAATAGCCTCCGCCGCGGCCATCGAGCTGTTTATTACTACGAGAAAAAATTTCTCGATTCGTCCGACATGCGCGCGTCGATGGATCCGGTCATCCTCGAAGCGGGCAAGTTCACGCTCGAGGAAATCGATGGCGAAAAAGTCTATGTCGGCACCGACGGCGGCATGACGACGCATGATTATGAAAAACCAAATTTTTGGATCCGCGCGAAAAAGACCCGCGTCTACCCGAACAAAAAAATCGTCTTCAACAACCTCAAGGTCTACGCCGGCGATGTCCCCGTTTTCTGGCTACCCTATTTGAGCCAACCGCTCCACGAGGAACTCGGCTACCACTTCCTGCCCGGCACCCGCTCAAACTGGGGGCCTTTCCTCCTCAACTCCTACGGCATCATGCTCGGCGGCAACACCGACCCGGTCACCGGCAAGTCCAATGACGGCTGGCTGCTCTCGCGCTGGCGCTTCGACCTCTACAGCGAACGCGGCATCGGCACCGGACTCGACCTCATCGACAAAAAACCCAACACCCCCGGCGACCTCGCCAACCTCAGCCTCTACTACCTAAACGACACCGCACCCGAAACCACCCGCAACGGCTTTCCCCGCGATCCCATCGATCCGGAACGCTACCGCGCCCATTTGCAACATCGCAAATTTTTCGGAAATGACGCCGACACGAAATGGCGCGCCGACACCCAACTCAGCCTGCTCAGCGACCAATACTACCTCGGCGACTTCAGCCGCGGCACCTACTCGACCGATCCCTACCCGGACAACACCTTCGGCATTTTCCGCCAAGATGATTCATCGCTGCTCTCATTCCTCACCCGCTTCCGCATCAACGATTTCTACCGCGCCGATACGCGCCTACCGGAAATTACCTTCGACCAAGCACGCGGACCGCGCTTCGGACTTCCTCTGCTTCACGAAGGCACGACCTCGCTCTCGGTTATTACAGAAAGAGCACCGGATACAGATTTTAACAATTTGGCGGATGCTACATCCAGTGATGAGAAAGCTAGAAAGTATCTTAGTGACCCCGAGAATAAAATTGATCCTTACGAAAGAAGATTAATCGAAAGCATGATTGCCCTGAATGGCGATCCGCGACGCGAAGACATCCGCACCCAGCTTCTCGACTCCGGCTACGCCCGCTTCCACACCTATCAGGAATTTTCTCTTCCCCGCACCTACGGCGATTTCTTCAGCGTCACACCCCAAGCCGGCGTCGGATACTCGGCTTACGAAATTACCGAGGGTGATGCCGACAATCTCGACCGCGCCACCATCCACGCCGGCGTCGAATCCGCATTCAAAATTTCCAAAGACTACGGCAATGTCGGCGGCCGCGATTGGGGCCTCAACGGCCTCCTCCACATCATCCAACCCTACAGCAACATTTCGGTCCTTCGCACCAACGACTACGAGATCGGCGACCCGTCGGTCGACCACCTCAGCCCCACCACCCGCCCACAACCACTCGACCCGCTGCGCTTCACCGCCATCGACGAACTCCAAAGCTGGGAAATCGCCCGCCTTGGCGTGCGCAACCGCCTCCTCACTAGGCGCGACAACCAAAGCATGGAGTGGCTCTTCCTCGACACCTACATCGATGCCTTCCTCAACGAACCGGAAGGCGAACGCAACCTCTCCAACCTCTACAACGATCTGCGCTGGCAGCCACTTCCATGGCTCGGCACCAGCATCGAAACCCAAATCCCCATCGGCACCTCAGGCCCCGGCTTCACCAGCATCAACAGCTCGATCAACTATCAACCGGTCGACTGGTTCGAATGCTCGCTCGGTTTCGTGCGCCTCGATCAACACCCCTACCTCACCGACACCAACCGCGTCACATTCCGCACCTACACCAGCCTCTCGGAAAACTGGGGCTTCGGCACCCAACACACGACCGAGCTTGATGACAATGTGCTCGAGCTCCAGCAATACACGATCCATCACGACCTCGGCAACTGGGTCTTTACCCTCGGCCTCAACACCCGCGACAATCGCTTCGAAAAGGAATACGGCGCGATTCTGTTTTTTACTCTCAAGGATTTGCCAATGATCTCCCTGCCGCTCGAAGTCGATGCCGGCTACTGACACTCTCCCACATGAACACATCCAACACCTCCGTCCTCAACGCGCTGCAATGGCGCTACGCCACCAAGCAATTCGATGCCACCCGCAAAATCGATGCGGAAACGTGGAACACGATCGAGGAATCACTCATTCTCACACCCTCGTCGTTCGGTCTTCAGCCATGGAAATTTCTCGTCGTCGGCGATCCCGCCATCCGCAGCAAACTTCGCGCGGCATCGTGGAACCAAGCCCAAGTCACCGATGCCTCACACCTCGTCGTGCTCACCACCCGCACCGACCTCACCCAAAGCGACATCGACGCATGGATCAACCGCATGGCCGAAGTTCAAGGTTGCCCAGCGGAAAATTTCGCGCCGCTCGCGGGCATGATCTCCGGATTCAGCTCATCGATGTCGGCCGAAGCACGCCGCGCATGGAACTCACGCCAAGTCTACATCGCTCTCGGTCAACTCATGACCACCGCCGCCATGCTCAACATCGATACCTGCCCGCTAGAAGGCATCGACCCCGCCGCCTACGACAGCGCGCTCGGCCTTGAAAATTCCGGCTACGCCACCGTCGTGGCCTGCGCGCTCGGCTACCGCGATCCAGCAGACAAATACGCCAGCACCCCCAAAGCCCGCTTCGATCGCTCACGCGTGATCGAGCATGTCGACAAGGCCTGAGGCATCAGCCCTCACGGCTTCTTTGGCGGAGGAACACCTAGCATGTCCCACACTTCGGGAGGCAAAGCATAGAGCAACGCGTAGAGCAGCGCGTAGGAAATTTCGCGATCACGATTCGTCCCGCGCAATCCGATATGGATCGCCGGCACGCTTCCTATCGGCGTGTCCATCTCACCGCGCTTCACATAAAGCCTTCTTCCGATCTCATCGGCAACCTCATCGTCGGAATCCATCCCCCACTTATCTTTCAAGTTAAGTTCTCTGCCGACCCGCATCAAATTCTCGCGATTACTGAGCTTCGCAGTCAGCGCGCGGACCACGGCATCAGTCTGCCCAAACGCCGCCTCGGGGTTGACCGGAATCGGCAACCACACCGGATGCGGGCGACCCTGCTTGTAAAGATGGTAGGCAGTCGGCAGACCAATGCCAAAAAGCAGCAACAAAGCCGCACCACCAATCAAAAGCCAACGTTGCATCAGCCATGGATAGCACCCAAGATACCCCGTATCCAAGTAGGAAATTCATGGAATATCCAGCCACCACCGCCACCGTTGAAACCTTGCCCAACGGGCTCACCCTCATCCTTCAACCAGAACCGGCAAACCCGGTCATAAGCACCCAAATCTGGGTCGAGACCGGCAGCATGCACGAAGACCAACACCTCGGCTCCGGCATATCGCACTTCCTCGAACACATGGTCTTCAAAGGCACCCGCGACTTCGACGCCGGCGAGCTCGCCGCCACCGTCCAGTCAGCCGGCGGGCATTGGAATGCCTACACGAGCTTTGATCGCACGGT
>JBKDYW010000218.1:0-7776 GCA_046308575.1 Verrucomicrobiota bacterium
GAAAAGAAATTCGACGACCTCGGCGAGTTCGCCGGTACCGGCAGCCGCAATCTCACACTGGCCCCCAGCGACTCGAGCGCCAGACCCTCAAGTTATTTTGGCCGCATGGGATCCGAGGCAAACCTCTTCATCATCGATGCCGAAACCTACGGCAAAATCGCCGCCGAGGTGACTGCCGAGTGAAGCTCTGCAGTAATCACCGGCATCACGAATAAAAAAATAGACCGCTGTGCCGTCATTGGCGCTGTGAGCCACGTTCCGTAAACTCAACAAGTGGGGAAATCCGATGCATTTTCGTCTTCCTGTAAAAGGCGTGACATAGGACATCGGAGGCAAACCCCTGAATGATCATATCGGTCCGGGCCAGCTACCAAAATAGTCGCACACAGCAGTCATGTAAGAAGCTAACCGAAAGACGCGACTCATCAACCGAAATCAAATGCGAAGCAGGAAATATTTCATGCTTCGCACTTGAATAAAAATTTCGCTCAAGCAGTCGCGCCGACCGCTCCGGGGATCGGACCATCATCATCGGTCTGACCACTTTCGTTGGTTTTGCGTTCGGATTTTTTCGCGAGCTTCTCGGGCACCGGCGGCGGCTTGGGAGCCGATGGCGGATCCTTCATTTCACCGTGCTCGATCAAATCCTTGAGGTGGCTTGCATCGAGCGTTTCATACTCCAGCAAGGCATTGGCGATCAGCTCCACCTTGTCGCGATTTTCGGTGAGCACGCGGGTGGCGGTGTCGAAGGCTTCGTCGATGAAGCGTTTGATCTCCGAATCGATGACGCGCGAGGTTTCCTCCGAGTAATTGGCACGGCGGCTGGCCATGTCACGGGCGAGGAAAACCGGGCCATCACCTTCGCCGTACTCGACCATGCCGAGTTTGTCGCTCATGCCCCACTCGCAGACCATGTGGCGCGCCAGTGATGTTGCTTGGCGGATGTCACCCGATGCACCGTTTGAAACATCATCGCTGTGGAATGCCTCGGCGATGCGGCCACCCATCGTGACGATGAGGTTGGCCAGAGCTTCTTTTTTCTGCGTCGAGTATTTGTCACCTTCCGGCAGGTACATCGTTGCGCCGAGGTAGGGTCCGCGCGGGATGATCGTGACCTTGTGCAGCGGGTTGGTGTGCGGCAGAACCATGTTGAGGTAAGCGTGACCAGCTTCGTGCCAGGCAGTTCCGACTTTCTCTTTGTCCGACATGGCCAAGCTGCGGCGCTCGCGGCCCCAGCGGACTTTGTCGCGGGCTTCTTCGAGTTCGTCGATTGTTACTGCGGTAAGCCCACGGCGAGCAGCAAGCAGAGCCGACTCGTTGACGAGGTTGGCGAGTTCCGCGCCGGAGAATCCGGGGGTGCCGCGGGCGACCTTCGCGAGATCGACATTCGCCGCGAGCTTGATCTTTTTGACGTGCACACGCAGGATCTCTTCGCGGCCATTTACATCGGGCAAATTGATCGTGACTTGGCGGTCGAAACGGCCCGGACGAAGCAGCGCGGGATCAAGCACATCCGGGCGGTTGGTAGCGGCGATGATGATCACGCCTTCCTGCGTGTCGAAGCCGTCCATCTCGACGAGCAACTGGTTGAGCGTCTGCTCGCGTTCGTCGTGGCCACCTCCCATGCCGTGACCGCGGTGTCTGCCGACCGCATCGATCTCATCGATGAAGATCAGGCAGGGCGCGTGCTTTTTGCCTTGTTCGAACATGTCGCGTACGCGCGAGGCACCGACGCCGACAAACATTTCGACGAAGTCTGATCCGGAGATCGAGAAAAACGGCACATCCGCCTCACCGGCGATCGCGCGCGCCAGTAGGGTCTTGCCGGTACCCGGCGAACCCACCATCAGCACGCCCTTTGGAATTGATCCACCGAGCTTCTGAAACTTGCGAGGGTCCTTGAGGAAATCGACGATTTCAAACAGCTCCTCTTTCGCTTCCTGAATGCCGGCGACATCCTTGAAGGTCACCTTGTTGCGATCCATCGAGAGCAAGCGCGCCTTGCTTTTGCCAAACGACATCGCACCACGGCCTGCCGATTTCATTTGCTGGCGGAAAAGGAAGAAAAGCACGCCGATCACCAACAGGAATGGCAGGAAAGTGAAGAGGGCGTTTTTGAGATAATCCGTCGTGCGGTTGTAAGTGGCCTTGCTTTGCACCAAAGCCTTGAGGTCATCAGCCAAAATCGGAATCGAAACCGTCACCGTAAACGGCGTGGCTTCGAGTGCTTTGCCGCTGGCGTCCACCGGCGCGACCATGTTGGTGATCACCTCGCGGGTGCCGACCACTACCGCTTCACGGCTGTCGGGCTTAGCAAGAATGCGCAGCGGGTTTTCGAGATCATTCACTTGGATCTCACCAAGGGCCTTGGCCTTGCGCAGGTCGGCGATCGAAATCGTTTGCACCGCATCACCACCCGGCTCGGCAGCACCGGCGGGAAGCGTCTCCATGCGGATATCCTCACCAAGGATCTGCTGCATTTGCTTGCCTTGAAGATCGAGGTTCAGCACCACCCGGAAGTTTGAACGCTGCTTGACCGGCTCTTTCGGCATCTGGAGTGCGGGCGCTTCCCAGCCGGTGATCGAGGCGTCGTAGGCCGTGTCGGTGGTCACGACCTTGAGCGGACGCTTGGCATCGTCGGTGATGATGCGGCCTTGATCCCATGCCTGCCTGAACTGCGAATAGCTCAAGGTGCGCGCGGTTTGCGACATGTTGGGACCAAACAAGGCGAGGCCAAAAACCGCCGCAGCGCCAAGTGCGAGAATGAAGAAACGCCAGTTGAAACCGTTGGCATCGCCCGTGGGGCGGTTCGGTGGAGCGGGCGGCGGGGTCGAATTCGGTGAATCGGACATGATGGGATGGAGGGCGGGTGTCCAAGCCGTGGTGATTCACAATAGCGCGAGCCCCATGCGGCCTGACAGCGGTGAACCATAGCCCATGACCACCAAATGCAAACCCCTTTTTTGACCGCTCTTGCCGCCGGGTCCCCACTCTGCCTAAATCCACTCCGTGAATATCCACGCGCTGTTCAAGCACCCACGCATTGCCAACCTCGGCAGATGGCGCGTGTTTCGCTGGTTGAGGTCGATTCCCGGTATCGGCCGCATCCGCGCGCTTCGCCCCGGCGTGGATGCCCAGGTCGGCGCGCTGGTCGATGCCTTTGCAGCTTTCGCCACGCTCGACGGGGAACTCAACGCGTTCGAGGCGGATTTGATCCTCGACATGCTGCGCAACGCATTTCCGGAGGTCGACCACGGCTGGCTCGCGCGCCGCCTGCAACGCGCGGTGGCCAATCCGAGGCCTTTGCAAAATCTCGCGACCGAACTTCGCGACGGCTATGACGAGGCGTCGAAGCTCGCCCTCGGCCTGCAACTTTACACGCTCGTCGATGCGGCCGGACGCTCGGACCGCAACCGTGCGAGCTTTGAAATTTTCATGCGCCGCCTCGGCCGACCCGAGCTTGGTACCTCCATCCTTCGCGAAATGCGCGGCGATGGCGAGAGCCCTGCCAGCGATGAGCTGCCCTTCGAGCGCTTGATCTTTGGCGTGAATGGCGCCGATGTCGTTCTGCCACCTGCGGCATCGAGTCACGAATTCCGCGTCTATCGTGCCGATGACCTCATCCTCGTACGCAACACCGGCCCCGAGCCATTGTGGATCCGCGGGCGCTCGGTGGAATCCGGCTCATTTCTGCGGATGCGCGAACGCCAAACGCTGGTGGTTCCCGGCTGGACTCTCAGCTTCGAAGACCTGCTGTTTTTCCTCGATGTGAAACGCACCGGCAACGCGCCGGCAATCTACATCGAACCCGGCGAAAACGGCATCATCGCCGAACGCACTCGCAGCCGTCAGAGCGAACTCCGCGTGCGCTTCGGACTCGAAGCGGAAGTCGAAGTTCTCAAAACCACCAGACTGCGTGCTGCAAATCATGGCGTGCTAAAACTTGGCGACCGCGTCACATGCCTCAACCACGAACGCCTCACCGACGAATCGGGCTTCAGCCTCTCGATCAACGACCTTCGCCGCAGCGCCACACAATCAGCCCGCCGATTTCGCCTCGCCGGCGATCGACAGGAGTACCTGGTTTCAAATGACGCATCGACGCTTTCCAGCGGTGATCTCCTCCTCGGTCCGAAACTTTCGCCCAAGGCTGTCCTATTCATCCGCTACGACCCGCAGCGTCAGGAGGGCGAAGTGCAAATCCGCGAAAGCCACGGGCCGATCCTTGTCGATGGCGTGCCGGTGCGCGCCTCGGCACCACTGCGTGAAGGGTCATTGATCCGCCTATCCGGCAGTCAATCGGTGCGCTGTCGGTTTCGCGAAGGATTTCTCGATGAGGAAAGAACGCTCATCGAGTCGCTGCAAGTCGAGGACCTGATCCATGATTTCGGACCCGATTCAAGAGCACTCGATCATCTCAACTTCGAGGTGAAACGCGGTGAGATGCTTTGCATCATCGGACCCAGCGGCAGCGGCAAAAGCACATTGCTCACAGTGCTCTCCGGTCAGCGCGAACCGACCCGCGGCAATGTCCGCCTCAACGGCATTTCACTCTACGAACGCCGCGAGGCACTTGTGCCCTTCATCGCGCACATGCCTCAGGAAGAAGCGCTCAACCCGCAACTCACCGTGCGCGAGCACCTTCGCCACGCGGTCACGATCCGCCGCCCCGCCCTCTCTCTGGCGGAACACGAACGCCGCGTCGATAGCATGCTTGCCGAGCTCGGCCTGCAATCGATCGCCCGACGCCGCGTAGGATCGCCCGGCGAAAAAACCATCTCCGGCGGCGAACGCAGCCGACTCAACCTCGGCATCGATCTTGGCAGCCGCGCCGAGGTGTTCCTTTTCGACGAACCAATCTCCGGGCTCTCCTCAAAGGACTCGGAGCATGTCGCCGAAACACTTCGTTCGCTGGCCCGCGAAAAAATCGTAATTGCCTCGCTGCATCGCCCAGGTGCCCAAGTGCTCAGGCTATTCGACAAGGTCCTCTTGCTCGATGCCGGTGGTCGTCTCGCATTTTTCGGCACGCCTGCGAGCATGGTCGGATACTTCCGCGCCGCCTGCGAGGAACTTGCGATCGTGCATCCGGCGGTGACTTCAAAATCTCCGCTCGGTACCGACTTTGTTTTCGATGTGCTCGAAACCCCGCTCAGCAGCATCGGCGGTGGTGCAAGCACCGGCGCGGCCAGACGCTTCCCGCCATCGTTTTGGCAGGAGCGCTTTGAAAGCGTCGACCTGATGCAGTCGCTGCAATCAAGCCCATTGCCAATCTCGTTGCTGGGCGAAGCGACGCCCGACCGCCCCCTGCCCTTGCCTCCCAAACCCGCGCGCCGCTTTCACGCGGTGATCGCCGTTTTCGCGACCCATTTCCTGCGCTCGCTTCTCTCAAAACTTCGCAACCGCGGCACGATTTACAGCACATGCCTCGAAGCCCCCTTACTCGCTGCGCTGATCGCCAACACACTGCGTTCCTCGCCGCGTGGCAGTTATGAATTTGCCACCGCTCTGCACATCCCCGCCTATCTTTTCCTCAGTGCTACGGTCGCAATGTTCCTCGGCCTCACCAACTCGGCCACCGAAGTCCTGCGCGACCGCTCGGTGCTCCGCCGCGAGCGCAACTGCCAACCTGGTGCCGCGTCCTATGTCATCGCAAAGTTTGTCGCACTCGCGATCGTGGCAGCGGTCCAGTGCTTCGTGTACCTGCTCGTCGGCAACCACTTCCTCGAAATCGAAGGCATGCTTTTCCATCAGTGGCATTGGATGACCCTTACCGCATGGACCGGTACCGCGATGGCCTTGGTGATTTCATCGATCGTCACCACCGAGCGAGCCGCCCTCACCTGCGTACCTCTTTTGCTCGTGCCGCAGATGCTTCTCGCCGGCGCCTTGGTCTCGTATCGCGAGATGAATCACGGCCTTTTTTCTGAGGCGAAACAAATCCGTGAACGCGGCGGCATCCCTGTGCCGGCACACTTCATGCCGCTGCGCTATGCCTATGAAGGCATGATCGTCACCCAAGCGGTGAGCAACCCCTTCGAGCTCGAACGCCTGCGCCTCCAGCACCGCATCGACGATGTCCGCAAAGAACCAAGGGCACTCAGCGCGCGTGAAACGGAATCCTTCGAACTCGCCAAGGAAGGCCTGCGCCGCTTGCTCGCATCCGGCGCAACCAACAAAGACGAAGCCGCCGATCTCATCACCCGCATCCGCCGCATTGCCACCACCGGCAAACGCATCGAGGTCGAGACGATGAAAGTCTGGCCCGATGATGACAAGGACGCCCGCCCGGCATCCGAATTCTTCGTCAACGAACGCATCGACCTGCTAATCCGCGAAGCCGAATCTTTCCGCAACGATTACCGCGACAAAGACTACCGCATCATTTTCCACGCACTCAAAAAACCGCTGCCATGGGCCGGCGAGAAAAAATCAACCGCCAATGGCGATGTTGACGACTCGAGCGAAATCGACACTCGCTACTACTGCGCGATCTTTCTGTTCTCCGTCATCGCTCTCTGCGGCGTGATCTCAACGGTCGTGATCTCACGGCAAAACCGCGCAACGCGATAAGGGTTTGAAGATCGTAGATGGCGGATCGTGGATTGTGTATGGGTCCGCCTCTACTTCTCTTCCGTCTTCTTGAAACTGAAAACTTGAACCTTAAAACTTCTTTCACTCCCCCCCAATTTCAAGAATCAAAGCACTGCACGGCGGCATATCGGGAAGTGGCAAGCCGTCGATTTCAAGCTGACCCGGTGCGATGCTGCCGGACCAATCCGAATCCAGCCGATCAGTGAACTTCCAATTCGCATCGCCGCTCCGCCCGACAAAATTGCGGGCATCTTCGGGGATGCGGACGCTGGCGCCACGGATGGTTTCGCTGCCATGGAAGTTGGCCACCACCAGCGAAGCCCGACCACTCGCGCGGTCGCTGCGCAAAAATGCGTAGAGCCAATGACCCGACGCTGACTCGTCGCCGATCCGGCCAAACTTCGGATTCTCCTTATTGGCGTGATTCAGCCCATAAAACTCACCGGCAGTAAATGCCTTGTCCTGCGTCGCACGCAGCAACTTGGAGTACCACTGACGCATCGCCACCTGCTCGGGGCTCAAACGGCCACCATCAAATTTCCCATCGTTAACCCACTTGGTGAATTCCGGCATCGACCAGTAATCAAAGATACTCGTCCGCGCATCATCACCACCAAAGCCCTCAGCGCCATCCGCCGGTTCGCCGACTTCCTGACCATTGTACATCATGATCGGCCCGCGACCGAGCGCGTACAACACAGCAGAAACCGGGCGCCCCACCTTCATCCCAAGCCCACCCCACTCCTTCGATGAGGCAAGTCTCACTTCGTCGTGGTTCTCGCCGTAACGCAGCGATTTGTGGAATCGCGCGCCGGTGAATGTGAGCGGGTCAAGGTCGTTCGCCCATTTGCCCGCATCGTAAAGCCCCTCAAGCACATCATAGGACGGATCGTCATAAACCGCGTCGAAACCGGCATTCAACAACTCGTCTAACACATGGCCATCGGTCAGCTTAGCTGGATCATTGTCATACGCCTCGGCCGCAAAAAACACACCGCTGGAACGGCCGCGGCAACGCGTCACCACCCAACGCCAAAACTCCATCGGCACCATGTGCGCCATGTCGACGCGAAATCCATCGATGCCCATCTCCTGCCAATAGGCCAGCACCGCATCCATCGTGCGCCAAGTCTTGGGCACTTGATCCGTGCTGGCATCCGGCCCCGGCAAATGCGCGGTGAAACG
>JBKDYW010000219.1:0-20651 GCA_046308575.1 Verrucomicrobiota bacterium
TGGGTGGAAGGCGATGAGTTGTTGGAGAAACTCCGGCGTGCAGCCTTTGCGTGGCGGGTCGATGACGACCGCGGTTTCGTCCTTCGGAAAATCGATTTCCCCGAAGATCGCTTCGGCCGATGCGGTCATGAAGTTGGTATTGCCGATGCCGTTGTCAGCGGCATTGTTGCGAGCCCATTGGCATGAGGTTTCGGAGACCTCGACGCCCGCGACCTTTTCGAAATTTCCGGCGAGCGTGAGCGCAAACAAACCGCTGCCGCAGTAGGCATCGACGAGAAATTTTGCGCCACCGGCTGAGGCTTGTTTTGCGACATGGCCGGTGAATACCGGCAAGATGAACGGGTTGTTCTGAAAGAAATCGCCGGCAAGGAACTCGAATCTGAGCGAGCCAACTTTTTCCGCAGCGGTGGCCTTGAAGTCGGTTTCGACGCGGCCTTCGGTCGCGCGCATCAGCACCGTCGATCCGCGTTTGAAACTGTGGGCCTTCGCGCGGATTTCCTCGCGGATACTTGGCAGTGCGGCGTTGATTTCATCCATCGCAATTTTGCACTCTGGCACATCGACCAACTGCGAGCGACGGCCATTGGCGAGGAAACCGATTTCACCAATTTCACCGTTGTGAGGCTTTTCGAAATGCGGCGTGATCTTCGAGCGGTAGTTCCAAATTTGTGGTGTGCTCATGCACGGGTTGACCGGAAAAACGATGCCGGCCATGTGCTTGAGCAGTTCTTCGACCTGGCGCGACTTCCACGCCAATTGTTTTTCATACGAAAGGTGCTGGTATTGGCAGCCACCGCATTCGCCGAATAGTGGGCATTTCGGCTGCACGCGATCGGGCGAGGGGACAAGCACCTCGACGAGGTTGGCGTGCGAGCAGTTTTTGTCGTTGCGATAGACGCGGGCCTTCACCACCTCGCCGGGCAGCGCGAAGGGCACGAACACCACCCAGCCATCAATTCTGCCAATGCCAGAACCCAGATTGGTGAGCGAGTCGACGGTCATTTCGATTTCCTGATGATAGGAAAAAGGAACCGGAACGAATTTTTTCGGCGGGCGTTGCATGGTTGGGCGCATCATTGGGTTGCGGGGTGTGGCAGACAAACGAATTCAACCGCGCGGGCTGTTGAGGGCGTGCAGCACTTTCACGCATTGCCATGCGGCCGCGACATCATGGACACGAAAGATGTTCGCGCCACCCTGCATGCACGCGGCAATGCACGCGACTGTGCCTACGTCGCGATCTTTGGGATCCGTAATCCCGAGCACTTCGCCGATCACGGTTTTGCGCGAGACCGGCGCGAGGATGGGGCGGTCGAAACGCGTTAGTCGAGAGAGTTCGCGCATGACCGCGAGGTTGTCGTCGCGTTGCTTGGCAAAATCGATGCCAGGGTCGAGCACCAGCGCTTCGCGATCGATGCCGGCCTGCAACGCGAGAGCGATTTTTTCCTCAAAGAATTCCTCCATCGATTTCATCACATCCGCCCATTGCTGATGAAGGTGCGGAACTTTCGGCTCGCCGACGCTGTGCATGATCAGCAGCGCGGTGCCATGCTTGGCGCAGAGGCGAGCATTGGTTTCATCCGGCAAGGCGCTCATGTCATTGAGCAGCTCAACTTTTTTGTTAGGCAAAATTTCGCGCACGACATCCGGCCGCCATGTGTTGGCAGAGAGAACCGGCGGCCAAATTTGTTCCGAGTCTTTTGGTTGTAGATCGCTCCATGAATTTTCCCAACGCTCGAGAAATCCGCCAAAGCGTCTGACCTCCTCGTCGACCGTCACGGCCGCCCGGTTCGTACGCGCGCTTTCCGCGCCGACATCGATCACATCCGCGCCATTGCGGATTTGCTCCCGTGCCTGTTCGATGGCCGCGTCAAAATCCAGCGTGCCATCGCCAGAAAACGAGTCGTCGTTCACATTGACGATTCCCATGATCAGCGGGCGGCGGGGAAAGGGGATCACCCGGTCGGGCAGGCGCAGGCGCATGCGTGCTTGTAGCTATGGGAAATCGAAAACTGAACCCTGAAAACGCATGACGCTTGCCCCGCGCGGCCGAGCGTCTAGGATTTCGGGCATGGCATCGACCTTCGGGCAGATTTTTCGCATTCACACCTTCGGCGAGTCCCACGGTGGCGGGGTCGGCGTGGTCATCGATGGCTGCCCGCCGCGTGTTCCGCTGCCGCTTGAGGTAGTTCAACGCGAACTCGACCGTCGGCGCCCCGGGCAATCGGACATCGTCACGCCGCGCAAGGAGGCGGATACGGCGGAAATTATCTCCGGCCTCTATGATGGGGTCACGCTTGGCACGCCGATTTCGATCATCGTCCGCAACACGGATCAGCGGCCCGGCGCCTATGATGAAATGGCGCTTAAGTATCGGCCAAGCCATGCGGACTACACCTACGATGCGAAATACGGCATCCGCGCACCGTCCGGCGGTGGTCGTGCTTCAGCGCGCGAAACGATTGGTCGCGTTGCTGCGGCGGCGGTCGCACGGCAGGTGCTTGCCGAACTGCATCCGGGCATCGAGGTCCTTGCGTGGGTGAAGTCGATCCAAGAATTGCAAGCCGAGGTGGATCCCGAAGCTGTCACGGCGGATGTGATCGAATCGAATGTCGTTCGCACAGGAGACCCGGCGATGGTCGAAACAATGATCGAGCGCATCAAGTCGATCCGCGCCGATGGAAATTCCGTCGGTGGTGTGATCGAGTGCGTGATCCGCAATTGCCCGCCGGGCTTGGGCGAGCCGATTTTCGACAAGCTTGAGGCGGATCTCGCCAAGGCGATGCTTTCGATTCCGGCAACAAAGGGTTTTGAAATCGGTTCGGGTTTTTCCGGCACGCTTCTCACTGGTCGCGAGCACAACGATGCGTTTCGCATGGTCGATGGCAAGGTGCGTACGGCGACGAATCGTTCAGGCGGCGTGCAGGGAGGCATTTCCAATGGTGAGCCGATCATCTTCCGTGTCGCGTTCAAACCGACGGCCACGATCATGACCTCGCAGGAAACGGTCACTTCCGACGGTGCAAACACCGAGCTTGCCGGCAAGGGTCGCCACGATGCCTGTGTGCTTCCGCGTGCGGTGCCGATCGTCGAAGCGATGGCGGTGCTGGTGCTCACCGATCACTTGCTGCGTCAAAGAGCGACTGCTGGCGCTGGCCACTGATTCATTTTTTCCGATGTCGTCCGATTCCATCAACATCGTCACGGTCGGCCTCGCGTTGTTTGTGATCTGCGCGGGATTTGTTCTCGTGCGCGGCACGCTGCGGATTTTGTTGAACTGCCTTGTGCTTGGCATCAGCACATGGATTGCCTTCCGCGTGTGGCATCAAGCGCCGGAATTGGTGAAAGCTTCCTGCGGCAGCGCGGTGCCATGGTTGGTGGCGTCCGTGCCATTCATCGCGTTTTTCGCATCGTTCATCCTTGGTCGCGCGATCGTGAGGTTTCTCACCAGCCCGCTGCGCAAACGGGATGAAGAACGCCCGCCACTCACCGCACCGCGACTCTTGGGGCTCGGATTTTTTTCGCTGATCCCCACCTGCGTCATCGGCTTGATCATTGCGGCGTTGATCTATCACTTCGGATCAATTTCCGAGATCAAAGGTGCTGCTGGAAAATCCGGGCCTAAATCGGAATGGATCCAGTCGCTCAAATCGACCGTTGAAAAATCAATACCGCCGCAGTGGCTTAAGATCCTTGATCCATCGGCCGATCCCGACCGCCTCACGCTCGCCAAGGCGATCAGCCGTCAGTCGGCATCGCCGCTCAAGCCGGTGATCGACCCGAAAACCGGCAAGCCGATTCCGCGTGCGATCATCGTCGATGATCCCGAGCTTCAGGGGCTTGCGCGCGAGGGGAAATTTGGCAGCTTGCTGCGCCACCCAATGCTCACCAAAGCCCTCAATGACCCTCAGTTGAAAGCCTTTTTGAAGGACCTCAAACTTTGAGTCTCTGTTTCAGATTTCGATATTTTTCACCATGCCCTACCTCGTCACCATCGGCCTTGAAGTCCACTGCCAGGTCAAGACCCGCACCAAGATGTTTTGTTCGTGCCGCACATCGTTCGGCGATGAGCCCAACACGCACACCTGCCCGGTTTGCCTTGGCCTGCCAGGTGCCTTGCCGGTGCTCAATCAGGCAGCGATCGAGAAAACCCTGCTCGCAGGCATGATGATCGGCTGCTCGACGCCGGAAATTTCGAAGTGGGATCGTAAGAATTATTTTTATCCGGACATGCCGAAAAACTACCAGACGACGCAGATGGATCTGCCGCTCTGCATTGGTGGTGGTGTGCCGCTTTACGACCATTGTTACCCGACCGATCACCGCAAGCAAATCGCCAACCCAAACAAGGTGGTGAAGCTCAACCGCATCCACCTTGAGGAGGATGTTGCGAAGTCGACGCACCTCGGCAATTCGTCGCTCATCGATTTCAACCGTGCCGGCACGCCCTTGATGGAAATTGTTTCCGAGCCGGACCTCGAGTCGGCCGAAGAGGCCTTCGCGTATCTGCGCTCACTGCAGATGATCCTCCAGCAAGGCGATATTTCCGATGCCGACATGGAGAAGGGTCAGCTTCGTTGCGATGTGAACATTTCGCTGCGAAAAATTGCAAGCGATCCGCTTGGGCCCAAGGTCGAGCTCAAGAACCTCAACTCGATTTCCGCGATCCGTCGCGCGATCCATTTTGAAATCGAGCGTCAGTCAGAAGATCTCGATCGTGGGGTTTTGCAAATCCAGTCGACTCGCCGCTGGGACGATGATCGCGGCGAAACCCAGCTCATGCGCACCAAGGAAGATGCGCACGATTACCGCTATTTCAGCTGCCCCGACCTCCTGCCGATCCGCACCGCGCCGCTCTTGGAAAAAGTGCGTCCGCTGGTGCCCGAACTACCGCACGAGCTTGCCGCGCGCTTTGAAAAAGACTTCGGCGTGACGGCTTATGACGCGTCGGTGCTCTCATCCGATCGTCATCTCGCTCGCTATTTCGAGGCCACGCTCGCGCCATCGATTCCCGGAAAGAAAGTCGCCAATTTCATCATCAACAACCTGCTTGGCACGCTCAACGAACAAGGCATCGGCATCGACGCCTGTCCGGTCGCGCCGGAAAAACTTCGCGCGCTTTTGGTTTTGATGGAAAATGGCACGCTTGCCGCCAATCAGGCGCGCGAGGTGTTTGCCGTGCTTTACGATTCACCAGAAAAGGACCCCGCCGCGATTGCCGACAGCCTCGGCTTTAAAGCCGCCGATGCGGGTGAACTTGAGGCATTGGTCGATCAAGCGATTGCCAACAACCCGAGCGAAGTCGAAGCGGTCAAGGCCGGCAACGAGAAGTTGCTCAATTTCCTCACCGGCCAAGTGATGAAGGCCGCCAGCACCAAGCCGAACCCCAAGCAGGTGACCGAGCTGCTGCGCGCGCGCCTGATGTGATCTCGATTGCTCGGCCAACTCCTCAAGCCTGCTCGTCGGCAGTGGCCTTGATGTCGCTGAGCGCGGCAATGAAATCGCCAAGAATTTCCGCAGGCACCATGATCGTGTCACGGTTGCCGCCGACATCCTCGGTGATTTTCACGACCATGCCGCGGGCGTTTCTCTTGAGGTCGAGAAAGAATACCTTGCGGTCAGCCAGAATTTTTTCGGTATGCAATAAGTCGTTGTCCACTTCAGTATGCGGGTCTTTCCGCTGTCGACGAGGTTCAGCAATCCGCCCTGATTGTCAATCGAATTCAAAGCGGCAAAAATAGCCCTATGCGTGACTTTATCCCCAAAAACCGGCCCGCCTTGGTCCTTGCGCCGATGCAGGATGTGACGGATCTGCCCTTCATGCGGGTCATCGCGCGGCGTGGTGCGCCGGACTGGTTTGTGACCGAGTATTTTCGCGTACACCCCGGCTCAAAGCTGCATCCGTACATCCAGCGGTCGATTGTGGAAAATGCGACTGATCGGCCAATTTTCGCGCAGATGATCGGCAGCGATGTCGACAGCCTCGTACGTACGGCCGGCGAATTGGCGCAATTGCCGGTGGCGGGCATTGATCTCAATCTCGGCTGCCCGGCGCCGATCGTGTGCCGCAAGAATGCCGGCGGCGGTCTGTTGCGCGAGCCGTCAACGGTCGATGAAATTATCGGTGCCCTGCGCCACGCCATTCCCGGAAGATTCACCGTCAAGACGCGCGTCGGTTACGCAAGTGCTGATGAGTTTTCTTTCTTGTTGGAAATTTTCCGCAAGCATCGCATCGACGGCCTCACGATTCATGGACGCACGGTGCTTGAGCGATATCAAACGCCGGTGCATCCCGATTGCGTGAAGCTCGCTGTCGAGTCGATGCCTTGTCCGGTGATCGCCAATGGCAATGTCGTCGATGTCGAAACCGGCTTAGCCTACCTTGCGCACAGCGGCGCTGCAGGTCTCATGATCGGGCGCGGTGCGATTCGCAATCCGTGGATTTTCTCACAACTCATCGCGGCTTTGGAAGGTGGTGAAGCCCCGCAGCAAACGCATCGCGATTTGTTGGCGTATGTGCTCGAACTCTACGACGAACTCGCTGGCGAGGCGCGCAAGTTCATTCCCGGCGCCCATGTCCAACGGATGAAAAAAACGCTGGCCTACATCAGTCACGGCATCGAAGGGGAATTTGAATATCAGATGCGTCGTGCGAAAACGCCCGAAGACTTCCACCAAATCTGTCACGCGCAACTCGACCACGACGCGCCATTGCCCGCCAAGCCGCCCGTTGACTCAAAATTGTTCTGCGGCTTCGGGGCTTTGCTTGGGTGAGGGGGTGTCGCTTGCTTGACTAAAATCCTCCGATCTTGAAGCTCTCGAGGCGTGCCCGACGAGATTTCCGCTTCGATTTTTTTTCGCGATTCCGCGTGGCGGCGGCGATTTGACGAAGAGGTGCTGGCGGTGGCGGGGTCATTTGTTTCAAAGGCTAAAAACCTGCGACTGGAAGAAGTGGCGCCTGGTTCCTTTGCGTTGGAAGGAATCGTCGCGGGGGAAGACGCAAAGGTGGAATTCTGGCGGGATGGGGATGAGTGGGATTTTGAAAGTTCGTGTTCCTGCGAAGTCGGAGCTTTTTGTCATCATGCCGCGGCCTTGATCTTGCGCGCTGCCAAGGAGCGCAACCTTGCCTCGCTCGCGGGTGGTGGGGTCAAGGCTGCCGTGGCAGCGGCCTTGCCGAAAGATGTGCCTGTGGAGCAAAAATTGCCGGCTGGTTTGCCGCGCATTTCGCCGAGTCCAGTTTTTGAGCTGCATGTCACGCGCGAGGCGGCCGACCGAACCTCGCGGCTCTTGTTGCAGTCGCTGGGCCAGGCCGATACCTCCGAATGGATCTTTGCCGAGGCGACAGTGAATTACGATGGTCATCGTAGTTCCTTGCGCGGCACTATGCCTCGCTGGACCGGCGAGGTGGTTTTGGCCGATGGCCGCAGGGCTTTGATTGAACACAATGCTGCTGCGGAAAATGCCGCCGCTCAGCAACTGATCGATACCGGGCTCTCCTCATTGCAGTCGAATTCGGCCTGGCGATTTCTCATCAACCTCAAATCACGCGACTCCCGCGACGAAGCGCCGCGTGACCGTTGGTTTCCCGATCCTGGCCGCGTGCCGGTGGATGCCTTTTGGCACCAGTTCCGTGGCGAGATGATTGCGCGGTTGGAGGGATTGGGCTGGCGGGTGAGTGTGGCTGACAATGTCGGCCATCGGGTCTTCGAGGCCGATCCCTCGCAGTGGGACAGCGAGCTTGCGCCGGTGGAAGGCGGGTGGTTCAGCCTTTCGGTTGGCTTTGATGTCGGTGGTGAGCGTCACGATCTTTTGCCGATTCTGGCCGAGTTGCTGGAGGGTGATTTTCTTGAGGAAACTCTTGATCGGCCCGACCTTGGGCACATTTACGCGCCATTGCCGAATGGTGATGCATTGAAGCTTCCGATCGGGCGGGTGAGGCGGATTTTGCATCATCTGGCGACGCTGATTGATCCGAAATTTCCTTCGAAAACTCGGGTTCATGCCCTCGATGCCGCGTCCCTCGCCGGACTTGGCGATCTTGGCATCGATGCGCCGCCCGCGCTTGCCGAACTCTCGACGAAGCTGCGGAATTTTTCCGGCATCGAGGCCGTGCCGCCTGCCGAGGGATTGCGCGCGACCTTGCGCGACTACCAGCTTGCGGGATTTCGCTGGATGCAATTTCTCGGGAGCCATGGGTTGCACGGGATTTTGGCCGACGACATGGGGCTGGGCAAAACCTTGCAAACGCTCACGCACATTCTTGCGGAAAAAGAATCGGGCCGCTCGCGTGGCATGCCCAGCTTGGTGGTCGCGCCAACATCAGTGGTTCCGAACTGGCGGGCTGAGGCGCTGAAGTTCACGCCGGGTCTGCGCGTGCTCGTGCTCAATGGTCCAGACCGTTTGAAGTACCTGCGTTCGATCCCGCATGCGGACCTCGTACTGACCTCCTTTGCCTTGCTACATCGCGACATCGAGAAGCTACTAGGATTCTCGTACCATTTGGTCGTCCTCGACGAGGCGCAGAACATCAAAAACCCTCGGGCAAAGGTCGCACAGGCGGCCTGCAGGCTTGATTCGCGACATCGCCTCTGTCTTTCAGGCACACCAGTTGAGAACCACCTTGGAGAGTTGTGGAGCCTGATGAAATTTCTAGTGCCCGGATTTCTCGGCTCTGAGGAGGCCTTTAACACCCGCTTTCGCAAACCGATCGAAAAGGATGGCGATGTTGAGCGCAACGAGGTGCTCAAACAGCGTGTCGCGCCCCTCATTTTGCGTCGCACGAAGGATCAAGTCGCGAAGGAGCTGCCGCCCAAGACCGAATTGGTGCACCTCATCGAACTGCACACCGCACAGAAGGACCTTTACGAGACCGTGCGCGCGACCATGAACAAGCGTGTGCGTGAGGCAATCGCAGCGCGTGGCGGCAGCGACTTCCAGATCGTTTTCCTCGATGCCCTGCTAAAGCTGAGGCAAATTTGTTGCGATCCGCGGCTTTTGCCGGATGAGTTTGCCAACACGATTCACGAATCGGCGAAGCTCGATTTCCTCACCGAGTTGCTGGCGGTGCTGATCGAGGAGGGCCGGCGGATTTTGATATTTTCGCAGTTCACCAGCATGCTGGCATTGATCGAGGCGCATCTGGTTCGCGAAAATATTCCTTACCTCAAGCTCACGGGAGCATCGAAGGATCGCGGGAAACTCGTTGAGGATTTCCAATCCGGAAAAGTTCCGTTGTTTCTCATTTCGCTCAAAGCCGGTGGCACGGGGCTGAATCTCACTGCGGCCGACACGGTGATCCATTACGATCCGTGGTGGAATCCCGCAGCCGAGGCGCAAGCGACGGATCGTGCCTATCGCATCGGCCAGGACAAGCCGGTCTTTGTGCACAAGCTGCTTTGTCAGGATACCGTCGAACAACGCATTCACCAACTGCAGCAAGAGAAGGCCAAGCTCGCGAATGATTTGCTCGCCGATGCGGACATTGGCAGCAGGCTTGATGCTTCGATGGTGCGCGCCTTGCTGGATCCTTGAGGAAACTTTTTCTGCGCCTCAAAGCCCGCGGTGGATCGAGGCAATTTTTTTCGCAGTGGCTATCGTGTTGTGATGAAGGCGGGCGGTGAACTCCGGCTGACGGTTGCTGCCGCCGCCATAGAGCACGGCGATGGGTATGCGATTTTTGATGAACGCGCCGAGCAGTACCTCGTCGCGGTAACGAAGGTCTTCGGCCGAGAGATACATTTGGCCGTGGCGGTCGTCCTGGTGGTTGTCGGCGCCGGAGATCCAGATCACTAGATCGGGCGAAAAGGCATCGAGTGCGCGGGCGAGGCTGCTGAAAAGTTGGTTCAGGTACATCGCGCCTTCGACATAGCGCACGGTTTCGACATCGAGCGTGCCGGCACTTTGTGGTTGGGCGGGAGTGTCGTGCCTCACATGGATCGAGTAGGTGAAAACGCGCGGATCACCGGCAAGCAGTGTGGCCGTGCCGCTGCCACGGTGGGCATCGGTATCGACCACCATGATGCGGATGTTTGGCTGGCGTGATTGCAGGTCGCGGATGGCGATGGCGACATCGTTGAACACCGATTGGTCGATGCCGCGGTCGCGATAGGCATGATGCTTGCCGCCGGCGAGGCAGACGCCGATGCCCTCGGTGAGTGCGGCTTGGCAGGCGAGACGAGTTGCTTCGACTTCGCCGGCGCTGCGGGCAAAGAGCCCGGACCCGGCGGGCAAGCCGAGCAGGATTTGCTCCTTGAGACCAAGCCGTCCGGATTCGATGGCGCGGACATAGTCGGGTGAGTGGACGCGTTCGATCAGGCCGACATTGGCGCTGCCGACCTCGATGATTTCCTCAGGCGTGAGGATGCCACCTTCGAGCAGCATGTCCTTCGAGGCTCGAAATTTTTCGGCAGGAAACGCATGAGCATCGGGAATCGCCCGTTCCAACTCCTGTGAGTAAAAGCATCTCATGAACCCCTGACAGCGAACCGCGAAAGCATGGGCGTGGAAAGCGCAAAGTCGGCGGTGGTGCAGCGAGGGGGTCTTTATTTTCGCCGAAATCGAGTGAGCTTGGTGGCTAGCACTGCGACCGCGATACTTTATCGAATCACCGGCTTGTCTTTCGCTCTCGGTTGTCGGCGCTGTGTGAACAGGGAGGCTTTTGCTTCAGAGCTAAGGCCTTGGTAAGCGACCTCTACCAAGTCGCGAAGGCGTTTGGCGATGCGTGACTTCGGATTCCACATGTAGATCAAGGTTTGCCCTTGGCGCTTGCAGACGAAGGCCCCCGCCCGCTCAAAGCGATCCAGTTGACGCTGGACGGAATCCAGCGAAATGCCAAAGTCCCGAGAAGCTGCCCTGCCATAGGTTTCGCCATAATGAAAAAGATGAAGAAGAACCGCTTCCGCGGCCCTACCTCCAAACAAATCCACCAATGCGGTCGAGAACATGATCTGATAATTGGGTCAATTGACCGATAATTCAAGTCATATTTCAGCCGATGAACGAACCAGATTGGACACGCTGCACTGAGGAGGAGCTTTGGCATTATGTGGGCTGGCACCTCGAAGGCGCGGGAATCGGTTCGGTGCTGGTGGGAGGGGCTGTGGTGGCTATCCACACCGAAGGGCTTTACCGATCAGGGGATCTGGACTTGGTTCCCGATCATTTTGATAGGAAGCAAATTGAAGGGGTGTTGCGAGGGCTTGGTTTTGAGCCGAGCAAGTCCCGGTATTTTCGTCATCCTCAGTGCTCTCATCTCTTTCTTGAATTCCCGAGGGGCCCTGTGGAGATCGGCGAGGAATTTCCAGTCGTTCCTGATGAAATAGAAGTCATGGGCCGGAGGCTTCGGTTGCTTTCTCCCACCGACAGCGTGAAGGATCGGCTCGCTGGCTATATTCATTGGAATTCGCGCGCCAATTTTGAACAGGCTGTGCTGATTTGCAGAAGGCAGTCCGTGCGGGTTGATATGGAGCAGGTTCGCCGCTGGTGTGAGCGGGAGGGAGGTCTGGAGGCATTCGAAGAGTTGGTCCGCAATTTGGATCAACAAAGCTGATTGAGTTTAGGGCATCTCGCCTGCTCAAAGAGCTCCCTTCTTTGGGCTTTTCGCGGCTTGGGGAGGGGTGTAATTTTGCCGCGTGTTGCAAATTGTGTTCAACGAGATCAGCGCGGCCGAGCTTTCGAGTCTTGGGACGCTCGAGCAATTGGAGCTTTTGGATGAGTTCAAGGTGAGCCGGCAGGACCTCGAGCAACTCGATGGTGAGCGCTTTGGCAGGATCGAGCGTGATGGTCGGGTGCTTTACCGTTATCGCGCAAAAGATTACCGGCTTTATTTTGAGATCAAGGACTCCGCGGTTGTGGTTCATCGCGTGCTACACAAGGGGACCTTTTCGGACTTTTTGTTCCGCTCGAAAATGCCGCTTGGCGAGGATGAGGCGCTGGCTGGATCGAAACATTTTTGGAAGCTAATCGACGAAGGTCGCAATGCGCGGCGGCTGTGAACCGGTGAAGTTTTTGCTTCCGGTGTGAGCGATTCGAGGTCAGAGTTATCCAATGACCAAAAGGTCTTTCTACATCATCTTGGCACTGCTCTGTGGTGCTTGCTGGTTATGGTATGGTCTTACCAATCAGCAAATTTCAGACAAGCAGGTGCTGATTGAAAAAATCCAGAGCGAGGGTGATCCCGAGGGGAAAACGGCGGATCTCGAAAGCGAGCTCCTCGGGCTTGAAGGGCAGCAGACTTTCAAGGGGATTTTGCTGACATTTCTGACTGCGGGCGTCATTGGAATTTTGTTCGTTGTGCATGTGCTTCCGGCGATCGTTCAGCGCTTCACGCATGCGGTCTATGACAGTGGAGAAATGGTGGATCATGATGTGATGCGCGATGCGCGATCCTTGTTGGCCCAGGGGGAATACGAGGCGGCGATCGAGGAGTTTCGCAATGCCATCGTGGCCGAGCCGGGTAATCGGATGCCGTGGATGGAAATAGCCAAGATTCAGAAGGATCACCTTGATGACCCGCAGGCGGCGATCGAAACGCTGGGCAATGCCATTGATACCGTGGCGTGGCCGGTGGACGATGCGGCTTATTTCAGGTTCCGCCTCGCCGAGCTGCACGAACAGGTCAATGGCGATCATGCTACGGCGTCGGCGCTCATGCAGCAGGTCATCGAGCTTTATCCCAACACGCGTCATGCGGCGAATGCAAACCACAGGCTGCAAGAGTTGGGTCAAGGTGCCGAGGCCGCGGCCTTGGCCGAGCAGGAGCGGGAGTTTCTTGAGCGGATGAATTTGGCAGGAAAATCCGAAGAGGGCGTGAGCGGCGGTTCCGCGTGAATTTTTTAAGGGCAAGGGTCATGCAGGAAAAAGCATCCGGCATGCGCGCCTGGTTGAGTGATCGTATCGGACGAAGGCCTTTGTTTGCGGCGGCCTTGGTGGCGATGGCTGGTGTGCTTGCGGTTGATGGCGGTATGTGGGTTGCGGTCGCTTTGGTGTTTGCGGCGGGGCTGCTCGGAGTGTGGTTCGGATCGTGGCGGCGCGGGTTGGCGTGGTTTTTGTGTGCGGCGATCGCAGCGGGTGTGCTGGCGTGGAGACTGGAGCGTCAGCGAAATTTTGAGCGCCTCATGTCGAATGCTGGGGCTGCGAATTTGAGTGTGCGCTTGTTGGAGGACAGTGATGGTGGTGAGAGGTTTTGGTGGGCGAAGGCGCGGGTTCTTGATGGGCCTCATCAAGGCGCGAAGGTCTTGTGGCAGGGCAGGGGAGAGATCCGCGTGGCGGGGTCGATGTTGAAAGCGGCAGGAAATTTCCAAGCTCTGCCGGAGCCGAGAAATCCCGGCGAGTTTGATCGGGCCAAGTGGTTGAGAAATCAGGATGTCGCTGCGGTCTTTCAGGCGTCTGGCATGCTTGATGACGCATCGACGCCTTGGCGTGCCGCGTGGGGTGCGCGGATTCGCCATGCGTTTCGTGAAGGCGTGACCGCTGGGCTCGACAAGGACTCGCGTGAGGCGATGGTGATTCGTGCGGTGGTGATTGGTGAGACTCCGCGTGATGCGGATTCCTTGGTGGCGGCATTTCGCGAGAGTGGCACGCTGCATGTGTTTTCGGTGAGCGGCTTGCATGTCGCTATGGTGGGCAGCATCGGCTGGTTTGTGTTGGGTCGGCTTGGTGTTTCGCGGCGTCGCGCGGTGCTGGTGTTGTTGCCGCTGATTTTTGGTTATTCATGGATCACCGGCAACAGCGCGCCGGCCTTGCGTTCGGCATGGATGGCGGCAGTGTTTCTTGGGGCCTTTACCTTTCGCCGTAAGCCCGACCTTCTCAATGCGCTGGGTGCGGTGTTGCTCGTGGGTTTGTTGTGGGACGGGCGCATGTTGTATCAGCCCGGCGTTCAATTATCGTACGGCGTGGTCGCGGCGATTGCAGTGGGAACTTCGTTGTTTGCGCGATCGTTGCGCTGGTTGTCTGCTCCCGAGTTGTATCTGCCGCTTGATCAAATGAGCCGCGCGCGCCGCTGGTTTTTGTCACTGCGTCAAGCCACCGCGCAATCGTTAGCCGTCTCGACAGCGGCGGCAGTCGGTTCGGCACCATTGACGCTGTTTCATTTCGGCATGGCTACGCCGGTCTCGTTGCTTGCCGGTTTGGTGCTGGTACCTTTGGTCTTCGTCTTGCTTTGCATTTCGTTGCTGGCCATGGCTATTTCACCGGTTGCGGGGCCCGTTGCGCGCGGGTTGAATCAGGTCAACGCCCTTGTCGCGAGGGCATCGATTGAGTCTGCCGAATTTTTTGCAGCGATTCCGGGAGGTCATTTGGAACTTCGAAAAACCATGCGGCCCGGGCTCTTGGTTTATGATCTCGAACATGGTGCTGCCAGCGCGTGTTTTTATGGCGGGTCGGGTGAGGCGGTGTTGCTCGATTGCGGGGATCGAAACGGATTTCGCCACACCGTGATGCCATCATTGCGGCAGCTTGGAATGCGCCCGAATGCGGTGGTGCTGACCCATCCCGATGGGCATCATCTTGGCGGAGGGGCGGCCGTGTGGGAGGCCTTTCCAATTCGTGAGGCGGTGATGCCGGTGAAGCTTTCGCGTAGCACTAGCTATCGGTCATGGATGGCCAACCCCTCGAGAATGAACATGCGCTTGGCCGGTGAAGTGCGATCTATGAATTTGCCGGATGGTGCGCGGCTTGAAGTCGTGCATGCGCCGGATCCGTTGGCGCAAAATGCGCGGGCGGATGACCGGGTGGCGGTGTATCGATTGCACTGGCGCGGATGGAAAATCCTTTTCACCAGCGATGCTGGCACCTCGACGGAAAACCAAGTGCTTGAGGCGGGGGCCGAGGTCTCGGCGGATGTGATCGTGGCCGGCTGCCATCGCAATGATCTCTCGCTGGGCGATGCTTTCCTGCATGCGGTTGCACCGCGGGCCATCGTTTTTTCCAATCCGGCTTTTCCGCCCGAGGAAAATCGCTCTGACGAAACAGTCGGCTATTGGAAGTCGCGCAGGATTGAGGTCATCGATCAATGCATTGTCGGCGGTGTGACGATCACGGTCGATGATCACGGCGATTTGCGTCTCGCGGGATTTTTGCGCGACGAGCCGATTGTGCTGAAGCGGCGTTGATTTCTCAGAAACGATTATACGCCGCTCAATCGACCGGTTTGCGGCAGCGCAAGCGCCACATCGCTTTGCCTTCGCTTTCCCAGAGTTTTTGGAAATCGGTCTTCGGATAGAAGAACGAATCCTCCTGCCATTCAAGGCGTTCGAAGTCGCCGAATGACGCCACTTTTTCTTCCGCCCATTGGAAGTATTCTTCGTGATCGGTCATGAAGAGAAACTCTCCGCCGGGCTCGAGCGCGTTGCGGACCGCTTGCAGAAAATCTTCATTCACGAGTCGCCGGCGGTGGTGGCGGAGTTTCGGCCACGGGTCGGGGCAAAGCAGGTGGAGGCGTGAGACGGAATTTTGCGGCAACAGCCACTCGACGACATAGCGGCTCTCGAGTCGCAGCACTCGTGCGTTGTCGAGGCCGGCGCGTGAAATTTTTTTGCAGACCTTGCGGACGCGGCCAAGAAGGCGTTCGACACCGAGAAAGTCGCGGTCGTGATGATGGCGGGCCATTTCCATCAAGAAGGACCCATCGCCGCAGCCGAGATCAATTTCGAGCGGCCTGCCATCGCGAAGGATTTCTGCGGGGGCGATTTTGCGGAAGTAATGTTCCGGCACAAATTCGCCGGCCATCGCGGTTCGCGGCAATTGGTTCAGCACCTGCTCCATGATCGTGATTTTTTATTCGTATCGGGCCTGTTCGCAAGCGCGCCTTCAAAGATCGGCGTCGGAATGTATGCCGGCGACCGAATCGGCCGAGCACACGATGCAGCGCGTGAGGTCCGCGCCGCGCGCAATTTTTGCGTTCGGCCAAACGACCGAGTCGCGCACGACCGCGCCGGATTCGACAACTGCGCCGGGCCCGATCACCGAGTCGATGACAGTGGCGCCGTTTTCGATCACCGCGTCGCGGTGCACGCGCGGAGCAAGTTCAAGCTCGCGGTGCACGCGGAGATAAGATTCGCGATCACCGAGATCGAGCCACACGCCTTCATCGAGCGTGATGGCGCCGAGTTGGTTTTGTTTGGCGAGCTCGAGGAAGAATGGGATCACCGAAATTTTTTCATTCGCTGGGATTTGGCGGATGAATTCCGGGTTCACGCAATAGATGCCGCTGAAGACATGCGTGCCTGCGGTGCGTCCGAGTTTTTCGTGAATGTCGATGACTCTGCTGCCTGTGGCGTCGAGTGCGATGTGAGTGGCGCTGCCTTGCGAGCGAAGCGCGAGCGTCACGGGCAGGCCGGAGGCCTTGTGGGCGGCGACCAGTGCGTCGAGAGGCATGGTCGAAAAGATGTCGCCGTTGTGGACGAGCAGCGGTGAATCGCCGACCCACTCGCTGATGTTGCGAAGCCCGCCGCCGGTTTCCAGCAAGATGGGTTCGTGGAAAAATGTGATCTCGTTGCCGACAGAGTGCGTGGCGAAATCATCCCATGCCTCGGGCAGGTGATGGGTGTTGATGGCGAATCGCCGAATGCCGAGTTTGGTGCAGGCGTTGATCGTCCATGCCGCGATGGCTTGGTGAAACAACGGGACCAGCGGCTTTGGCAGGCGATCGGTGAGCGGCCGCAAGCGAGTGCCCAGACCGGCGCCGAGGATGAATGCCTGATGCATGAAATGGCTATGCCGCCGATGTTTCCCGCTGGCAAGTACCGATCTTGATTCGGCCTCGGTGCTGCGTAGCATGTACGAAGCCCCAGCGCCCACTGACATGCCCGAACTCCCCGAAGTTGAGACCACCCGCAGGGGCATCGAGCCGCATGTGCTTGGCGTGCGCGTGAAGGAAGTGATCGTGCGCCGGCGCGACCTGCGTCAGCCAGTTTCCAAATCGATCGCCGAAATTGAGGGAAAGAAAATTTTGTCCGTGCGCCGGAGGTCGAAGTACTTGCTGCTTGAGATTGAGGGTGCGGGCACCTTGCTCATTCACCTCGGCATGTCTGGCAGCCTGCGTGTGATTTCGCCGGCGGATGCGTGGAAGACGCACGACCATGTTGGCATCACGCTGGCGAATGGCAAACAGCTGCGCTTTCATGATCCGCGCCGTTTCGGGTTGGTGCTCTTGTTGCGCGGCGATCCGATGGCACATGCCTTGTTGAAGCATCTCGGTCCTGAGCCCTTGGAAGCCGGCTTCACTGCGAAGCACCTGCAGGACGCCTGCGCGAAACGCTCGGCAGCGATCAAGCTTGTGAATATGGACGCGAAGGTGGTTGTCGGTGTCGGCAACATCTATGCGTCGGAGGCCTTGTTTCGCGCGGGCATTTTGCCGCGCACCAAGGCAAACCGCGTTTCAAAGCCGCGCCTTGCCAAACTCGCGCAGGCGATTCGCGATGTACTGGGTGATGCGATCGCCGAAGGTGGCACCACTTTGCGCGACTTCCTGAATTCTGATGGCGAACCCGGATACTTTCGCCAAAAACTTTTTGTGTACGAACGCAAAGGCGAGCCATGCCGTGTTTGCGGCACGCCGATTCGGCATGCGGTGATGGGTCAGCGCTCGACTTATTGGTGCCCGAAGTGCCAAAAATGAGTGAGCCCGTCATGTCAAAATCGTGCTGTTTACTTTTAGGTTTTCCTGTCAAAGTTTTCGGGTTCCATGAATATATTTCGATTTGCTCCCACTGTCATTTTGACGCTTTGCCTGCACGGTGCGGTGTGCGCCAAAGACCGCAATGATGCTTCTTCGGCCCCCGAGGGCATGGTCAGGATCGAAGGCGGCGAGTTTCTCATGGGCAGTGAATTGCCGTGCAGTCGCATGAACGAAAGGCCCGTTGTGAAGGTGCGTGTCGATGGGTTTTGGATGGATCAACATGCCGTGACCAACGCGCAGTTTCGCAAGTTTGTTGAGGCCACCCGTTACAAGACCACTGCCGAGAGGGCGGTCGATTGGGAGGAGCTGAAAAAACAGGTAGCGCCCGGCACGCCGAAGCCGCCCGATGAAATGCTGCAACCCGGTTCTTTGGTTTTCACGCCGACCGATGGGCCGGTCGACTTGCGCGAAATGAGCGCGTGGTGGCGTTGGACTCCGGGTGCCAACTGGCAGCAGCCCGAGGGCCCGCAAAGCAATCTTGATGGCCGCGAGCAACACCCGGTGGTGCAGGTCTCGTGGGACGATGCGAATGCTTACGCGAAATGGGCAGGCAAGCGTCTGCCTACCGAAGCCGAATGGGAATTCGCTGCGCGCGGTGGGCTTGAAGGCAAGCGCTACGCGTGGGGTGATGAGTTCAAGCGCGATGACAAATTCATGACCAATACATGGACCGGAATTTTTCCCTACAAAAACACCAAGGAGGATGGCTTTGTGGGGACCGCGCCGGTGATGAGTTTTCCTGCCAATGGTTACGGCTTATATGACATGGGCGGCAATGTTTGGAACTGGGTGAGCGACTGGTACCGGCCCGACACCCATGCGCGCAGCAAGCTCGAGCCCTCTTGCCACAACCCGCAAGGTCCGAAGTCCAGCTACAATCCAAGTCAACCGTATCAGACACAGGAACGCGTGATCAAAGGCGGCTCATATCTTTGTCACCCCGACTACTGCGAAAGCTATCGTCCCAGCTCTCGGCGCGGCACACCGCCCGACACAGGCAGCAGCCATGTTGGCTTTCGCTGCGTGAAGGATCTGAAATGACTTGGCTGGAGAACGCCGCTGTATTCAGCCCTTGTTGATCAGGTCGCTCATGTGCCCGCCGCGTGCGGTGACCCACTTTCCTTTGGTGACGACCGAGGTGAAACCGAGGCCGTTGGCGGCGGCGGCTTTGAAGACATCCCATGCCTGTGTAGCGAGGATGCCGGAAACGACGAGATCGCCATTGCGTGCGAGTGATTTGGCGATCACCGGCCATGCCTGAATGAGCACGGTGGAGAAAATGTTGGCGAGCACGACATCGTAGCCTTTTGCGCGCGGTTTCCATTTCAACACATCCTGTTCCTTGATGACGATGTCGGGCGTGCCGTTGCGCTCGGCATTGCGCTGCGCAACGGAGACCGCGAAGGGATCAAAATCGCAGGCAAAGGTTTCACCTGCGCCAAGATGCTTTGCGGCGATGGCGAGCACGCCGGTGCCTGCGCCGAGGTCGGCTACGGTCCAGTTGGAATTTTTTCTTTCGCGTGCGATGTCGACGAGCATGCGCAGGCAGGTCGAGGTGGTCACATGGTCGCCGGTGCCAAAGGCCATTTCCGGCGGGATCGAGATGATCGTGCGCTGCGGGTGGGCTTTGCGCAGGCCCTTGATGTGCGGCGCGCCGGTTTCGGCGGTGAGCAAAATCGCATCGCGTACCTTGATGGGTCGGGGCGCGGCAGGGGGCTTTTGCCAATCGGCCTTGGCGAGCTTGCGGATGCTTCCGCCGAATTGTTTTGCGACGGCTTGGGCTTGGGCTTCGGTTTCACAGAATAGCTGCAGGCGGATCGAGCGCCCACCCTTCACATATTCGACGACCAGATTTGGGTTGCCGGCGAAGCGCTCTTCCCAAGCATCGAGCCATTTTTCCGCGGAAAGTTTCGACCAGACAAACATGAAGGCGTGAAGTTAGCGGCAATTTTTCGGCGATGGCCGGATGTGAAGCTATTCCCGAACTGATGGGGAAATGGAGCGGGCGATGAGATTCGAACTCACGACATCCACCTTGGCAAGGTGGCGCTCTACCACTGAGCTACGCCCGCGACGCAAATTGCGTGAGGGGTTTTTGCATCGGGCTGCGGTTGGCCGCAAGTCAAAATTTGCAAAATTTCCCTGTTCCTTTGGTTCCGGGTTTGGGATTCCCTTGGGCACGCCATGTCCGACAAGCTTGCAGAGATTATCGCCACCAAGCGCCTTGAAATCGAGGCCCTGATGCCTCGAGCCGCCCATTTGCGCAGCGCCGCACTGCAGCGCAATGACTTTGGGGGCTTCCGCGCCGCGATCGACCGCGGGCCGACTCGACTCGGGGTCATTGCGGAGGTGAAGAAAGCCTCACCATCGGTCGGGCTCATCGACCCGGATTTCGATCCTGTGCGACAAGCACGCCGTTATCTTGATGGTGGCGCGTCATGTCTTTCGATTCTGACTGATGAAAAATATTTTCAAGGGTCGCTGAGCTACCTCACGCAGATTTCGCGTTTTTCCGATGCGCCGCTGCTGCGCAAGGACTTCACGATTCATGAAGTGCAAATTCACGAAGCTGCCGTGTCGGGTGCCGATGCGATTCTGCTCATTGTCGCGGCGCTCGATGATGACAACTTGCGGCGCCTTTACGACGAGGCGAAGTCCTTGATGCTCGATGTCCTCGTCGAGGTGCATGACCTTCCGGAAATGGAACGGGCTCTTGAGCTCGGTGCCGACCTGATTGGCATTAACAATCGGAATTTGAAGACCTTTGAGGTTGATCTCGCCACCACCGAGTCGCTTGCCGAGGAGGTGCCCGATGAAGTGTTGCTCGTTTCCGAAAGTGGCATCAAGACGCCGGAGGATGCGATGCGCGTGCTTGAGGCTGGCGCCAATGCGGTGCTCATCGGTGAAGCCCTGATGCGTGCCAATGATCCCACTCGTGAGGTCGAGGCCTATCTTGAGTTGGAATTGAGCTGAG
>JBKDYW010000220.1:0-3402 GCA_046308575.1 Verrucomicrobiota bacterium
GACGCAGCTCGAAATGAACGCCTCCGCCGAGGCCGATCTCGCAGCGGCCCACGCCAAGCTCAACTCGCTGTACAAAAAAGTTCTTTCGACCAACGCCGACAACCAGCAGTTCTGCTCGGATCTCAAGGAAGCCCAACGCGCTTGGCTGAAGTACATGGAGTTTCATGTCAAAACCCTGTTCCCGCTCAAGGAGGGGGAAGATCCAAGATCCATGTACGGATCGATCTACCCACTGGAGCTTGCCACCGCACAAACCGAAATGATCAAGGCGCGATGCAAGGAGCTCTCGGAAATGCTCCAAAATTAGTTCAGCGACCAAAATCGAAAACAAAACTCCAACATCATCATTTCATGCCAGATCCACTCTCCATAGGAAGATGTGAAAAAATTTCGATCAGCTTGCAGCGTCGGCGGATGTTGATTCCCCTTGCCCTTCGCCTGCTTTGCATGGTCATTGGTCTGCAAGCACTTGGCATGCAGCAGTTGATTGCAGCAGATGCGGCGCTCAATGAACCCGCACGCAGCGTGGTACTGATCGATTCCGCGTTGGCCCCCAACATCCCCAAAGAGGAACTGGCCGGCTCACGAGTGATTCCAATCGACGGCAACGGCGATGTCGTTGCGCAAATCACTAAAGCGCTTGGTACTTTGACAAAGGTCGATGTTCTTCGCGTCATTTCGCACGGCAGCGATGGAAAGCTCTGGTTTGGCAAACAGTCATTCGATGCCAACACCCTTCACGCCCATTCGCCGCAGGTCGCCGCATGGAGCGAATCCCTCTCCGCCGACGCGCAAATTCTCCTCTACGGATGCAGTGTCGCGGAAACAGACCAAGGACGATCCTTCGTCAATGAGTTGGCGACAATGACGCATGCCCGCGTCGCAGCCAGCACGGATGTCACCGGCATGGGCGGCGACACCAAATTGGAATTCCAAGTCGGCATCTTGAGCGACCGGATTCTCGCCAGCGCCGCCAGTTACGAGCGCGAGGGTGTATCCCTCCAGGGCGAAGACCTTCCCGACATCCATTGGAACGACGTCGAGACTTGGCATTCCTCGCTCACGAACTGGACCAACAACCAGAACGGCACCGCCACCGTGACGATGGCGTTCGACCTGCGCGGCGAGTTCTACGTCGGACACAACAACTGGTCGACCAACGGCTATGTCTACATGTATCGCAACAACATCCAAGTTGCCCAGCAGTACATCAATGTCACTCGCGATAGCAGTAAGTTCACGCGAGTAACATTCACCGCCACGTTCCCGCTCTCGCTTGGCAACAACAGGATTTCGGTGAGTCCTCGCGAAGGAGTCCCGACAATCTGGTCCGATCGTAACACCCACAACATCCAGATCGAAGCGCCGTATTTCTATGGTGCCCCGGCAGCGGCGACGGCGCACACGGTGGCCGTCGGCAGCAGCTTCGATTACTACTACTATGCAGCGGGCACGGGTCCTGTGTTGTTCGCTGCCACCGGCTTGCCCGCAGGATTAACGATGGGCTCGGGCGGCGTCATCTCGGGCTACCCTCGCAGCGGCAGCACGGGCGTTTATCAGGTGAACATCCGCGCATCCAACGGCTTTGGAACCAAGGATCTGCCCGTCACCTTCACGATCACGAACCAAGCGCCGGGCTTTGCCAGCAGCACACCTGCGGTGCTGACCGGTGGCATCGAGAGCACGCCACTGACGATCACCTACGCATCGCTCGCTGCCGCCGTGGGCGCGACCGATCCAAATAACAGCATCACCGCCATCGCCAATGGCTGGGCGCTCGATCCGATCTCGTTTCGCATCGAGTCGGTGCTCGGTGGCACGCTCACCAAAAACGGTAGCGCAGTCACCGCCGGCAGCACATCGGTCGGCGCCGGAGAAAGCCTTGTCTGGACACCACCCACTTCAATCAACGGCTCGCTCGATGCCTTCACCGTCGTGGCCTACGACGGCGCGCTTTATTCCGCAGCCACGAAGTCGGTGAAGGTCTCGGTCGGCGCGGTCAATGACGCACCAACGCTCACCCGTTTTTCCGGACCGATCACCAGCGGCAATGAGGACTCCGCGATCCCGATCACCTTCGCCGCCTTGGCAGCCAAGGGCGACCAAGCCGACATCGACAGCGCGGTCACCGGCTTTGTCGTGAAGGAGGTCACCACCGGCACCTTGAAAATTGGCACGAGCGAAGCGGCCGCCACGCCATGGAATGCATCGACCAACAAAGTGATCACCGCCAGCTTGAATGGTTACTGGACGCCTTCCCTCAATGCCAACGGAACACAATCCGCATTCAAAGTGGTCGCGCGCGATGATGGCCCGCTGGAGTCCGCGACACCGGTGCAGGCAGTGGTTTCGGTTTCGCCAGTCATCGACGCACCGACGCTCACCACGATTGACATCATCTCTGGCCAGACCGAAGGCACACCGATCGAAATTTCATTCACATCGATCGCCGCCGCGGCTGATGAGGCGGATGTCGATGGCGATGTCATTTCGTTTCGTGTTGAAACAATCAGCTCCGGGACTTTGCAAAAATGGAATGGCTCGGCCTGGGCCGCAGTGACACCCGGAACGACTTTGATTGCCGGCAGCGACAAAGTGCTGTGGACGCCTGCCGATGGCTCCACCGGCCTTCAAAATGCCTTCACGCTCAAAGCATGGGACGGTCAACTCGCCTCGGCAAATGCCGTGCAGCTGAAGGTCGATGCCGCCCGCTGGACCATTCACCCGTGGACCGATGAAGCAAGCACCGGCCTCGATCCCAGGTACCTTTACACCCACGCTTATTCCTTCGGCGCGACCGGATCATTCACGCTCGGCGGAATTTCCTTCACCGGTATCTCGGGCGGCAACCCGGCGGTGGTCGGGAAATTTTCGACAAGCAACTTTGCCAGCTTTGTCACCAATGATGCCAACGACCTCAGCGATGCCAATCGCAGCCTTGCGAATGATTTCGTGCATGGCAGCGGTGGCACTTCCGCGCAAACGATCACGCTTTCGGGCCTGAGTCCCGGCGGCCGTTATGTGCTGTCGATGTTTTCGGTCGGCGCTGCAGACACGGCGCGCAACTTCACCTTTCAAAGCACGCTGGGGCAGGTTGCGGTGGACCAAAATTCCTACGGCAACAACCAAGGCATTCGCATCGATTGCAAGTACCTCGCCGATGCCAATGGCTCTGCCACGATCACGATCAACCCCAGCAACGGCAGCTTCAATCTTTCCGGACTAGCCAACCGCGAGCATGTGCCCTCCATCGGCATCTACGCGCCGGCGAGCCTGACCTACGACGCGAGCGCCAAATCATTTCAAGCGCACAACATGGCGCAGGGCGCACCCTTTGTTTCCGCCGGCGTCCTGCATTCAGTCGCGCTCAAATCCGATGGCACGGTTGCCGCATGGGGCACC
>JBKDYW010000221.1:0-21361 GCA_046308575.1 Verrucomicrobiota bacterium
CATCGCATCGGCCCATAACCTCGCGAGCCATGTCGCGATCGCCGCCACTGCAAAGGCCATGCCCGCCCACAGGTGACGCTCGGCAAGCTCGCTGCCCGCATAGTCATCGCCACTTCCATGATACAAAAGAAATCCCGCCAAGGCGGCGACCACCGCGCTAATCATGCCAAGTGCCAACGCAAAACGCGATGGCCGCGCGTCCGCACGCCGCATCACCATCGCCGCCAGTTGCTGCAGCAAAATCAGCACAAAAACCCCGATCGGGATGTGCAACACCAGCATGTGGAAACGACCGAGAAATAGCACGATGTCCGGCCACTTTTTGCCCGGCTCGCCGGCGACCAGCGGCAGCGCGATCAATGCCAGCGCCACCACCGTCGCACAGGCGGTCACAAGGATCAGCATCTTGCGGGTAAGGATGGGCGATGGTTTCTCGGACATGATTTTATCTCCAACTGCCCGTAGCTTCGGCGCATTTTGCGGCGCGGGAAAGGGGGAATTTCAACTCTGCGAATTCTAACAAGCTCCTTGCTTCGGTCATCGTTCGCCGCCAAGCTCCTGCAACCTCCAACGCCATGGACCCCGCCATCCTCAAAACATTGCACATCGCCGCAGCCTTCGGCCTCTTCGCTTCGCTCGGCTCCACACTGCTTGCCGGCTCACGCCAAAAGGCGGCCTCGATCCTTCACGGCGTGTCGCTCGTGCTGATCCTGCTGGTCGGCTTCGCCATGCTCAAGAAACCACCGATGGAGCAACATTGGTGGATGGTCAAAATCGGCCTCTGGCTCCTGCTCGGTGTCGCACCGCTCTTCGCCAAGCGCAAGATCCTCCCCGCGCCCGCCGTGCTGGTGATCAGCATCGCCGCCGCCGCGGCATCGGCATGGCTCGGACTCGCCAAGCCATTCTGAAAAAATTTCCCGCGATCGCGGGGTTAGAGCATATTGCTCAAATCTGTAGCCGGTGGTTGGGGTTTCGTGTGGAAAATTTGCGGCTTCGCCGAGACTTCGAAGAGAGCGGAATATTTTGTCCATGGCTGCGTTGTCGCTCAGTCGTGGATGTCTATCCACTCCATCGCAACGCCTTGCCCTGGCCAAAATATTCTCGCTCCACCGGCTACACCTTTTCGCAAACTGCTCTAGATTTTTTCCACCTCCACATGCACTTCCATGCGGCAGTGGCCGTGACCGTGGTAGCTTCCGACCACCGGCGCAACATCATCGTAGTCCCTGCCAACAGCGACTTTGACATAGCGTTCGTCCGCAAGCGTGTTGTTGGTGGGATCAAAACCGATCCACCCCGCAGCAGGCAAATAGACCTCGCACCACGCGTGTGAAGCCTGCGCCCCGACCAAGGTGTCGCGCGGTCCATTGTACAAATATCCCGACGCATAACGCGCTGCCACACCGACCGCACGGCACATCGCCAACATCACATGCGTGAAGTCCTGGCAAACGCCGCGCCGCATTTGAAATGATTCCTCCACCTGCGTGCTCACGCCTGTGGCACCCGGCTCGTAGCGAAACTCGCTGTGGATCCACTCCATCAATGCTCGGGCCCGCTGGTAGACCGAATCGAAGCCACCCGCGACATCGACCGATTGACGCCAGATCTCCGGCGTCCGGCTCACCCGCCGACTCTCTTGCACATAGGGCCAAATCCGCTCGCGAATCGACGAATCGCGATACGCCTCACTCGTCGCTTCACGGCTTTCATCGGAGATGTCCAAAGGCAGGTTGTGCACGCGGATGCGGCTCTCGATTTCCAAGCGCGAGTGCGCGTCGGGCAACTCGAAGTGATGCGTCACATTCTGAAACAAATCCGTGAAGCGCCGCAATCGCGTCGCCGGCAACACACGGATCAATGCCGAGATGGTTTTCTGATAGGGAAATGTTCGCGGCTCAAGATGCAGCGTGTTGACGCTTTGGGTGACCGGCAGACCGTAATGAAAAGTCGTCCGGTGAAGCACAGCGAGCCTCACCCCCGCCACCGACGGTTCTGACCCGGACAAACCACTCACTGCTGCTGTTGTTGTTGCATTTGCCATGCCGCCAAGGCTGATGACGACCTAGGCTCGCGCACCGCGTTAGTCTGGATACGATCTGGCATCAAGACATAACTCTCGAAGATCGCCTCACCGATCGCGTTGAAGCGTTCCTGCAACGCATCAAGGTATCCATGAAACCCGGCACCGAAGGCCTCGTCGACAGAGCCGTAAGCAAGGTCGGCAAGCAGCCTTCCCGTTTCGCGCTCGGCCTTGTTGGAAAATGTCCCACGCGGCGTGCCCGAGATCCGGTGCAGGCTCACATCAACCCGCTCGACACAATAATGCACCGAGCGCGGAAACTGCGGGGAGAACAGCAGGAAATCGACCACGGCCTTGGCGCTGATCTGCCTTTGCACCGCGCGAAACGCCCCCAAGGCGCTGCACGATCGGAGGATCGCCGACCAATGCAAATGATCGGAAGAGGCATCGGCGACCTCGTCTTCATCGCTCGGCAAGTAGCTTGCCACATCGAGGAAACGCGTCGTCTTGTCGGCGCGTTCAAGGTACCTGCCGAGGTCCATGAAATCCCACTCCTCGTCGCGCGCGGTGGTCGATGCTGCAATGCCTAGAAAGGTCACCGCACTGCGCCGAATCCTCTCGTAGTAGCGCGGCGGATCCGATGCCACCAAGCGGCCTGCCTCATCCGAGCGGCTGAAAAGATAGAGCGCATTGAGCTCTTCCCACAACTCGTCGGAAAGTTGATCGCGCACGGTCCGCGCGTTTTCGCGCGCCAAGGCGATGCACGAGGTGATGCTGTTCGGATTTCGCGGATCGTCGGTGAGGTAGCGGATCACCTCGCTGCTTCCTGCCTGATCGTAAATCGAATGAAAGGCTTCTTCATCGCCGGTGCTCAAAATGATCGGCTGCCAAAACCCACGCAGACGCTCGCTGTCGAGGCTCTCGGAATCGAGCAGCAACTGCTGGTTCACATCGATCAGTCGCGCGAGGTTGTCGGCCCGCTCGACATAGCGGACCATCCAGTAAAGCGTGTTGGCGACTCTCGATAACATGGCTGTTTTTTCAGTGGCGCAGCACCCAGGTGTCCTTGCTGCCGCCGCCTTGGGATGAATTGACAATGAGCGAGTCCTTGGTGAGCGCGACACGCGTCAGCCCGCCGGGCACGATCTTCACATCCTTGCCGTAAATGATGTACGGTCGCAAATCGATGTGGCGGCCTTCGATCGCGCCATCGCACCAAGTCGGCGAGCGCGAGAGCGACACCACCGGCTGCGCGATGTAGTTGCGCGGATCGGCGATGATCCTTTCGCGAAACTCCGCGATCTGCTGCTTGCTCGCCGTCGGCCCCATGAGCATGCCATAGCCGCCGGATTCGTTGGCCGCCTTGACCACCAGTTCGGGCAAATGAGCGAGGATGAATTTCAAATCATTCTCCTCCGAAGCCAGATAGGTCGGCACATTCGGCAAGATCGGTTTTTGGCCGAGGTAATACTCGATGATGCGCGGCACAAAATAATAGATCACCTTGTCATCGGCCACTCCGGTGCCGACGGCATTTGCCAGCGCGACATTTCCCGCACGATAGGCATTCATCAATCCCGGTACCCCAAGCACCGAATCTTTTCGAAACACCACCGGATCGATGAAGTCGTCATCAATGCGCCGGTAAATCACATCCACCCGCCGCAAGCCGCGCGTGGTGCGCATGTAAACAAATTGGTCCATCACCACGAGGTCGCCCCCTTCGACGATGTCGATGCCCATTTCCCTCGCGAGATAACAATGCTCGAAATACGCGCTGTTGTGGCAGCCGGGCGTGAGCAGCACGCACACCGGGTTGTCGTCGCGGCGCGGTGAAATGTGATGCAGCATGTCGAGCAGGTCGCTCGGGTAGGAATCCACCGGCCTCACGCCCATCGCATCGAAAATCCCCGGAAACGCGCGCTTCAAGGCATTGCGGTTTTCCAAAAGATACGATGCCCCCGACGGACAGCGGCCATTGTCCTCGAGCACATAATACTGGCCATCGGCCCCGCGGATCAGATCGCTGCCGCAAATGTGAATGTAGATGTCCGCCGGCACATCGACGCCGCGAAACTCCGGGCGATAGTGCTTGGCCTGCTCGATGTAGAAGCGCGGGATGACGCCATCCTTGAGGATGCGCTGGTCGTGATAGATGTCGTGGAGAAACAGGTTGAGCGCCACGATCCGCTGGGTGAGGCCGGCCTCAAGGTGCTCCCACTCGCCCGCAGGCATGACCCGCGGGATCGGATCGAAAGGGAAAATCCGCTCGGTGCCGCGATCGTCGTGGTAAACATTAAAGGTGATCCCCTGACGCAGGAAATAGAGCTCGGAGCTGGCCTTACGCGCGAGGAAATCCCGCGGATCGATGTCGCGGAAGCGGTCCTGCAGCGGGCCGCAATGAGGCCGCACGCCACCATCGGCGGCGAACATTTCATCGTAAAAAATTCCGGGATCGTAGCCCTCGAACAAATTCATGGGTTGCCTTTGCCTACGGAATTAGCACGAGGCGGGCCAAGTTTGCCGAATTGCAAAAAAGATCCTGCCGCCCCCGCCCCTATTCCGCTTGCCCGTCGTCCGCCACTTGGCTAGGTGAAGCCCGCGAGCGGCGCCCGCCACGGGCCCTCTCGCAAAACACCAATCCCAAACCACCATGCCCATCGCCCGCGCCCTCCTCTCCGTTTCCGACAAGACTGGCCTCGCCGACTTTGCCCGCGAACTCCACCAGTTCGGCGTCGAGCTCCTCTCAACCGGCGGCACCTCCAAGGCACTGCGCGACGCAGGCCTGCCGGTGATCGATGTTTCGGAATTCACCGGCGCGCCCGAGCTCTTCGACGGCCGCGTGAAAACCCTCCACCCGAAAGTCCACGGTGGTCTCCTCCATCGCCGCGACGACAAGGACCACCTCGAGCAGGCAAAAATCCACGACATCCCGCCCATCGACCTGGTCGTCGTGAACCTTTACCCTTTCGAACAAACCGTCGCGAATCCCGATGTGAGCATGGAAGACGCGATCGAGAACATCGACATCGGTGGACCCTCGATGCTGCGCAGCGCCGCGAAAAACCACTCGCATGTCACGGTCGTCGTCGACCCCGCCGATTACTCGCGCGTGATCGAGGAAATGAAAGCGCATCATGGCGACACGACCAAAGGTTTCCGCGAACAACTTGCCGTGAAGGTCTTCCTGCGCACCTCGCAGTACGATGCGGCGATCACCAATTTCCTCGGCCAATCGCGCCGCGGTACCGGCTGCAATTTCACCCTCAGCCTGCCGCTCGAACAAGAGCTCCGCTACGGCGACAATCCGCACCAAAAGTGTTCGCTCTATGGGAACTTCAACAAGTTCTTCACCCAGGTCCAAGGCAAGGAGCTTTCCTACACCAACATCCTCGACATCGAAGCCGCGGCCGACCTGATCCTCGACTTCGTGCGTCCGACCGTCGCGATCCTCAAGCACACCAACCCCTGCGGCGTCGGCCAAGACGATGAAGACCTGCGTGTCGCATGGCAGAAAGCCTTCGAAACCGACCGCCAAGCACCCTTCGGTGGCGTGATCGTTTGCAACCGCCCGCTCAATCTCGAACTCGCTCGCGTCATTTCAGAAATTTTCACCGATGTGATCATCGCGCCGGAGTTCGATGCCGACGCTCGCGCGCTACTCCAAAAGAAAAAGAACCTGCGTCTCATGAAGATGAACGACGGGTACCTGATCGAGAAAAAATCCCCTGTCATCCGCTCATGCCCGGGCGGCATCATGGTCATGGACCGCGATCACACCGCGCTTGGTCTCGACAACCTCGAATCGAAGGTCGTCACCAAACGCCCGCCGACGGAAGATGAAATGCGCGCGATGCGCTTCGGATGGCGCATCGTGAAGCATGTGAAGTCCAACGCCATCGTTTACGCGAGCAACGACCGCACCCTCGGCATCGGCGCCGGACAAATGAGCCGCGTCGATTCCTCACGCATCGCGATTTGGAAAGCGAAGGAAGCCGGACTCGATCTCAAAGGCAGCATCGTCGCATCCGACGCGATGTTCCCCTTCGCCGACGGCTTGCAATCGGCGATCGACGCCGGCGCCACCGCCTGCATCCAGCCGGGTGGCTCCGTACGCGATGAAGAAGTCATCGCCGCCGCCGACGCAGCCGGCATGGCCATGGTATTCACCGGCCACCGCCACTTCAGGCATTGATGCCAGGCATATTCTCAAAATGAAGAGCGCTGGCTCGTCAGCCAGCGCTCTAGGTTTTTCTTTCGGAGTAAAAACCAAAAACTCCGAAAGAAAATTTTAGTGTAACTCCTTCGAAGCTCAATCCCTGTGGCGGCGCAGCAGGGTCACGAGAGCGAGGCTGCCGACCATCATCGCGACATTCGGCTCGGGCACGACGGTCATGGTGATGTAGCGGGTTGCTCCAGCCTGGTCGCTGAGGAAGTTACTGCCACCGGTGGTGTCATCGTACTTGAAGAGCCACTCGTTGGAACCAAGCGTGAACTTGTCGCCATTGTTGAGTGTGTTGCCATTGTAGGTGAAGAGTCCGCCGTTCCAAGTGCCGTAGCTGATGAGCGTAAGTTTGCCATTCATGGCAAGCGTGCCTGTTGCCAATTCGGTGAGCGAGAGGGTTGTGGCCGAGGCAATGCTGAGGGCACCGGTCGTGTAGAGCAGATCACCGCCGAGCACGCTCGAGTTGAGCTCATAGGCATAGGTCGAACCATTCATGAACGAAACGCTGGAAGCGCCGATGCTTTCAATGCTGTTACCCGGAGAAAGCTGACCGCTGACGCTTAGCGCGCCGCCGATTGATCCCGAACCTTGGAGTGTGGCACCCGAGTTCACAGCCACCGCCCCAGCGACACTGCCGTTGATGGCTAGCGTGCCTTCGGAAACGGTGGTGTTGCCGGTGTAAGTGTTGTTGGCGGAGAGCGTCCATGTGCCGGTGCCCGCCTTGGTCAGGGCGGTAATCTTGCCGGTGGCCGTGTCTTGGTTGGCAATGACGCCGGCGAACTCGCCCGTGCCCGCCGTCGAGCCTTGAAGAGTCAGCGTCCGGGTAACATTGTTGTTGCTGTTGGCGCTGCCCAGTGCACTGGTGAATTTCAGCAGGCCTGTGCCCGACTGGTCGAGGACCGCGTCCGCGCCGGCTTGTAAGCCCTGCAGGAAAACCTGGCGGTCGGTGGTGGCGGCGCCGCCCGTGTAAATGAGCGTTCCGGTGGTGTTGCCACTCGAACTACCCAGCCTGATTGCTCCATTTCCTGCGGTGGATGCCGTGCCCAAAGCGCTTGCCCCCTGGCCCGATCCCACCGAATTGATCGAGTTGATCGAAACCGTGCCGGCGGCGACTTCTAGTAATCCGTTGAAGGTGTTGCTCCCGGAAAGGGTCAAGCTGCCCGCACCGTTTTTAAAGATCCTTCCGCCAGAGATGGCGCCCGAGATCGTTAGGTTGCCTGCGCCTCCCAAAATCAGGCCTTGGCTGGCGTCCGAGGAAACGCTTCCAGAGAGCGTCAGCAATCCCGCGCTGGAACTCACCCTGCCCGCCGTGCTGGCGCCGGTTGACGTCACACTACCAGTCCATGTGTTGGTGCCGCTGGCATTCACAAGGCCGGCCGTGGAATTGTTGCTGATTGTCAGGGCCTCGCCCGTGACGGTGATGTCGCCCTGGAGCTGCAACTGGCCTCCGGCTGCCACGGTAGTGGCGCCCGCACTCGTTCCCAGTGCGTTGTTGTGGCGGACACTAAGAATGCCCGCATTGACGCTGGTGAGCCCGCTATAACTATTGGAGGCGCTCAAAACCAGCGTGCCGGCTCCGGCTTGTGTGAGCGCCCCCGTGCCCGCGATGCCGTTGACGAAATCGGTGCCCTGGGTGACGGTATTGGATCGGTTGAAAACGAGCGTGCCGTTGTTGGTGATCGCGCTGCTGGTTGAAAGCGCCCCGGTCGTGCTGCCGCCGCCGATTTGGAGGGTGCCGCCATTGATCGTGGTGGCCCCAGTGTAACTGTTCGCGCCAGAGAGCACCCAAGTGCCGCTACCCGCCTTGGTCAAGGCTGTAATCTTGCCATTGGCCAGATCTTGGTTGGCAATGACGCCGGCGAACTCGCCCGTGCCCGCCGTCGAGCCTTGAAGGGTCAGCGTCCGGGAAATGTTGTTGCCGCTGGCTGCGAGAAAACCCAAATTACTGGTGAATTTGAGCAACCCGGTGCCGGATTGATCGAGCGCAGCATTGGCACCAGAATCCCTTCCATTGAAAATGACCTGACGGTCGGTGGTAGCGGCTGCGCCGGTGTAAATCAAGGTGGCGGAGTTGGCTCCGGCTGCGTCGCCCAAAGCAATCTGGCCGTTGGTCGAGGTTGAAGCCGTTCCCAAGGCGCTTGCCCCCTGGCCCGAACCGACACTGTTGATCGAATTGATCGTCAGGTTCCCGCGGGAAATCTCCACCCTTCCGTTAAAAGTGTTGTTTCCGGAGAGGGTCAAATCAAAAGCAGTGGAGTTTTTGAAAATTGAGCCGGTGCCGCTCAAGTTTCCAGACAGGACGATGGCACCTGAGTTGGCTCTTATTATCGCGCCGTTGCTCAGGATCATGTCGAGGGCGATGGTCTGCGTGTTGGTCGAGCTGTTCTGGATCGTTCTGTTACCGCTTGAAAGCGTGATTCGGTTGCCCGAGAGAGTGAAAGCCCCGGCACCACTATTAAATGTGATGCTACCGAAGGTCGTGTCCGCCGCGATGTCGTTGTTGGATGAAAGGCGCGTGGTGCCGTTGAAGGTGAGAAGGTTGTTGGCGACGGGTGCCGTGCCGCCCCAGTTTGCGCCGGTGCTCCAATTGTTGTCGGAGCCGGCTCCATTCCATGTGGCGGTCTGAGCGTGGGCGGACGATAGGGCAAGCGCGAAGACGGCAGAACCGGCGGCGAGGAGTGCGCGATTATTGATGGGGAACTGCTTTTTCATAATTTTCATTAACTGATAGCGAGGTTGGGTTTGGAGAGGTGAATCGGATTTGGCTTGCGTTATTTACGAAGCATAAATCACACCCACCAGCGCTGTGGAGCAAGGGCAGGCGATATACATTAAGAACAATCCCCGCATACCGTATCGAAAGTACGGAGGGGGTGACGCGGTTTATTCCACCGTGTGGAAAGAGAGAGCGGCCAGCATGGCCGGTTGTTTATTTGGTTTGATGATCGAGATTTTAACGAACTGTGTGCAGAGCCAGGATTCACCGTCCAACGCATCGCATTTCGCATTGGCTAACGCCTTTGACCCTTCACTTGACCTCAATCCGAAATGCGAAGTTGAAACCACGAAACACACGAACTTTCACAAAAAGCATGGATTACAAGCCATGTTCGTTTCGCAATTTTGAGAAAGCCAAAAAATTCCTTAAGGTCTTCACACAACCCCAACCACCGGCTACAGATTTGAGCAAAATGCTCTAAGCTTGGCTGTGCCCTGAGAAATACTCCCGCAAGTCGGCGGAGAGCGGTGCGATTTCCCTGGGCGTGCTTCCATTCCGCAGGGACTCGGTGGCGGCTACACCCGCCGCAACGGCCTGGCGCGCTTCCGAGGGTGAAATAGAGATCGGCTCATCAAAGAGCACATGGCGCACAAACTCTTTCATGATCTTGGGATCGGCTCCGCCATGGGTTCCGGTTTCCTCGGGCGGCGCGACCTCCAGATCGCCTTCGGCGCGGTATCGGTCGCTGCGTGTATTCCACACACGCACCACCGCATTTCCCGGGGTGTCGCCGAAGTTTTCGATGCGCCCCCGCGTGCCGATGACCGTGTAGTTGCGCCATGCGTCCGGTGTGAAGTGGCACTGCTGGTAAGCCGCCTGCACTCCGTTCTCCATTTCAAGAAGCACGGAGCTCATGTCCTCAACATCCATCACCGGATTCAGTTCGGTCTGCGCCTCCGGCGGCCAGTTTCCTTCGTTGAACTCTACGATGGGTGTGGGGGCGTCCGCTTGTCGTCGCGCGGCGATGTTGCCGTAGAGGGCCAATTGCCCCATCGCGGTGAGTCGGCGCGTTTGGCTGCCGCAAAACCAGTGTAGGATGTCGATGTCGTGGGCTGCCTTTTGCAGAAGCAAGCCATTGGATTTGGTCCGATCGGCATGCCAGTCCTTGAAGTAGGCGTCCCCGCCGTAGGAAACGAAATGACGGCACCACGCCGCCTTGACCTCGCCAATGGCGCCGGAATCGATGAGCTCCTTCATCGTGCGCACCACGGTGAAGAAGCGCATGTTGTGTCCCACATAAAGCTTGCTACCTGTTTCCATCGCGCAGCGCAGGATGCGGTCGCAACTTTCGACTGTAATGCCAATCGGCTTTTCCAGGTAAACCGCTTTTCCAGCACGGAGAGCCGCCACGGCGTGTTCCTCGTGAAGGAAATCCGGAGAGGCCACGATCACTGCCCCTATCTCCGGACGATCCAACATCTCGCGATAATCGGCCGTTTGGAAACAGCCATATTTGCGGGAAAATTCGGCGAGTAAGTCCGCGTTGATGTCAGCGGCCGCTCCAATACTCACGCCGGGCGCCGCATTGACCGCTCCTTCCGCGAGCATCTTGCCGCGTAGCGAGACTCCGATGATTCCAATTTTCAGTTCGTTACACGAGTTAACTGGTTTGTTGTATGGGCTGTCTTTCATTTTTGTTAAGGCCTTTTCTCAAAGAAAATGCATTTTGACTGCTGGGTTTTTCCCACGAAGCGTTTGCTTGTGTGTGTAGGGGACACGCTGGGGGCTTATGGGAATTCGGGAATGAAGATCTCGCCGATGGGCGAAAGGGACAAAAAGCGATAATACGCGGGACGACCCCTTTTTACTTTTTATTTGTGTTCGGAATTTGTGTGAGGCGAGAGGCTGCTCTGGGAGTCAAAAAGAAGATTGGCAGGTGTTGGCCGTGATGGTTTCCGTGATGAGGCGAATGCTCCCGACACGAGTCTCTGGCAGGCGCTGCAGGTGGAGTCGCCATTGATTTGGAAGCTCCCTATGCTGCTCCAACAACGAAAGTCCCGTCAGCTTTAGTGCGGCGGGATCGATGGGTTGATCCGTTGTGATCTTCAAATAGAACGAAGGCAGTAAACCTGTGGCCGCCTCAAGCCGGGAGAAGTCAAACTCAAGCCCCTCGGGATCCGTTTTCAGTCGGGTCCATCGATGATAGACAAGTTGTGAAAAGGATGCGGAGGTGTCGGGACCGAGCATCCGATCGAATCGTGTGTCGTAGGGAGCGAGAAATTTGACCCAACGGTCAATCACCTCACCGTTTCTGGCCGGATCCCTTGCGAGCAAATTGGGCCAGTGCATGCCGCAAATGGCGCCCGTGATTTCGCCTTCGATGGCATCGGGCTCTGCGGTGAACCAGCGGAGCGGATCGGTGCCGCGATCGAGCATCAAAAGCCCCCCGTCGATTCCAAAATCGTCCTCATCGGAGGGCTGATTGAAAAACATCCTGCTGTAGGGGCTGGAGATGTATCGGATGCCCCTCCGGGCAAGTATTGGGGCCAATCCATCCGGGTCGCCAAACCGGTGGAGGAAGGCGGTGGGAACGAAAGAGAAGGGATCGGAGCCCAAACTGTTTTGATTCCAAATTTCCATGAAGGCATCGAGATGCGCTTCCACTTGATCACGGGGCCTCATGTTGCCGGCCTGATCATGCCATTCCGCGCGCGTGGGCACCCCATCGCTCCAGAATTCGTGTCCCACTCCGTGCAAGGCCAACTCGATGTGCCGGGAGTTTTCCGCCAGAAGCGCGGAGGTTTCATCCAGCCGGGGATCGGATTTGAAGGGATTGTCCCACCCGGCTCCCATCCATGTGGCGGAAGGCAAGCGCCTGAGGAGGTTGGTGCGGTCCCATTCGGAAAGGATCATTGCGGCCTGGGGCCGCATATGAAGGCGGCGCCCGAGATCAATGATGGCCTGATAATCGGCGGGAACATGGTCCCTGCAGAAGCCTGTCCTGAAGGGTCCCCCAGTTTTGTTGTCGTCGGTGCCGCACCACCAACCAACATCATCGATGACGATCTGCAGGGCGATGGGTATGGATGCTTTGATCATCATTTATTGAAGTCGACGGGTTGGGTTTGATAGGGCGCGGATCCCCAGGTTGGGGCATCAACCAAACGGAACCCCGCAGCACCGCGGAGATGGTTACCGGCGAGCGTGAAGTCGAGCATGGCACGGCGCAAGGAGGTGTCGCGCGGTGCGGCATGAAGATTTTCCGGCATTCCACCGAAAATGCGGCGAAAGGCTTCCCTTTCATTGGAAACGATCGGGTAGCGATAGAATTCACGCTGGACCATGACGATGTTGGAGGTGGGTGGGAGGATTTGCTGGAACTGCCAATCGAAGAACCATGTTTTGCAGAAAAAGGTTTTTGCAGGCGGTTTTTCGGGGAAGTGCGTGTCAAAGAAGACCAGTGCCTCCTGCATCGATTTGCCACAGGCTTCGAACTCCATGGCGCCGCCTTCCGGAATGTGCATGTCGAGCATGGGATCGCCCGGCGCGAGGATTTGGACCCACTCCGCGGAGGGGAGGCAGACGGGCTTGGGATTGACATAGCCCAGGGAATTGATCGGGTGGCCGGACAGAGTGGTTGATGAGATTTCCAAGGTGGGCGACCAAGCTTGAGAATCGAAGACATCCTGTGTGCCGTCGGCTAGTCCGTCCCGGCGATAACGGGTTTGGCCGGGTTCGGCGAAAGCCAGGATTTCGTCTGTGGCCAGTCGTTTGAAAACCCGGACAGCTCCAGGAAAATTTCCGTGCATGAACTGCAAGCGGCCGATTCGAAAAAGGCGTCCGTTCCAATGGTGGGAGAGCCAGTTTAGTTCGGAGAGGCCCCATTTTCGGTGTCGTCGGTGAAATGTCCGAATCCAGACCTCCATGTCGAACAAAGTGGACCGTGTAACCGACTCTGGAATCCGGCGGGAGGCATGGGCTTGACGGATTCCGGGAACGCCGGCCAACAAGGCCAAGGCGGGAATCAGTGATGCCGGCGGGTCGAGTGGTTGCGCAACAAAGGGCCAGGCGGCGATGGTTTGATAATCAGGCGGTGGAGTGGAGTTGAATTGCGCGAACAGAAAACGGGTTGCGGTTTCCAAGAGCGGTTCGCTGCGGACTTGGCTGGCAGCCTCCTGGAGGAGGCTCACGATTTCATCGGAGAATTGGCAGAAAGCGCAGACCTCGGCGATGAAGGTGGCATCCAATGAGAATGAGGAATCCGGCGTGGTTTTCTGGAAAGCCTCCCAGAGCCCGGGCCATTCAGCAGGCACGGAGTTGAGTCCGCACCTGTTGACGAGGGATTCAAAGGTGAAGATTTGTGACATGAGGAGTGACTTTTTCAGCGCGTTTCGATCGGCAGCAGGCGGGCGGTATGTTCCTTGGCGCGGATGTGATTCATGAACCTGAGTGCGCCGCCTTCCTGCACGATCCTGATCTTGGCGGCGCTGCATTGACCGCCTCTTCCGCGAGCATCCTGCCGCGCAACGAGACCCCGATGATTCCAATTTTCAGTGCGTTAAACGAGTCATCCGGATTGTTGTATGGGCTGTCTTTCATTTTTGTTAAGGCCTTTTCTCAAAGAAAATGCATTTTGACTGCCGGTTTTTTCCCACGAAGCGCTTGCTTGTGTGTGTGGGACACGCTGGCCATGTCACATCAAAGGAACCTCACTCCAGCACATCGGAGCAGATGTCGGTGCCTTTGAAGCGGTAGATGCCGCCGCCGAGGGATTCGGTTTTTCCGTAGCGGGATTTAAGGTTGGCGGTTCCGGCCAGTGTGATCTCGGCCTCGCTCTCACCCGGGCCGGTGCCGGTGACGAGCACCTTTATCTTGCCGTCGGCTGTCTTGTAGGCGGCGGCGTGGATCTTGCCTTTGATCGTCTTCACGGTGAGTTGCGGCGCTTTTTCATCCGAATAAAGGAAGGGACGAAGTTCCTGCAACAGGGCTCCGACATTGCGGAGTTCTTTCCAGCGCTGAGGGAAGTCGGGCAGAACGGCGGGCTTGATCTGGTCGTAATAGGAATAAAAAACAAAGCCGCGGGCACCTTGGATGGCCATCAGCAGGGACATGGAGCGCATTTCCTCCTCGCTCGGTGCGCGGTGTTTGGCGAGTAGCTTTTCCCTATCCTCGGCCCGGTCGAAGCGGCGGCCGTCCACCATTTGGTAGAGGCCGGTATTATGGGCCTGCGGCATGACCCAGAGAGGCTGGCCCTGACCATCGCCGGCGAGAGCCGCTTGCGTCTTCGAGGCAAAGTGATCCACCGCCGCCATGTCGTTGCTATCGATCTTGTTGATCGGGTAGGGATCGATACCTGTCACATCCGTGACGGTGCTCATCCTGCCAATCTCCTGCGGAGTGCAATTAATCGCCCAGGTCGGGTGCCAGGGGTCGAGCTTGCGCACCAGGCGCCGGCGCTCGGTAAGGCGCGGCGCATACGAGGCTGACATCTCGTCCGCCGTATACCAGGCAAGAAGCGCGGGATGATTGCGGAAGTTTTCAACAACTGCGGTCAGGATCTCCTTTTCCCCTTTGGTGTCGTTCCAGCTCGGAGGGCAATTGATGCGCCCCCCGGCCCAAGTGGCGTTCTCATACAAATCCTTGATGCTGAAGATCACTTTGATATTAGCCGCTGCGCAGGCGTCGAGCACTTCAGTCGTGCGTTCTACGCCTTTCTTGGAGCTGTTTTCAAAGCCGAGGCTCAGGCTGGCGTAGGGCATGACGCAATTGAAGGGGCTTCCGGCAAGATCCTTCAGGATTGAGTGGTTGACATGGCCCAAAACGAAACCGACCGGCATGAAAGGTTTCCCATCGACATAGGTGCGCCCCTTTGCGTCCACCCGGACGGCATTGGCGGGGATATTCGCTGGATTGATGCATGTCACGGGGAACTCGGCCTCGTGGAGAATGGTTTTGGCTTCCGGATCGAGCAGGGCCGCGCGGAATGTGAGTTCGCCAACGGGCAGTAAGCCGAGATCGCCTTTGGTTACCAGACCGGCACAGGGAAAGCGCTCCAACTTCACAAGCTTGTCACCGGAACGGATTTCGACGCGACTCTGGAGGGCTTTGCCGGCCATTTCCTTGTTCCCATCGCCGGGAAGATCCCAGCGCAGGGCAAAATGCCCGTCATTGGTCAGGAAGCGCTCCTGGACCGGACGCAGCAAGTGAGCCTCCGCAGGCCGGTTCACGGGTTCGATCTTTGCCTTGGCAAACCAGGCTTTGCCAGTGAGGCCCTTGCGCATGTAGAGCATGACTTGGCAAGTATCGGCTTCGTCAGGGATCGTGCTTGCAAGCTCCACCTGCGTCCAATCGGTCGTGCCTTTCACTCCCGGCGGAAAGACGCCCCCGATATACTTGCCTCCTTTGTAAAACTGCAATGCGATCGTGGCACCCCGCTCGTCGCCACCCTGCACTTCCTCGCACCTGATCAAAGCACTGAATTTGTAGGAGACACCGGGACTCAACACGATGTCCTGTGTTGCAATGGCGTAGGATTCCGGGTTGGTCCGCTCATAAAAAAGTGCCCCAGTCCCATTGAATCCCTGCCCGGGCGCTGATGCATATCCCTCGCCAATTTGCCAACCGGATGTGCCGTCGGCAAAGTCGGGGTTGACGAGCTTGGGTGTGGCGACGCCCGCCTGCTCCACCTTTCGGTAAGCGGAGATATCGTCGGTGTTTTTCCGGCAGGCTGAGAGGCAGGCTAAAAGAAGACCCGAAACGCCAATAAACAGTGGGAGGTGGATGCTTTGTTTTATCATAAGATTTTCTATGAGATTTGTTTTACTGTTTGATCTGCTTCAAAATGCGGGAGAGTGTCCAGACCGGCTGAAACTTCGATGCGGCACGCGCCGTCATGAACACGCCCCGACGGATCGCGCCACCGGCCTGGCGGCAGCGTCACGCTTCGGGCACGGGCGCCCGATTCCAACACAGGCGCGACCAGCAGGCGTTCGCCCAAAAGGAACTGGTCCTTGATTATCTCGTAACCTTGGCCGGGGAAAGCGTATTCCATGGAACGTAACATTGGTTCCCCGGAAACCGCGCAGTCGCGGGCTAAGTCCATGATCAAAGGAACAAAGCGCATGCGAAGCTCCACGACCTTTCGGATCAAATCCATCGACGCGGCGCTCAGAACGCGCCACGGCGCGCAAGAGAACTGCATCATCGGGAAGAGCGCGGAGGCCTGTGCCCAGCGCACAAACATTTCCTCGTCCACATTTTTGACTTCCTTAAAAACGAGATAGTCCCCACCTCCGACCATATCGGGGCAGATGAAGGAATGGCCGAGCAAGCCTTGGGCGAGCGCATTGGGAATGATGCTTGCCAGACCCGCTTCTCCCCATGACGGAGCCCGGTCATGCAGGCGCTGGACGATCGGCGTTCCGCCGAGTTTCCAGCAGGCGCGCAGTTCATTGTAGGGAAAAGTGGCTGCGAACCGCGCCCAGATTTCGGTGAAGTCGACCGGCTGCGCATCCAGCCAGGAAGCGGGGCGATGGAGGAACTGTTCGGTGTCTCCGGCATCGAACTTGAACCCGTCGATGCCATAACGCTTCTGCAGGCTCTCCAACTCGCCGCGCAGCCACTCAAGGGCCGGAGGATGGGTGATGTCGAGATGGGCACTGTGGCCATCCCACCATTCAATGACGGCCGGTCGCCCCTGACGGTCACGCAGCAACCAACCCTCCTCATTGCGCCATTGGCGGAACAGGATCGAATCGGCGGAAATGAAAGGCGACACCCAAAGCATCACGGTGAATCCCATGTCGTGGAGTGCGTCCACCAATGCTCTTGGATCGGGAAAACGCCCGGGATGGAATTCCATTTCCCCCCAGTAAGCCGCCCATCCGGCATCGATCATCAGAACGCCTGGTGGCAAACCGCTGGAGATGATTCCGTGAGCATAAGCGAGAACCTTTTCCTGTGTGGGCAGGTGGGTCATCTCGATCCAGGTGTTGTATTGGGGCGCCGTGAAAAACGCCTCGGGAGGAATCTGTCCCGATGCAGAAAAATGCTTGCGCGCCGCCGACCGAAAGGCATCCACCATCGAGGCATTCCCCTCCTCCATCACGACCGTATGCACGCTACCCGAAAGATGGATCCTGCCCTTGGAGAACTTGATGACGAAGGGACGCTCCGACCATAGCGAGCGGCCTTTCGACGAGATGAAAAAAGGCGCCGCCTGATTCAGGCGTCCGTCGCTGTGCAAAGGCATGGCAACTTCGGAACCGACATCGAACGGCATGGAGACGCCATCGGCCGCACGCCCTCCCCACCAGCATTCGCCGGGGAGCAAGTCGATGATCTGCGGCAATTTGAGACTGGTTTGTTCATTCATGAAAATTGAGACCTTTGGAAAACGTTTCGTCGGCGCGCGTCAGGATCCTCATCGCAAGATGATCCCTTCGCTGGTCCAGCGCACCCTGCGCGCGCCGGATTTTTCCCGTATGGAAATATCGCAGCAATCGGCGTCTGCTGTGGCAACGATGTGAGGCAATGGATCCTCGGGTTCACTGGTAGAACCTACGGCGATAACCGTGGCAATCGTCTCCACCGCTTTGGGTGAAACCGGCGTAAAAAAAAGACAAAGCCTCTTGGTCTCGCGTTTCTGATCAATCACATCGGAGCATGCGCCGGGCAGGACTTTGGCGCGACCCCTAGGATCGGATGCCAGACGCGCCCGCACGGACCCGAATTCCGCAGAGGCCAGTTTGTTCTTTGAATTCCATGCCAGCTCCGTCGAATCAAAATGGAAGTAAATCTGCCAGGCATCGGTCGGCTTGACATTCAAAAGCCAGTCGATGACCAGAAGATTGCGTTCATCGAGCAGAGCCACCAAACGGCGGTGAACGATCGGAGCATAACAATGATGTTCGCACGAGGCAGCAAGGATGCCACCACCGGATACGATTTCGCCCATGCCTCCGTTTCCTTGCGGACCATAAGTCCATGAGTCGATATAATCGAACGGCTCCTCATCATTTACAACGAGCATGTTGTGCCATTTTGCCGATTTGAAATTCCGCCGCTCATCGCCCTCCGCATAGGTATATCGCGCCGGATCGCACAAAATCGTGCGACCCATCGCAGTGAAATCAAATCCTCCGGGATCCGCATGCGCATGGGCATTGTAGACCGGCGTCTGGCAACCAAGAAATACACTGGCCGCCGACCCACTCCAGGAAGTGCGCAAAGCCGCCTGCTTGACCATGGGATCCATGAACGCGAGCGCCGGCATTTCGGCGAGATCAACCGGCGGCACACGCCAATCCACCGAATAAGCGGGAACGATTTCCCAATAATGTTCCTGACACGCATCATCCCAGCTCACCTCGCCTAGAATGGAGGCAAAAATTGATGCCGGTCGGAAATCATTCCAAAGGCGGCATCCCCAAAGGACCACGCGCCCATGAAGAAAAAGGGCGTCGGAATCACCCCATGGCACGCTTCTTCCGGTTGGCCTCGTCGCATGCAAGGAATAATCAACCATCGCTTGCAAGCGGTTGCGGTAATCCGTGGAAACGGTATCGCCGATCGTATCCACAAGCCACATGGCACGCGCGAAAAAATCAAAGCACAGATTGTGATAATGCGGGCAACCCTCGATTTGCGCTCCGCTTGGTGAGACTTGACGCTCCAGCGAACGTCCCAAGGCAAGAGTCGCCAAATCGCGGAAAGATCGACTTTCCGGGATTTCCGGGAAGAGCGCGCAAACATAAAGCAAGCCCAGAAACTCCATCACCTCGTGGTTGGTCGGATCGTTTTCGGAATCAACCGGTGTGCACGCGGCCAGAATTTGCGCATGTTCCGCACAGGAGCGAAAGGCTCGCAACAAGAGCGCGTCGTCGAGCAATTCCGGCCGATCCGCAAGGATCAACAAGACCACAGGCCATGAGGCATACATGCGGATCCCGGCATCCAAGAGCCGCCAAGGGCCAGGCCCCCGAAAGTTGTAGGAAAACGAAGTGCCACCTTCGGGCATCGGGCAGGGACAACGCTCGAGCCAGTCTGCAAGTTCCTCGACCACCCGCTTGTGATAGGTGTCATCGCCAGTCAAAACGCCGGCCCGCACAAGCACGGGCCAATGTTGCATGCGATTCAGCTCACCTGCGGTCTGATCATCGGAAAAAGGATCCAGATACCAGTCGGGAGGATTGCCCACAAAAAACGGCTCAGTGCCCGAGCCCGGAAGAATCAACTGGCCTTCCTTAGCAAGTTGCGCATCAGCAAGCAGCTTCCCCATGGCCTTGGGAGCCTTCGACTCCGCCGCCGCCAACTGATCCATCAAGTGCTTGCGGAGCGGGTTCTCGAGAAGACTCTGCCGTATGACGGATGCTTGGGAGCGATGCATCTGTGCCTGATTGTGCTTTTCTTTTTCCGCAAGCTCTGGGGCGGTCTTGAATGTTTTCATCGCAAGAAATCAGTAAGTAGATTGAGGAAGCCAGCTTTAGCCCGCGACCGTAAAATATATACTTTTATTAGCTTTATCGAATAATGATTACCTTCGAAATTATTGCTGTTCCATAGCGCGGAAGTTACAATTAAAGAGTATCGAGCGCTGAGCGGTGTTGACCCTGTACGCCCTTTAATGTATAGAAAAATTTGATGAGCGAAAGCCGACGCATCCCCATGTGGAACGCCATTTACTCTTTGGAGAAACAGGCAATCCTTGATGGCGATTATCCGGTGGGCGGACTTTTCTCCACCATCGACTCTCTTGCGGCCAAACATGGCGTGAGCGCCATTACCGCGCGACGCGTGCTAAGACTGCTTGCCGAGGACGGGCTTGTCCGCAACATCAAGCACAAGGGGAGCATCGTGACGCGTCGGCAGACGGGGCTCCGGTTTTTTTTGATCATGCCCGACGAGGCTACGTCGATCACCCAGCGGACGATCCATGTCACCCACCACCTCATGCAGGGGGTGCATGATGGCGCCCGCCTGCACAAACTCGACCTTCAACTGGCCACCGAGGAGTTCCTCTTCCACCCGGAAAGCAAAGGCGAGGCCTTCGTCTGCCACTACTCCTATCTACGGTGTTCGGCGGAGGATCTGGCCGCGCTTTCGCTGTCCCGCAAGATCGTGCTCCTGCATCCGCCGCATGCCTATCCCGGAGTCTTCACCACTCGCTGCGACCTGGCCGCAGGAATGGGCTTCAGTGTGGCTAGCGCCGCCTTGAAAGGGCACACGCGGATCGCCTTTCTTGGACCCGATCCGAAAAGCATGTGGTTCCAGCAGCGCTATCTCGGTTACGTGAACAAACTGACCGAACTCAACCTCGAATTGAATGTGGAACTGGTAGGCTTTTTGAGCGGACTCAGCTTCAAAGACGAGGAAATCGGAGAGGCGATGAGCCGGATTCTTTCCGTTAAAAATCCACCAACCGCAGTTTGCTGCACCGATGATCGCGTCGCCCTGGGCGTGCTCAAATATTGCCAGCGTCACCGAATCTCCGTGCCGCGCCGACTTGCCATCATCGGCTTCGACAACCGGCACGAAGCCTCCCTGTCCCGGCCCAGGCTCGCCACCATCGACGCCCAACTGGCCGCCTGCGGACGCCTTGCGGTGGAAACACTGAACCGTCTCATCGACGGCGAAACCGCCATCAAGCGCGATCAAGTCATCCAGCCAGTGTTCATTCCGGGTGAAACTCTGTAGCCGTCATTAAAATACTTGGGTCTTGTCCGACTATGAAGCGGTCATTTATTGCAGTCGGGCGATTTCCCCACCACCACTTCAGGCATTGATGCCGCGCATATTCTCAAAATGAAGGGCGCCAGCTCCCCAGCTGACGCCCTTCTTTTTATACCCTTCGGAGTAAAACCAAAAACTCCGAAAAATTTTAATATCGCTCCTTCGCACCTCAGTCCCTGCGGCGGCGCAGCAGGGTCATGAGGGCAAGACTGCCGACCATCATCGCCACATTCGGCTCGGGGACGACGGTCATGGTGATGTATTTGGATGCACCAGCCTGGTCGCTGAGGAAGTTGTTGCCACCGCTGGTATCATCGTATTTGAAGAGCCACTCGTTGGAACCAAGCGTGAACTTGTCGCCATTGTTGAGTGTGTTGCCATTGTAGGTGAAGAGTCCGCCGTTCCAAGTGCCGTAGCTGATGAGCGTAAGTTTGCCATTCATGGCAAGCGTACCTGATGCCAATTCGGTGAGCGAGAGGGTTGTGGTCGAGGCAATGTTGAGGGCCCCGGTCGTGTAGAGCAGGTCACCGCCGAGCACGCTCGAGTTGAGCTCATAGGCATAGGTCGAACCATTCATGAACGAAACGCTGGAAGCGCCGATGCTTTCAATGCTGTTACCCGGAGAAAGCTGACCGCTGACGCTTAGCGCGCCGCCGATTGATCC
>JBKDYW010000222.1:0-9632 GCA_046308575.1 Verrucomicrobiota bacterium
CAAGGTGATCGTGCTCGATGCCGACGAGCCTTTCGAGCGCACGCTTGAGCTCGCCATCCGCAGCAAGCACACGCGTTTCCCGCTGGTGAAAGGCCACCTTGATCACGCCATCGGCCTGATCCATATCAAGGACCTTTTCAAACTCATCAACGATCCGAACCCCGACCTCATGCGGATCAAGCGAGATCTCAAGATTGTGCCCGACACGATGCCGCTCGACACGCTGCTGAAATTTTTCCTGCGCGAGCACGCCCAACTTGCGATGGCGGTCGATGAGTTTGGAACCCCGGTGGGCAGCGTGTTCCACGACAACATCATGGAGGAATTGGTCGGCGACATTCAGGACGAATTCGACAACGAGCGATCGGCCTTCACCCGCGTGAATGGCGATGAGTTTGTGATCGAGGGTTCGATGACGCTTAATGATCTGGGCGGTCATGTGCCCGAGTTGGTGCTCGAAAGTGGCGAGGTCACCACCGTCGGCGGATACATCACCCAACAGCTCGGAAGATTTCCGGAAGTGGGCGAGACCGTCGAGATCCTCGGCTACGAGGCGCGGGTCACCAGCACCGATGGACGCCGCGTCGGGCAGATTCACTTCCGCAAACTTCAGAAGCCGGAGGCCGAAGAAGAGGCGGGCGTGGAAGAGGAATGATGAGCTGGTGCTGAGGACCGGCGGATTAGAAATTCCGGATGTCGTCCGCGTTCAATAGATCGGTCGCGCTAGGAGTGGCGGTATTTGTTTTGCCATCCTTGCCCATCGACCAGAGGTCGAAGTCGGGGTTTTGGGCATTGGTGCCTTTTCTGTAACGATAGTTGTTGCCCCATGGGTCGAGGATTTTGAGATCTGCTGGAGGAGTGGTGTTCGTTGTTCTAGTCACCCATCCCTGTTTGGTGGCGCGGGGATCCAATTCGTTCAAATAAATTTTCATCGCCTTGGTCCAGTTGGCTGGTGGCGTGCTTGGGTCAGTGTAATCGAAACCGTCTTTGAACAAGGCGTTGTACAATTGTTCCGAAACATCACCAGCGACCGCGGTGTTGTCATCCGTTCCAGGATACCCCCCCATGTCGAGCTTGTACTCTTCAATGCCCTTCGACAGCAGCGCGATTTGGGTTTTGGCCTTTTCGCTCGCTGAACGCTGGTTGGCGTATTCCATGCCGCCGACCACGAGGCCGGCGAGGATGATGATGATGGTGATGGTTACCATCAGCTCGATGAGTGTGAAGGCGGCTTTGCCGATGCGGCGCGCGAAGGGCTTCATGATTTTTTGGCGGAGCTTGTTTTTTACTGATTGCCCATGGTCGAGATCATCTTGATGAGCGGCAAGAAGAGCGCGAACACCACCGAGCCAACGATGAGCGCAAGGACCACGATCATGATCGGCTCGAGGATCGAGGTGAGTGCGGTGACCGAGTTGTCGACTTCGTCGTCATAGACATCGGCGATCTTGAGGAGCATTTCCGGCAGCTGACCGGTTTCTTCGCCGACATCGACCATCGAGATGACCATGTTGGGGAAGACGCCGCTGGCTTGGAGTGGGGTGACGATGGTTTCACCTTCCTTGACTGCTTCGTGGACTTTTTCGATCGCGTTGGAGATCACCACATTGCCGGCGGTGTCGCGGGTGATGTTGAGGGCTTGGAGGATCGGCACGCCGGAGGTCACGAGGGTGCCGAGTGTGCGGGAGAAACGCGAGACGGCGCTTTTGCGTTGGATGTCGCCGAGGATCGGCATGCGCAGCTTGAGCAAGTCGATGGCGCTGCGGCCGCCTTTGGTTTTGCCCCAGATGTTGAAGAGCACGACGACGACGCCGAAGACGATGAAGAGGAAGAACACATTCGGCAGGAAGAGCGGGCGGGCGAGGAAGAACTCGGAGGTGCCGAACACGATTTTGGAAATGAGCGGAAGCTCCTGGTCGGTGTTGGTGAACATCTCCTTGAACTTCGGCACGATGAAGATCATCAGGAAAACCAGAATGGCGACGGCGATGAACATCACGATCACCGGATAGACCATGGCCGAGACGATCTTGTTTTTGAGCTTCTGGGCCTTCTCTTGGTATTCCGCGAGGCGGTTGAGGACGACTTCGAGCACACCGCCAAGTTCGCCGGCCTTGACCATGTTGACATAGAGCTTGTTGAAGATCTTCGGGTGCTGGGCAAGCGATTCGGAAAAGGTCGAGCCACCTTGGACATTTTCCGCGAGGGCACCGACGGTGGCGCGGAGCACCGGATGGGGCTCTTGTTTTTCGAGCACGGTCAGGCTGCGCAGCAGGGGCAGGCCGGAGTCGATGAGGGTGGCGAGCTGGCGGGTGAAGATCGTGAGGTTTTTCGGCTTCACGCTACCGCCTGCTTTGGCGGCGGGTGCGGCTTTGGCCTTGCCTTTGGCTTTGGTTTTTGGCGCGAGTGCGGCCTTGGTTTTTTTGCTGGCCTTGCCCTCTTCCTGAATCTGGGTCGGGTAAAGCCCGCTGCCGCGCAGCTGCTGGATGGCTTCGCTTTCGGAGCTGGCGGTGACGACTCCGGTCTTCTGTTCGCCTTTGGCATCGAGGGCGCTGTAAAGGAAGTTTGGCATGGCGGATGTTATGGGTGACTAAAGCGGAAATTCATCGGCTTGGCGATGGGAAAGTCGGGCCCGCAAGCGTGGCTCCGGGCGGCCTGGAATCAGGTGTATTTCAGCACTTCCTCGATGGTCGTGTTGCCGAGGTAAATGTTGCGCAGGCCGTCCTCGCGCAGCGTGTTCATGCCGAGCTCGACGGCTTTTTGTTTGATCACCACCGTTGGGGCGCGGGCGGTGATCAGCTCGCGGATCGGATCGGTGATGTTGAGAAGTTCGTAAAGCCCGCGGCGGCCCTTGTAACCTGTCTGGCCGCAGACTTCGCAACCTGCGCCGGTGAAAAATTGTTTGTCGCCGAGCTCATGGGCGGAAATGCCGAGTTGGCTGAGGATTGCTTCGTTCGGTTCGTAGGGCGATTTGCATTCCTTGCAGATCGTGCGGACAAGGCGTTGGGCGAGCACGCCTTCGAGCGAGGCACCGACGAGGAAGGGCTCGCAGCCCATGTCGATGAGACGCGTCACCGCGCCGGGCGCGTCGTTGGTGTGAAGTGTCGAAAGCACGAGGTGACCGGTGAGCGCGGCTTGGATGCCGATGGTGGCGGTTTCCTTGTCGCGCATTTCCCCGATCATGATGCGGTCCGGGTCTTGGCGCAGGAACGCGCGCAGCACGCGGGGGAAATCGAGGCCGATGGCTTCGTTGATCGGGATCTGCACGATGCCGTCGATGTCGTACTCGACCGGGTCTTCGGCGGTGAGAAGCTTGGCGTCGATCGTGTTGATGCGACGCAGCGCGGCGTAGAGCGTGGTGGTTTTGCCGGCGCCGGTGGGACCGGTGACGATGAAAATCCCGTTGGGTTTCTCAATCGTTTCGGTGATGTAATCGTAAATGTAATCCGGCAGGCCGAGGTTCTCGAGCGAGAGGTTCACCGACGAGCGGTCGAGGACGCGCAGCACGATCGATTCGCCGTGGTGGGTGGGCAGCGAGGAGACCCGCATGTCGACCTGTTTTTCGCCGATTTGTTTGACGATGCGGCCGTCTTGCGGGACGCGGCGCTCGGCGATGTTCATGTTCGACATCACCTTCACGCGGGAAATGATCGGCAACGCGAGGTGGATCGGCGGAGGGGCCATTTCGTACAGCGCACCATCGACCCGGTAGCGGATTTTGAATTCGTTTTCGAATGGCTCGAAGTGAATGTCGGATGCCTTTTCCTTGATCGCCTGATAAAGCACCAAGTCGACATAGCGAATGATCGGCGCGGAGTTGGCCTCCGATTCGAGGTCGGCGGCATTTTGCGATTCGCTGCCGATGACCAACTGGCTGAGGAGGTCCTCCATCGCTTTGGCTTCGCCGCCGTAGCATTCGTTGATCTTTGCCTCGACGAGGTAATCTGGCGCGATCATCACATGGATCTCGCGGCCGAGCGCGAAGCGGAGGTCTTCGACCGTTTGCGGGTTGAGCGGATCGACCAGCACGACATGCAGGCCGGTTTCGTCGAACTGCACCGGCAAGGCGCCGTGGAGGCGAGCGAAGCCGGCGGGTACGAGCGCGAGCAATGCCTCGGGCGGCGTCCAATCGCGGATGTCGACCATCGGCGCGCTCAACTCGGAGGCAATGATCGGCCAAACATCCTCGCGGCTTTGGATCACTTCGAAGTCGGCGAGGATTTCCGGCACGGTTTTGCCGCTGTTGCCGACCTCGGCAACGATTTCTTGCGCGAGGGCTTGGTCAATGAGGCCCCGGGCGAGGAAGAGTTCGACGATCTGCTGTTGGTCCATGGGACGGGCTGCGTGGGAAAGGTTTCTTGTGGGGGAAATCAGTCGACATCCGACATGGTCGTGTGGACGACCTCGTTGCCAGAGGTGAGACCTGAGAGCACCTTGCGGATGCCGTCTTCGCGCAGGGTGCGCATTCCAAGCTCGCGCGCGCGACGGCGCAGCTGGGTGGTGGTGAGGCCGGTGTTGATCATCTGGCGCACTTCGTCATCGATCAGGAAAAGCTCGAAGATTCCCATCCGGCCCTTGAATCCGCCGCCGCGGCACTTGTCGCATCCGACCGGGCCGTAGATCGTGGCATCGGTCATGCGCGAGGCATCGAGCGAGAGTGCGCGCATTTCCTTTTCGGTGAGTTCCGTGGGCGATTTGCAAATCGGGCAGAGTTTGCGCACGAGGCGTTGGGCGAGCACGCCGCGCACCGCCGAGGCGATGAGGAATGGCTTCACGCCGATGTCGGCGAGACGCGCGACTGCGGATGGCGCGTCGTTGGTGTGAAGCGTGGAGAAAACCAAGTGACCGGTGAGCGAGGCATTGATCGCTATGTTTGCGGTTTCGGCATCGCGGATTTCCCCGATCATGATGATGTTGGGCGCCTGGCGCAGCATCGCGCGCAGGGCGGCGGCAAAGGTCATGCCGATGTCGGTTTTCACCATCACCTGGTTGATGCCGGGAAGTTCGTATTCGACCGGATCCTCGACGGTGATGATTTTTTTGTCGGGGCGGTTGATGACATTGAGGCAGGCGTAGAGCGTGGTGGTTTTTCCCGATCCGGTCGGACCGGTGACGAGCAGGATGCCATCGGGCAGGCCGAGCAGTTGTTCGAAGGTCGCTTGGTCGTCGGAGAAAAATCCCAGCTCCGGCAGGCCGAGCATGAGGGCGGTTTTGTCGAGGATCCGCATGACCATCGACTCGCCGTGGTTGGACGGCACCGATGAAACCCGGAGGTCGACTTCCTTGCCGCCCATTTTGAGTTGGATGCGGCCGTCTTGCGGCAGGCGTTTTTCGGCGATCGACATCGTGCCGCTCATCACCTTGAGGCGGGCGATGATGGCGGGCAGGAGTTTTTTCGGGTGTGTGTCGACATGGATCAGCTTGCCGTCGAGGCGGTAGCGCACGCGCACGGATGTTTCGAGTGGCTCGATGTGGATGTCGGATGCGCGCAGGCGGAAGGCTTCGGAGAGCAGCTGCACGACGAGGCGGATGATGGGTGCGTCGTCGCCTTCGGCGCCGGCTTCGAGGTCGCCGGTGGTCACTTGGATGCCAAAGTCTTCGGCCTTTGGGCCGGCATCGGCGATCTGATAAAATTCGCGCAGGTGGTATTGGATGTCCTGGCGGGTGGCGCAGACGAAGGTGAGGTCGCGTCCGACGATGTGGGGCAGCGAGTCGAGCGTTTCGAAATCGAGCGGATCGGCGACCGCGATGGTGAGCGTGAGGCCATCGTCTTGCACCGGGACGACGCGGTAGCGCTTGGCGGTATCCTCGGTGATGGTCTCGGTGATGCCTGGTTGGAAATGGACATCGGCCAGCCGAATGAAGGCGATGCCGGCATTGGCAGCGAGCACTCCGCCGACCTGTTCTTCGGTGAGCGCGGTGTTGGCCAACAGGTATTCGACCAGCGACTGGGAGCTGGATGCTTTTGCGCGGGCTTCGGCAATTTCATCCGCGCTGACCACGCCGGCTTCGTTGAGCAATTCTGCTAAATAATCTTCGTTGGAAAACACTGGATGAAAAAGTGTCTGATGGTGGATTTTGAAGCGGGCAAGCGTAGCACCTGAAATGATGCTGCGCAACTTCTCCAGAGTGATTCTTCGGGGCCCTGCTTGTCAACAGACCACATTCGCACCCCTCAGGTTTTTTCGCCTCATCGAAGCGGCGTCCTTTCCGCTTGCCAGCATGGATTTTCCCGCTTCTTTCTGAAGCCGTTCCGCCGCGCGAACCGGTGCTGTGATGCGATCATGAATGACCCGAACACGCCACCTGCTTCCGGATGCCCTCTGCATGGCCATCATGCCAAGCGCTGGGACCTCGTCGATGCGGCGGAGTTGCTCAAGTGCGCAGCAGCCTCGGATGTCGCTCTGGAGCAGGCTGGTCGTGAAGCGTGGCGCAATGCCGTGCGCTGCATCGGTCGGCTGCATTGGAAATCGCTGGAGGTGATCGATGCCCGCCAGCTCGCCACGACCGACGAAATTTTCGAGGCCGCCTGCGAGCATTTGAAACGCGCGACCGGCGATGGGCGGATCACGCCGTTGATGACGGTGATGCCGCCATGGCGTGGCGCGGAAAATGAGATCCGCATCTGGAACCACCAGCTCGTCCGATACGCCGCGCACGAGTCGGCCGATGGCAGCATTCTTGGCGATCCGATGAACCTCGAGCTCACGCGGGTGGCACTGGCACTCGGCTGGCGGCCGCCGGCGAGCCCGACGCGATTTGATCTTTTGCCATTGATCATCCAGTGCGGCGGGGCCTTGCGATTTTACGAATTGCCGCCGCATTTGGTGCGCGAGGTGGCGATCCGCCATCCGCGTCACGAGTGGTTCGGCCAGCTGGGTCTCAAATGGTACGCGGTGCCGGCGATTTCCGACATGATCTTTGCGACCGGTGCGGAAGTTTACCCCTGCGCGCCATTCAACGGTTGGTACATGGGCACGGAAATTGGCGCCCGCGATCTTGGCGATGTGGGGCGTTACAATCAGTTGCCGGTCATTGCCGAAAAGCTTGGCCTCGATACCCGTCAGACGCGCAACTTGTGGCGCGACCATGCGCTCGTTGAGCTCAACGAGGCAGTGCTGTGGTCCTTCCAGCAGGAAGGCGTGCGGCTCGTCGATCACCATCAAGCATCGCGCGAGTTCATCGAGTTTTGCGAAAGCGAGCAGCGCGCAGGCCGTGAGGCGCAGGCCGAATGGCCGTGGATCGTGCCGCCGATTTCCGGCTCGGCGACGCCGGTCTTTCATCGCAGCTACCCCTTGCAGCCGGAGTTTCCCAACTACCTTTTGCAAGCCAGCCCGTGGCAAACCGCGCGTGGTCGCGAGCTGCTGCAAAAGCATCGGCGGTGACGCGTGATTGACAGCGCTCGCGCGAGGCGTTCCATTTCGTTTTCGTTGAAAGACCACACGGAAACATTGATCGATCTCGCGCTCGCTGAAGACCTCGGCGATGGCGACGTCACTTCGCAGTATTTCATCCCAGCCGATCGCCGCGCGCAGGCCTTCATCACGGCGCGCAGCGAAGGCGTGGTCTCCGGCATCGAGCTCGCCGCGCGCGTTTTTGAAAAGGTCGACCCCACGCTGTCGGTCGAAATCCTGATCGAAGATGGCAGCCGCGTGAGTGAAGGAGCCTTGCTGTTGCGCGTCGAGGGATCGGCGCGTTCGATCCTTGGCGGCGAACGCACGGCACTCAATTTTGCGCAAAGGCTCAGCGGTGTGGCCACGCTCACTTCGCGTTATGTCGATGCGGTCAAGGGCATTGGCTCGCGCATCCTCGACACGCGCAAAACAACTCCGGGCTATCGAATGCTCGAAAAAAAAGCGGTGCTCGACGGCGGCGGTCACAACCACCGCATGAACCTGCACGACCGCGCGATGGTGAAGGACAACCACCTCGTCACCGAAGGTGGCGTTGCGGCAATTCAGGCGGCGATCCGGCATTTGAAAAACGACAAGCCCGGCATCGAAGTCGAGCTTGAGGCCGATCGCCTCGATCAGGTGCGTGAGTTTCTCGCGCTCGATGGCGTCGACCACATCCTGCTCGACAACATGAGCCTCGACGACCTGCGCGAAGCGGTGGCGATGCGCGGCGAGCGGACTGCGCCGATGTTTGAGGCGAGCGGTGGCGTGACGCTCGAAACGATCCGCGAGATTGCCGCGACCGGCGTTGATTTCATTTCCGTCGGCGCGCTCACGCATTCGGCCCCGGCGCTCGACATCGGCCTAGACTTCACGCCGCTGGAAATTTCCTGACCCATGGCCCACGACCTCACAGGTGCCGCGGCGGAGTTTCCCGATCCCTTCCATCTGAGGGTGCTCGAGTCGGCTGGATCAACCAACGACGAGTTGCGCTCGCTTGCTGAAGCTTCTGCACCTGAGGGACTGGTGTTGCTCGCGCTCGAGCAAAGCGCAGGCCGTGGCCGCCGTGGCGCGAAATGGTTTGCGCCACCCGGCGAGTCGCTTACTTTTTCCATTCTGCTTCGCCCCACGGCGCCCAAGGCGCTATGGCCGCGCCTCGCTCTCGCCGCCGGCCTCGCGGTCGCCGAAGCAGTCGAGTCCTTCGGCCCGGCCGCCGGCATCAAGTGGCCCAACGATGTCTGGATCGGCACCCGCAAGGTCGCCGGCATCCTCGTCGAGGCGGGCGCGGACTTCGCCATCGTCGGCATCGGCCTGAATGTGAACACCACGCGCTTTCCCGATGAGGTGGCGCAAATCGCCAGCTCGCTCGAATTGGAAACCGGCATCACCTACTCACGCGGCGATGTGCTCGGCGCGATCATCCGCCGCTTCGCAATTCGCCAGCGGCAGATCGACGCGGAGTTCGCCGCCCTCATGGAGCAGGTCCGCCAGCGTTGCGTGCTCAGCGGAAAAACCGTGCAGCTCGCCACGCCAAGCGGCCCACGCGTCGGCGTAGTCGATGGCCTCTCGGCCGCCGGCGAGCTGATCCTTCTCGGCCCGAACGGACGCGAAAACCTCATCCAGGCCGATGAGATCCGCATCCTTTCGCAATCTGCACAAATTTCCGTTTCGCCGACGCTCAACGAAGCGCCAATGCCATGATGAAACGAGCCGTCATATTTGGCCTCGCCTGCCTTGCATCAGTTTCCTGCGCGACCAAGGAGCCGGAGGAAAAACCCAAGGCCGAGCCACCGCGCCTCGTCGGCCGCATCGCTTCGATCCCGCCCGACAAGCGCTTTGTGCTGATCCAAAGTTTCGGCAAATGGACCGCCGAGCCGGGCACCATCCTCACCACCCGCGGGGCCGACCAGCGCAGCGCCAACCTGCTCGTCACCGGCGAGGCCCTCGGCCAGTTCGCCGCTGCCGACCTGCAGTCGGGTCAGGTCGAGCTCGGCGACGCGGTTTATTCACAACATATTCCCAAGCCGCCGACCCCTAGCGAGCCCGCCACCGAGCCTCCGGCAGCGGAAACCCCGCCCGCCGAGGATGTAAAAAATACTCAAAAAACCTCGGGTTAGCGGTATTTTTTGAAAAATATTTCGGTTTTGCGGAATTATTTTCTTTCAAGACCTCTCGGAAAGGCGTAATTTTCAAAAGTCCCACGACGCGTGGGGTCCCCGCCGCACTCCTTGTCCCGAA
>JBKDYW010000223.1:0-4516 GCA_046308575.1 Verrucomicrobiota bacterium
TTGCCAAAGCGAACTGGTCTCGCTGCGAAAGGAGAATGATTTGGAAAGCTCGCAAAATACGAGTGCGGTAAACGTCATGTAGCGCGCGGCTTCGACATCACCTTGACGCATCGCCAAGGCAAAAATGCCGAAACACAAAGCAACGGTGGCTATGTTGCCGACGATCAGTCGCTCGACAAAGGAGCGGTCCATCATGCCCTGGCCGCGCGGACGCGGATGGCGGCGCATCACGCCCGGATCGATGGCGTCGGTGGCAAGGCAGAGGGCGGGAAGGCCATCGGTGATCAGATTGATCCAGAGCAGGTGGATTGGCAGCAAAGGTGTGGGTAGGCCGATGAGGATGCATGCTGTCATGAGCAGCAGCTCGGCGGAGTTGCTGGCCAGCAGGTATTGCAGTGTTTTGCGTATGTTGTCGTAAATGCCGCGGCCCTGTTCCACGGCGGCAACGATGCTGGCGAAGTTGTCATCGGTGATGACCATGTCGGAGGCCTGTTTGGTGACCTCAGATCCGTGGAGGCCCATCGCGATGCCGATGTCCGCACCCTTGAGCGCTGGCGCGTCATTCACGCCATCACCGGTCATTGCAACGACAGCGCCATTGGCCTTCCATGCGTGAATGATGCGCAGTTTGTGCTCGGCGGTGACGCGTGCATAGACGGCGATATGCGGTGCACGCGTGCGCATGTCGTCGTCACTCATCCTGTTCAGCTCCGCGCCGCTTACTGCGGTGTCGTCCGGCCCGGCGATACCAAGTTCGCGCGCGATGGCGAGAGCGGTATGGGGATGGTCGCCGGTGATCATGACCACACGAATGCCGGCATCGTGGCAACTCGCGACGGCCTCCCTTGCCTCCGGTCGTGGCGGATCGTACATCCCGGTCAGTCCGACAAAGACAAGGTCCTGCTCAAAATTTTCCGTGATTTCGTGCGCCTTGGTGCCGTGTGGCAAATCGCGATATGCCGCGCCGAGCACGCGCAGCGCCCGCACGGCCATGGCTTCGTTTTGCCGTTCGATGTTGCTGCGTTGCGATGCGTCGAGCGACACGATGCCGGCTTCGGTATAGATTTTGGTGCAGCGCTGTAGCAGCACATCGGGCGCGCCGTTGACAAACGCGCGCAGTCCGCCATCCGGCATCCGGCGGATAATGGTGCGGCGCTTGCGCTCGGAATCGAAGGGGATCTCGTGATGTCGTGGCAGGTCGCGCTCGATCCCTGCGGTGTTGCCGCCGACCTTGTTTCCTGCTACCCGCATCGCGCCCTCGGTCGGATCTCCGATGACTTTCCATGCGCCTTCTTCGAGTATGAGTTCTGCGTTGTTGCATGCGAGAAGGGTGGTGGCCAGTTCCAGCAATGGTTCCGCGTGTTCGGCGCCGGTGGCTTGACCTTCGAAAAGAATTTCGCCGTGCGGTCCGTAGCCTTCGCCGGTGACGGCAAAGCTTTGGCCTGCCACAAACAGTTCGCGCACGGTCATTTCTCCAAGGGTGAGCGTGCCAGTCTTGTCGGTGCAGATCACATTCGTGGACCCCAGCGTTTCTACGGCGGGAAGTCTGCGCACGAGTGCCCGGCGTCGCGACATGCGCACGACGCCGAGCGCGAGGGCCACGGTCACCACTGCGGGCATGCCTTCCGGAACGGCGGCCACGGCGAGGCTCACCGAGGTCATGAACATCTCAAGCAACCCCGTGCCGCGCAGAAGGCCCAGCAGGAACAAAAGCGCGACGATGCCGAGTGCCACCCAGGCGAGCACGCGTCCGAGTGACTCAAGTTTTTCTTGCAAGGGTGTGCGCTCGCATGCCCTGGCTTGTCCGATCATGCCCGCAATGCGGCCCAGCTCGGTTTGCATGCCAGTGGCAACAACCAATGCGGTTCCTTGTCCGGCAGCGACGATAGTACCTTTAAAAAGCATGTTGGTACGGTCTCCGAGAGGTAGCTCTGTGTCATCGAGTGCCGATGCCAGCTTGTCCACCGGCTCTGACTCGCCAGTGAGCGCCGCTTCGATACAGCGCAGGGACACCGACTTGAGGAGGCGCGCGTCGGCAGCGACGATATCGCCCGCTTCCACTTCGAGCGCATCGCCGGGCACAAGCTGCGTGGCGGGAACAATGAGTGACTTGCCACTGCGTCGCACACGCGCGAGCGGTGCAGTCATCTGGCGCAGAGCGGCAATGCTTTGCTCTGCCTTGTGTTCCTGATAATAGCCGATCACGCCATTGAGCAAAACGATGGCAAAGATGGCGATGGCATCGAGCATTTCCCCCAGTGTCCCGGCCACGACAGCTGCGATGATGAGCAGCCACACGATGAGGCTGGTGAATTGCCGAAGTAAGATGCTGATGCGGCTTACCGGTTTGGTTTCCTGAATTTCGTTTGCGCCATGTGTGACGAGACGTTTTGCCACCTCGTCAGCGGGTAGTCCGTTGCTCGCGGTCTGAAGTTTTGCACACAGCTCTGTTTCGGACAGTATGTGCCAGTGGGCGGAATCATCGTGGGGAGAGGCAGTCATTTGCGCAGTGCCAAAGTGATGTAGGCCAATTAGGCCATGAGCAGCAGTTTGCCGCGCATCCGGCCGATGGGTCCGGTGCGAGAGGGCACGAGCAGCAGCCCGGCAGCCAATGACTGGTAATCGTTGTGCATCTTGAGAGCTGACCTCTTTTCGCGGCGCCTCACTTCCGTACCAGGGCGAAAAGTCAATTTCGATTGGCCGGGCGAGTTTGAGGCGCCAAAAGACATCAAACTTAAGTTCTGCTCGTCAGTGTTGCCATTCCGCATTCGTGCGGCAGGCCGATGCGCATTGCGCCAAGTAGAATGACACCGGCGGAGCGGCAAAAAAGAGGCTGAAAGAGGTCGTTGCGCCACGCAGGTTGCGTGATTCGCTCTAAACCAAAAAGGCGACGCCTTGCAGCGTCGCCCCTTGGTTCAAATCGTATCGTTTAAAAATCAAGCCGTGCGGCGGCGGCGGGTGATGAAGCAGAACGTGCTGAGGCCAAAGAGCACAAGTGCTGATGGCTCGGGGACCAAGGTCGACGTGAAGGTGGAGTTGCCCGAAGCGCTCGACAAAATCAAATCGCCCAAGTTCGTGCTGAAGGCCACATCAGTGGTCGTTACCCCGCTCGAGAATCCCTCTGGAAACGTAAAATTCTCCGTGAATATCTCGGTGTCGAGGGCATAATTGGGATCCGCCGGTTGGTAATAATTGTATAGAATGCTGTAAAAATTCGTGAGCTCAACGATGCCAAGCACCGCGATACTGGGGTTAGGTGTGCTCGCTTTAAATGCCGCAAACACATTCGATCCATTGAAGGTCGCAGTCGCAAAACCGTCGATATCGATGCTCGTCACTCCCGCGTTGGTCCAAAAGGGTGTGTCATCATTCAATTGATATTGCACATTGGCCGTGTCAGCGGTCGTGCGGATCGTGACGGCCGCGTTGGTGAAGGATGTGCCGCCCAGCGAGCCAGACAAGAAGCCCGTTTTGGTATAGGTTATGACCGCCGCGGAAGCAGTGGCGGAAAGCGCGGACAAGGTGGCGCAGGACAACAGGAAGTTTGTTATTTTCATATACGCGGCATCATATACGCGGCATTGATTTACCCCCCCCTCCGCAAACTTGCCAAGCTGAATTACAAAAATTTCAAATGTCGAGGAATGTATGTCGCGTGAAGATTTATCGCCGCCCGCGCTGCCTCACTGCGCCAAAACCACCTTATCTGATGATGGAGTGGTCACCTTGCAGGGAACTCCGTTTCTGCGTGGCGAGTCCGTCGAGGTCATCATCGTTCCCTTTAAGGCCAGGGATTTGCTTTTGGGGTGAAGGCCGTTGAGAAAACTCATGAGAGGGCCGGAGGGCGGGGAAAAAGGTGGGGTGTGAAGTGGTCCCGCAAAACGGAGCCAGTGGTTTGTTGAAACTTTAGCTGGTCTGAGAGGGGCAATTAACCAACCCCCAAAAATCAGACCGGCGAAACGAAAATTAAGCCAACTCACCACGTCGGCTGGAAGTGCATGGAATCGTGGCCGATTTGCCAGCCTAGGCCTATCCAGCCTTCGCGGGCAAATTCCTCCATCACCTCGATTGGCATGGTGGCAGCGACGGGCCATGATGTCTTGAGGTCGTTGTGGTCGGGGTCCAGGTCGACGGCCGCTCCCCACGAATGCTTTGATGGGCGGTTGCCGCCTCGCATAGGGCGCAGGTTGTAGCAACCTGCGTATTTCGCCAAAATTCCCCGATGGGGGCTATCTGAGATCCGTTGCAGGATCCGGCCTAGGGAGTCCGCCACCAGCTCATGGCATCGGATAGATCGCACAGCTTGCCCGTCATACTTCACTCCGAGTCCAGTGACATCGATGCTGATCAGTCTGCTCTCATCTCCTGGTCGGCCAAAACGGAGATCAATGGGCTAAGATCGTTCCAAGGCAAGACGCATGCCTTTTCTCGTTGCTGGAATGCGGTTCCTCCATGAACAAGCCATGGAACAAGGTTTTTTCCTGCAAGATGACTGCGCCAGTAGTCCAAGCCAGCG
>JBKDYW010000224.1:0-2608 GCA_046308575.1 Verrucomicrobiota bacterium
GGATTGTAGGAAATGCCTGATAGCCCGCCGATCTCGACTCCGCCAACGACCGTCGCGGTCGCGATGGTCTGCGAGCCGACGTAGGTCAAGGTCTGACTCAAGGCCGAGCCAAAGCTGCAGAACGCCAACAAAAAACAAAGACCCCTGCCGGCCAAGCGGCACCGACGAATTTGGAAATGGATATTCATGAAATGGGTTATTTCTTATCAGTAAACCGTGCACTTAATCTGTCAATCTATCGTGTATACCCATAAGAAATGACGGACGCCACCTCATGCGGAGACCCCATATATCTTGTACTGCAGCTCTTCAGAATATGTCGGCGCCGCGAGCCGCGTCGCCCTACCGATTTGAAGAATCAAGACTTCAAGACTTCAAGATGAAGAAGTTGCTTCCTCATTCAAAATTCAAAATTCAAAATTCAACATTTCTCTCCCCTCTCTCCCCCAATCTCCAATGTCTTATCCTAAGGCCTGTACGATCGCACGGAACCGCTCACAGGATCGATCTGGAGGGTGACGAAGTTAAGCGGTGGCCTTGTGGCTTTAATGCCGCCAACGCGGTCATCACGGAAGGTTTCGGCCAAGCCGGATCGCGTGGCATGGATGGTGACAAACCACTTGTCAGTGGGGGGGGTGAGATTGGTCGAACCATCCGGGCGGAACTGAAACCACTTGATTTCATCAACTGAGCCGTAGCCACTTACTGTTACAGTCTTGTCTGGTCGCGTGGTCGACTGGGCAAGCAGAGTTGAATTCGCCGGCACCTCATTCATCAGCACCGACCGCGGGAGCCTCGTAATGCGACCGACGGGCGTGGCATTGTTGCTCTCGTCGATGAGAAAAGCCTGCATCGCACAGAAGGTTTCCTCTTTGCCGACAGACTCCGGGTGATCGAGCTTGTAGAAACGCACCTCGACCCGGCGGTTACGGGCGATCGCTGTTTGACGGGCGAAGGCGAGGCTTTCCTGCACCGCTTGCTGGGAACGGTTGATGTCATTGGCGCCGAGCATCGAATCGATCGATGGCGCGGCAAAGGTCGCCAGCAGGGCGATCATGGCGATCACCACCAGAAGCTCGACCAGTGTGAAGCCGCGCGGCGTTTGCTGCAGACGGCGCATGGGGTTTGAAGATGAATGTGGTAGGTTCATAGGCGGGGACTTCTTCTGGAGCCAGGCTCAAGGCGCGAACTTGCGGGTCTGGATGACGCGGAAACGATAAAAGTCGTCGATGTTCGCGCTCGTGGTGGTGGCGAAGTCGGGCAGACTCGTGTTGTTCGGATCGATGTAGCGCTCGATGAGCGTCGAGCCGCGATACTCGCTGGAAACATTGTCCCGTCCCTCGACCCATTCGTTGGCTTGCGTGGTTGGATTTTTCTTCAGCACCTGCACCCGGAAGTGGACGGTGAAGCTGTTGGACTTGGTGGTGAGGCGGCCAAGTAGGTTGGTGTAGGGACGCTCGCGCGAGTTGTCGCCAGTGATGGCTCTGGTAGACCAGAAGGTGGACATCTGAGAATTCGCATTCGTGGTATTACCGGAAAGGGTAATGGTCGTGCCACTGGGAATCAGATGGAGATCACAGATCTGCGAAGAGGACACAAAGAGCTCGTTGCCAGCGAATTTTGCATCCCACTGCTTGAGCGTCTCGGCGATATTGATGTTCAGGCGTGTGGAGGTGGTGGTTGAACTCGAGCTTTTTTTGTATGTGGCAGCCACGCTGTTGGTGATCGCAGGGATTCTTTCCGCACGCAGCAGGGCTGCCATGCCGGTCTTGCGGGTGATGTAATTGAACGGCGCGATGGCGTAGTTCATGTTGATCTTGCCAGCGGTGGAGAAGGGCTCGCTGATCGCGTAGGGCTCGACAACAGGCATCCAGAAAAGATCGGTCCATAGGTGGTCGGGCGGATTGGTGGCACCAGGGTGATCAGGCTGCCCAGGCTGTTTCGGCCACGGGCGCAACAAGAGCGTGCGCCAGGTGTTGTTGACATTCGCTAAGTCGTTATCTTTATCGTAGCCCACATTGCCACTCCTCATCCGTGTCGGCAGGGAGCCGAACATGCCTGCGCTTGGGATTTGGCGGTTCGGGGAAAAGAAAGTCGCACCGCCAGCTGCTTGTCTATAATCCTCGTTGAAATACGGCACATTTCCGCTGCCAAGTTTGTAGGTGTTGCCCTCGTCCGGCTTGTTGATGTAAGGTCCGTCGGGCCGATAGGCGATGCCATTGTCGAAGTCCCCAAATCGTTGAAAATCACTGGCAAATTTCTGTTTGACCTCGCTCTCCGCGAAGCCGGGAAACTTCGGAATTGATGCTCTATCATAATTAGCTCCACCGACAAGCCGGCCAGCCGGTTGAGGTATATGAAACGCCCAGAAAGAATTATGATAGTCTGTCATATAACTTTGGATCTGAGGAGGGGCTAAGCCGCTATGAGCTGTGTTTGTGGGATTGTTTCCATAGGTGTAAGCATGCGTGTAATTGTCGTTCCGGGTCTCATTGAAATAAAATGTCGATGGCTGGAAAACGCCTTTATCCACTTCGTGAGCGCCCGCTACCAAGCGAGTGTCGGCGTGATAGGGCACCAGCGTTCGCAGCGTGTCAGATGGTCGGAT
>JBKDYW010000225.1:0-2302 GCA_046308575.1 Verrucomicrobiota bacterium
GCTGATCCGCGATGAGGCCATCGCGATCTTGCGCCGCATGGGCTTCGCTCTCGCCGATGGTCCGGAGATCGAAGATGAGTTCCATTGTTTCGACGCGCTCAACACGCCTGCCGATCACCCGGCGCGCAACGAGAAGGACACCTTCTATTTCGACTCGGGCAAACTTCTGCGCACCCACACTTCGAGTGTGCAAGTCCGCACGATGGAGTCTGCCAAGCCGCCGATCCGTATCATCGCTCCCGGCTCGGCTTACCGCCGCGACGAAATCGACGCCACTCACCTTTCGGTCTTCAACCAACTCGAAGGCCTCTATGTCGCGAGTGATGTTTCGCTCCCCGACCTCAAGGGCACGCTTGAGTATTTCCTGCAGGAACTTTTCGGACCGAACACCGAGGTGCGCTTCCGCCCGCACTTTTTCCCATTCACCGAACCGAGTTTTGAAATTGATGTGAAGCTCACCGTCAAAGGTCAGGAGCCGCGTTGGATCGAAGTCGCCGGCTGCGGCATGGTCGACCCAGCGGTTTTTGAAGCGATCAACAAGTCGCGCAAAGACCAGGCCTTCGATCCCGAAACCACCACCGGCTTCGCCTTCGGCATGGGCCTCGACCGCCTCGCGATGATCCGCTGGGGCATCCGCGACATCCGCTTGCTGATCGAAAACGATATCCGCTTCCTGAAACAGTTCTGATGAACTTGTGATTCTCGTCACAACGAAGACAATGCTTAGCCGCATATTCAAAATCCACGATCCGCAATCCACGATCTCCTATCTTCTTTTATGAACATTTCACTCAACTGGCTCTCCACCCACCTTGATCTTGCAGGCAAGTCGATCAGGGAGATTGATGATCTTCTCACCTTCGCCGGAGTTGAGGTGGAAGGCATTGTCCTGAAGGGGGTGAGCTCGGAAAAAATCGTCGTCGCGCAGATCAAGGAAGCGGTGCAGCACCCGAATGCCGATCGTCTCAAGGTCACGCAGGTCGATGCCGGTGAAGGCACGCTGCGCCAGATCGTTTGCGGCGCGCAAAATTACAAGGTCGGCGACAAAGTCCCATGCGCATTGCCCGGCGCCGAGCTGCCCGGAGGATTTACGATCAATGAAACCGTCATGCGCAAGGTTGAGTCGAAGGGTATGCTTTGTGCCGCTTCGGAGATCGGCCTGCCTGCGGGCGAGGATGGATTACTGATCCTTCCCGCCGATGCGGAGATCGGCCGACCGGTCAAACAGCTCTTTGATTCGGATGTGCTGCTTGAGCTTGAGGTCACGCCGAACCGGCCAGATTTGCTCAGTCACCGAGGCATGGCCCGCGAGCTTGCGACCTTGCTCAAGACACCGCTCAAGCCTCTCCCCAAGGGGGGGACGGGCGGCCCGCCCGTTTCTTCTTCATCGATTCAAATCGACGCGCCCGATGCCTGCCCGCTCTACAGCGCCATTCGCATCTCGGGTGTAACGGTCAAGGAAAGCCCCGCATGGCTGAAAGAACGCCTCGAATCCATCGGGCTACGGCCGATCAACAACATCGTCGATGTCACGAATTTCGTCCTGCATGAGTTGGGTCAGCCGCTTCATGCGTTCGATGCGGCAAAGATCGGCGGCGGCTTGGTCGTGCGCCATGCGCGCGATGGCGAGTCGTTCACCGCGCTCGACGAATCCGAGCACTCGCTTCTTGCCGATGACCTCGTCATTTCCGACACAACGGGTGCGACCCTCGCGCTTGCCGGGGTGATGGGCGGTCTCGCCAGCGGAGTCACGCAAACTACGACGGACATCGTACTTGAGTCGGCCTATTTCACCTCACAAGGCATTCGCCGCACTTCGCGCCGCACCGCTCTTTCGTCCGATTCCTCTTACCGCTTCGAGCGTGGTGTTGATCCGCAGGGCGTGATCCCCGCTGCGGCGCTTGCCGTGAAGTTGATTCTCGAGACCGCTGGCGGATCCGCCGATGCCGCGATCCAGCTTGCGGGCGAGGCTCCGGTGGTCACCAAGCCGGTCGCGCTCGATGCGGAGAAGCTCGACCAACTCATGGGTGGCTCGATCACTCTCGCCGATGCGGAACAAATCCTCACTCGCCTCGGTCTTTCCAAGCGCTCCGATGGTGCTTGGGAAATCCCGTCATTCCGCGCCGACCTCCAGCGTCACATCGACCTCGTCGAGGAAATCGCGCGCGTGCATGGTCTCGCCAATGTCCCTTCGCGGATGCTTGGCACCTTTGTTCCTGCCAGCGCAATCGATGCCGCTTACGATGCCGACATGGTTTTGCGCAGGCGACTCGCCGCACTCGGGCTTTACGAATGCCAAACG
>JBKDYW010000226.1:0-6575 GCA_046308575.1 Verrucomicrobiota bacterium
GTTTTCGAAGTGCATTGAGACAAATCGCGAGATGCTCCGGCCGGTCTCGCGTGCAAACGGCAACCGAGATGCTTGGTAAGGAAGACAAAGGCGGCTGTTGAAGCTTCGCCATGTTTTCCACATTCCATTCAGTTTTCGAAACCGGATTCTCCAAGGCCAAATGCAAAAGATGGTGAATCAGCCCCGTAACGCATTGATCCATGAGCGCCGCCACAATTTCTGAAGCCGGACAAAGATCCCCTCTTGCGGGAATGGTAATGGCATCGATCGGCTGACCACGCCATCGCACGATGAGTTGAAGAAACGCGTAGCCGACAAGTCCGCTGATGTCAGAAATCGGCTCGGATATCTCAAGGTCGGCAACTTTGATCGGTTGATGCATGATGTTAAAAATTTCGATAGGCGTGAATTTGTGGCTTTAGGAACCAACGACCGCTGCCCACCTTTTCTGCTGTATTTTTTCGTGCAGCGAAATTCTGGATGCACGGGCAGGGTCGTTCTCGGTGGCTGCCGAACCTGTCGATGTGCGGTGGGGCAGCGATCGACGTTTGCCCGTGGCCAGCCATATGAGGCTCTTGAGAGTCAATTCATGCAGGCGCTGGTTCAGGATCAGCAACGGGTCCGACAACAACGCGCGGATGGCGGCGTTGATGCACGAACGGTAGTCGCATCCGTCGTAACTTTTGGAAACAAGGTAACTTTGAAAATGCCCCTCCGCCCATCGAAACAGCGTGATCGGCAGATCCATGTTGCGTGAGCGGGCCTGATCCATGACCACTTGATACGATCTGGCCATCGACGGCACTTGCGAACTCATGCACGCGTTGCTTTGACGATAGCCTACTAAAACTTCGTCCACGAGTCCCACCTCCCAGCGTTCCGCAATGCGGATCGATAAATCCCAATCCTCACACCCTTGGCCGCCATCCTGCTCATCGCGGGTGAGGTAGGCTCCATCCCGATCAATCGCATTCACGCGAAACAGCGGCACACTCGCATTGCCGATGAAATTTCTCAGGATGATCGCCGATCTCGCATCACCTTCAATGATGGAGTTGGATTTGTAGCCAAGCTCAGCTCCTTCTTCGTCGATCCATTGATGCCAACAATAAACCAGTGCCGTCCGCTCGCCGCGCTCTTCCATGCGTTGCACTTGCCTCTCAAGTTTTCGCTCGCCCCAAACATCATCCGCATCGAGAGGCGCGATGTATCTGCCGCGCGCGAAACGGATTCCCGTGTTGCGAGCCGCGCCGACACCGGCATTGGCTTGCCGGATCAGGCGAATTCGCGGATCACTTTCAGCCATGCCCGCCACCACCTCCGAGGTGCCATCGGTCGATCCGTCATCCACCACGATGATCTCAATCTCCCGCAAGGTTTGGCTTTGCGCCGAAGCAACCGACAGGCCGATCCATCGTTGCGCGTTATACGCCGCGATGATCACGGAAACGATGGGCGAAGCGTACATGAATCTGACAAAAACAATTCTCTGATTCACATGCGCTGCCGTGCAATGGGATCCGATCCAACCTGCGCTTTCATCCCATCACGATGTAGGAGCAATTCACCATCGTCATGGATCAACCTTTGCAATGGTGGAGCCGCCACAATGCTTGTTCGGTCGCGGGGGGAGATCATGCCAACACGGTTAACACGCATCGATATGCCATCAACCGATTTGAAAAATTATTCCCGTAAGCGTCATGCCACATGAATGCACGGCGGATTTTTTTCATGTGAAAATTCATGACATGCCTATTGCGCGTAAGTGAGTCAACTCATGCGTCACTCTCATCAGTGCGTACGCGCACGCTTACAGAAATCCGTATGCGCGAAAAATCCGCCACATCTGCCAAAATCGTTCACAGCCCCGCAAAACTGCAGACAAATGATTTCCATTCGGCCAAATAACCCGCACAATAGCCCCAACAAACGCACTCATTTTCAACAAACAATTTTCACCCATGAGCTCCACGATCCCCGTCGAACACAACGATCCGGTCAACGCCGCCATCCTCGCGATTTCGGAAGATCTCATCGCCGGATTTCAGCGTGAGCCATTTCATGTGATCGCCGAAAAATCCGGTGTGCCGCTCGACACCGTGCTGGAGCGCATTAGTGCGATGCTCAAGGCCGGCGTGATCCGCCGCGTGCGCCAGACCCTGCTCTCGACCAAACTCGCACACGGCGCGCTTGTGGCATGGAAAGTGCCGGAGGAAAAACTCAACGAGGCCTTCGACTTCATGGCCAAAGAGGATCCGTTTTCGGGTCATGTCGTGATCCGCTCGACCGACACCGAAGTCTCCGGTTCCGGCTATCGACTTTGGACGACCCTCAAGGTTCCTGTTGGCCAATCGCTCGACCACCATGCGACCACTTTGTTGCGACTTACTGGTGCGACCGAATATTTGCTCATGCCTGCCAACGGCGTCTTCGCTCTCGGCGTAGGCCACACTCGTCGCAAGACCCTCGAGCCTGGTGACAAGTCCGATGAACCTGCGAAAATGATGACCACCGCCACGGTCGATCTCACGCCGGAGGAATGGGCCGTGCTGCTCGCGTTGAAGGAAGAACTCGCCGCAGACGAAATCACCGCCAACCCTTGGGGCAAGCGCGCGCAAATCGCCGGTGTTTCACTCGAGCGTTTCTGCGAAGTTGCCGAAACACTGAACTCGAAAAAAGTCATCGGCCGTTTCTCGACCTTTCTCGAACATGTCAAACCCTCCGCCACTGGCCAGCGCGTCACCCGCTTCAACGGCCTCTTTCATTGGGCCGTGCCGAAAGGCCGCGAAATCGAAGGCGGCGCGGAAGTAGGTCGCCATTTTTGCATGACCCATTGCTACTGGCGCGAAGGCGGACCCCAATTCGGCAATGTCAACATCATGGGCGTCGTGCACGGCACGGAAAAAGACCGCGTGCTCGAACACAAGGCCGCCATCGATCGCCACCTCGCCGCCATCGGCATACCGGTTTCCTACACGAATGTGTTCTGGGGCGGACGATCGGAAATCAAGCCCTCGGAAATTTCGCCGAAGGTCTATGCCGAATGGCATGCGAAGTACGCGGAGGCTTGATGGGCGATAGGCCTTCCCGAGCCAACACTACCGACCTCACGCAAACTTGGCACTTGGAAAGCAAGGGCATCGGCTCCATTCTGGCGGCATGAAAACAAAAGCGGTTTCATTGCTGCGAGAGCTCACCGAAGCCCATTCGGTGCCAGGTCACGAAGACGAAGTGCGCGCGATCTTCGTCGATGAACTTAGCGACAGCGGCGATCTCTTCACCGATCGCATGGGCTCGGTGTTCTGCGATCTCGCCGGCGAAGGACCGCGCGTACTGATTGCCGGACACATGGATGAAATTGGCTTTCTCGTGCAGAACATCACGCACGAGGGCTTCATCCAATTCGTCGCACTTGGCGGATGGTGGGAACACAACCTGCTTGGACAGCGCGTCGAAATCCTCACCCGCGCGGGAGAAAAAATCCTCGGGGTCGTCGCCTCACGACCACCACATTTCCTGCCCGAAGCACAACGCCGCCAAGTCCAGACGATCGAGCAATTGTTCATCGATGTCGGCGCTGAATCCCGACTGCAGGCGATCGACGAATTCGGAATTTCGCTCGGCGACCCGATCGCTCCCTGCTCGGCATTCACCGCGCTTTCACGCGAAGATCACTTCATGGCCAAGGCCTTCGATAACCGCGTAGGCATGGCGGCTGTGATCCAGGCTGGCCAAATCCTCGCCGCCACAGATCACCCCAACAACCTCGTGCTCTGCGGCACGGTGCAGGAAGAAGTCGGCCTGCGCGGAGCAAAAGCCGCAGCGGTTTTTGCCAAACCCGATGTGGCCATCATCCTCGAAGGCCCACCCGCCGATGACGGCCCAGGTTTTCCTCGCGCCGATTGCCAAGGGCGGCTCGGCGGCGGTGTGCAAATCCGGCTCTACGACCCGACCGCCATCACCAATCCACGCCTCGCCCGCCTCGCCATCGACACCGCACGCGCCGAAGGCATCCCCCACCAAATCACCGTCCGCCGCAGCGGCGGCACCGATGCCGGATCCTTCCACCAAGCCAATAGCGGCATTCCCAGCATCGTGCTCGGAGTCCCCGCCCGCTACATCCACTCGCACAACGCGATCATCGACATCAACGACCACCTGCACTTGATCGCACTCGTCACCGCGCTGGCAGGCAGGCTCGACCAGCACACGGTCGACGAACTCACGGCTTATCTTTGAGCCGATCACCCGCATCCGCGCCCGGCTTTTTCGCTCGCCTCCACGCCCTAGCTGTGCTTGTTTGAGGCCCATGTCCAAGCATCGTTTTCTCACCGTCGCCGCTTCCATCCTCTGCGCCTGTGCCGGCACCCAATCGGCCATGGCCGAGCTGCCCACGCTCACCGTCAAGGAATGGCTCGGCCGCTTCGCCGTTTCAGCCAACAGCAAATACACTTTTTATGTCGAAACCGGAGGCAGCATCAAACTGTATCCCGAAGGAAGCCGGAAGAAAAAGATCCCTGCCTACGCAGTCATCCAAATCGCGCCGCGCATCGTAGAAATGATGCCCGATGGCACCCAAGCCACACGCGAAATCATTCAAAGCTCTCTCGAATCCAGTGATCCCGCCACTGCGGAGCTTCGTAAAACCACCATTCGCGGAAAAGCCACCGGCGACACCACTTTCGAAATTACCATCGAAGACCGACAAGGCACCATTTACATGGGCGGAAAAATCATTCAACCCGGCCCCGCCGTCAAAAATCCGCTGCGTTTCACAATCAGGACTACCTTCCCGACCTTGTATCAGCTCCAAGCCAAAAACGAAATGTCGGACGAACAGCGTGAGAAATTCCAGAAGAAGCTTGAAGACGACAAGATCACTCTCAAGTGGACGGATGGCAAAAAAGTGAAGCAAACCTTTGAATCCAATGTCGACGGCAGCTCGGAAAAAGTCAGCGGCCCCGGCATCGCCAGTGCGGAAGTCGATTGCGCTGATTTCGGCGGCAAAAAAATCATACTAACCGCCGCGACCAATTCATCCTTCAAACTCTCCAACCCGAACAGCGAGCCGCTCTGGAATGGATACACCCTTACTTGGAGCGCCGACCCCGAGAAGGACAAGGGCAACAAAGCCCAATTCGCCATCGAGGTTCGCTAGGGTTAAGCGGCGCGCCTGCGCCGACAAGATCGCCGCAGATGCAATAAATATGTGCGTGGTCCCTTGAAGCATCATCTTCCGCGACCACGCATTCGCAGTACCTTTGCGACAAAGGTCCCTGCCTTGAAAAGCGGCCGCTTCATCGCAAATGAGTCATCCTGATCCCGGCCGTCCGGTCCTTGGAGCGCCCCGCTCCAAGGCAATCCTGGTAGGGCGACGCAGCCTCGCAGCACCGACACACCAGATCTACACAGGCATGGCGGGCAGGATGCCCACGCGCCTATGAAGAAGCATCTTCTGCGACCATGCAACAGCCGGACCTTTCGGAGAAAGGTCCCTGCCCAATGGCATCAGAGCCGCGGGCTGCGTCGCTCTACCGTTATAAAATCACTTCTTCTTTTTCGATTCGAGGGCCTCGTTGACCTTGGTGGCGATGTCTTCGTAGAGCGCAGGATCCCCCTTGAGAAGCTCCTTGGCGGCATCGCGACCCTGGGCCAGTTGATTGCCGTTGTAAGAGAACCATGAGCCGCGCTTCTGGACGATCTCGAGCTCGAGTGCGAGGTCGAGCAGCGAACCGGTCGAGGAGATGCCCTCGTTGTACATGATGTCGAACTCCGCTTCGGTGAAGGGCGGCGCAACCTTGTTTTTCACGACCTTGATCTTGGTGCGGTTGCCGGTGACGGTGCCATCGGTGGCCTTGATCTGGCCGATGCGGCGGATGTCGACACGCACCGAGGCAAAGAACTTGAGCGCGCGGCCGCCGGGAGTGGTTTCCGGGTTGCCAAACATCACGCCGATTTTTTCACGGATCTGATTGGTGAAGATGCAGACCGTGTTGGCTTTGGAAATCAGCGCCGTAAGTTTGCGCATCGCGGCACTCATCAGGCGGGCTTGGGCGCCGACGGTCGAATCGCCGATTTCCCCATCGAGCTCCTGCTTGGTAACCAACGCAGCGACCGAATCGAGCACGACCACATCGATCGCATTCGAGCGCACGAGCGCCTCGCAAATCTGGAGGGCTTCCTCGCCGGAAGAAGGCTGGGAAACGAGCAGGTCATCGAGGTTCACGCCGAGTTTGCGGGCGTATTGCGGATCGAGCGCGTGCTCGACATCGATGAACGCCGCAAGGCCACCGCGTTTCTGAGCCTGGGCGATGGCGGTGAGGGTGAGGGTGGTTTTGCCGGATGATTCCGGACCGAAGACTTCGACGATCCGGCCGCGGGGGAAGCCGCCCACGCCGAGCGCGCGGTCGATGAGCAGGTTGCCGGTCGGGATCACATCCACATCGCTGCGGCTTTCATCACCGAGGCGCATGATGGCCGCTTCTCCGAATTCCTTTTGGATATGCGAGATCGCGAGGTCGAGGTTGCGCTTGCGGGCGTCTTGGAGCTTTTCTTGGGCGGATTCTTCTGCG
>JBKDYW010000227.1:0-4021 GCA_046308575.1 Verrucomicrobiota bacterium
GTAAGCGCTCAACAGAACCCCTCTATCCTGCGTCGCTCGTTTCGATGTAGGGTGGTGGCCTATGTCAACCAACACCGATCAGACAGCAGGCGTCATCATCAAGTCCGACCACTGCGGCCGTGTCCGCTACACCTCGCAGTACAAACAGGAAGTCGTTGCAGCCTTTGAATCCAGCAGCCTCAGTGCTCCAGATTTTGCCCGGCAGTGCGGCATCAAGTATTCCACTCTCGCTGCATGGGTTGCCGCGCGCGGATGTGGCAAGGCCAAACCCTCACGGAAGAACACGCCAGCCTTCCTCGTTGCCGAAGTATCGGAGCAAACCGGCGCGTGCGCCTTGGAAGTTCAGTTGCCAGGCGGGGCTTTGGCCCGTGCTGCGGACGCCGATCAAATCCGCCTGCTCGCCGCCCTTCTGCGTCAACTTGCCTGAAGCCACTGCCATGCTCACCTTCAACGGCAACCTCAAGGTCTATGTCGCACTCGAACCCTGCGACATGCGCAAAAGCTTCAACACCCTCGCCGCGCTCGCCCGCAATCATCTGGGCCTCGATCCGCTCAGCGGCGCCGCCTTCCTCTTCACCAACAAGTCGCGCAGACTCATCAAGATCCTCTACTTCGACGGCACCGGCTACTGGCTGGTGGCAAAGCGCCTTGAAAAAGGCACCTTCAGTTGGCCCAAAGACATCGAAGGCGACCGCCGCAAACTCGTGCTCAAGCCCACCGCGCTGGCCATGCTCACCGACGGCATCGATCTGCGCGACGGCCTGCAAAGACCTTGGTACGAACTACGATAAATATCGTAATTCCGCTGGAAAATGGCATGCCTTTTGCTATATATCCATCCATCAAGACGCCCGAACAACTCATCGAAGAACTCACCGCGAAAGTCGCTTCGCTCGAAGCCGAACTCGCCATTCAAAAAGGCATCGTCGCCGAGTTGCTCAAGAAGCTTTACGGCGCCAAGAGCGAGAAGCTCGATCACAACCAGCTGCTCATGCTGTTCTTGAACGAAGAGGCAAAAAAGCCCGTCGCCGCCGCTCCCGAAGACCAAGGACCGGCGGCTGAACCCAAGCCCCGCGCGCGGCGCACCAACAAGCTCAGTGACTCGCTCAAGAGCCTGCCGACCATCGTGCGCGAGATCGTTCATCCAGAGGTGCTCGCCGCACCCGAAGAGTTCCGCCTCATCGGCGAGGAAACCAGCGAGCGCCTTCACGTCAGGCCCACCGCCTTCACCCTCGAAATCATCAAGCGCCTCACCCATGTGCGCAGAAACGAAGTGGATGCGGTGCCTGTCACAGCACCGCTTGAACCCTGCCTACTTCCCGGATCCGTCCTCACCCCGTCGCTTGGAGCTTACCTGCTCACCCAGAAGTTTTGCTATCATAGCCCGTTTTACCGCGAGCAATGGAAACTCAAAGCCACCCACGGCATCGAGCTGACCCGCAACCTCATGTGTTCCTGGCACGACCACCTTGCCGACATGCTGCTGCCGCTTCATCAAATCCTCGCCGCACGCTTTCGAAATTCCGATTACCTCAAGGTCGACGAAACTCCGATTCGATGTCTTGAGCCTGGCACGGGCAAGACCGCGCTGGGCTTCTTCTGGGTTTATCATCATGACGAACACGGAGTGCTATTCGATTGGCACAAAAGCCGGGCCAACCATTGCTTGGATCATATCTTGATTGGCAAAAATGGAGAACCGTCGTTTGCCGGACACCTTCAAAGCGATGGCCTACGCGCCTACCGCACGTTCATCGAACGCCACGCGGATTTGGCCATCACGCCCGTGTCCTGCCTCGCTCACATCAGCCGCAAGTTCAAGGAATCGCGCAACGAACACCCGCGCATTGCCGCGCGCATCCTATTGCTCATTGGTAGCATTTATCAGATCGAGAAACGCTTGCGTGAGACGAACGCATTGCCGCTTGATCGACTCAAAGCGCGCTGGCTCGAAACGCGACAAATATACAAACGGTTAGGCGTGCTGTTTGGCAGGCTCAATCGATTTGGCGGGATCACGCCGCGCAGCAAGATGGGACAAGCGCTCATGTATGCCATCAGCCAATGGCCACACCTCGAGCCGTGTTTCCTCAACGGACAGATCGAGTTCGACAACAACCTCACCGAAAATGCCATCCGCCCCACCAAACTTGGGCACAAGAACTGGATGTTCATCGGCGGCGAACACACCGGTTGGCGCAGCGCGGTCCTCTACACCTTCGTCGAGCAAGTCCGCCGCCACGGGGCAGATCCCTTCGCCTACTTCGAGTGGGTGTTTGAAAAACTGATGCACAACCCGCACTCCGGGCAGCTCGAAGAACTCCTTCCAGCCCACTGGATCAAAACCCGCCCCGCCTCCTCTCATACCATCGAGAGCCGCATAGCATAGGAGCCAGAGCCGCCAGATCTCTGACGAAACTGCAAGAGGTGCTCTGGTGACCGCGTACCTTATGGGCTCGCTGGACATGGCTCAACGCGGGTTGTCCTGCCGTTTGGAGGATGGTTGTTTCTTGCGGCGTTCCACCGGGACATGACCCTTGAGACAATCGACCTTGCGAAAGCGAGAACCGTCCCAGGGGATCTCATCTTCACCGAGGAACACGCGCATGCCGGTGATGTAGACCGCCTGGGAGCCGCTTGCCTGATTGAGGACGCGGTGGACATGGTAGACCCGGTCGCGGCGAAGCGGGCCATCGGGAAAGGAAACAAGCTGGGGCTGATAATTGCTGCCGGGGTGGACCGGCCAGGAGAGGTCGATGTTGACGGCGACAACGCGATCGTTTGGTGCTAGTTTTTCCATGAATTGAGGAGGGATGGGGGTTCCAAGTCCCTCAATTCAAACACAGGGGGTGGGACATTTATTGGGACACCTTCGATTTTTTTGATTTTTTTTGCCGGCTCACCTAAGTCTTCGACATTTTCGGCAGCCTCGAAATGTCGGATGCTGGTTCTTTACGATCCCCGGTAGATGCCCCTGCACACGGAAAACCAGAAAATCATGCTGAAGGTTAAAGAGCTTTCGAGTCGGCGCCGACACCAGATGCTTCACAAATCCCCTTCCGCCAAGTTGCTCAGCAGCTCAGGTAGGAATGAATGTTAGGAATGATCCCAAGCTCGGCATCGTGATCATTGCCGTCGCTTCAATCATCAAGGATACCACCAACCGGATTGGAGACATCGTCGATGACGGAAAAGCCAATCAGAGCTTCAACGGGTGAAGCCGGGCTCAGTAGGCCACGTCAAAAATTACGGTTTTTTTTAACCTCTTTCTTGGCGCTCTTTTTAGCGAGGGCGAAAGGTCCAGTCTTATCGCCCCCAGCCTCAAACCATTGGTTGATCGCCAAACGCATCACCGCCGCATGCGACAGTGCCATGGATTTGGAAATGGCATCCACACGTGCAGTTAAGTCTGCAGGAAACCTCACGGGTGTGGGCGTCATTCGGTCGTCGGTCATGCCCCAAACTTGAACCTCCGCGCTCCACACGCAAGCAAAACTCCGTAAAATAAGACATCAAAGCACTCGTGGGGAGCCGCCATCGACCTGGACCCCGATCTCAACGGTCTCAAGACATCATGGCCTGTCGCCGCCACCATGCCGATCGAGGTGATGGAGGAATTTGCCCGCGAAGGCTGGATCGGCCTCGGCTGGCAAATCGGCCGCGATTCCATGCACTTTCAGCCGACGCGGTGAGGCGTCTTCTCTTTCGTTTCGTAGGTCTGATTTGTGTTTGTTATTTGACCCTCTCAAACTAGCTAAAGTTTCAACGATCCGGTGGCTCCATTAGGGAGGACCACTTCACAAATTCGCAGCCTGAGTGAGCCTCATTTTTTCCGCTCCAAATTATTCCTTAGAACTTTGAATTTGCCGTACATCATAAAGCGAGGACGGCTGACTATGGTGCGAAGGGGGTCCGCTTTTCCTTTGGTTCGATGCTAGGGATCATTCTTGCTTCCTTAGTGGAGTAGTAGCGTGGTGTGCTTTTCCTTATGTCGATTTATTCGTTTTCTAAACGATCGTTT
>JBKDYW010000228.1:0-2469 GCA_046308575.1 Verrucomicrobiota bacterium
CGCTCGTTGGCAACCAAGACATGATTGGACGATTGGTGCGCCGCGCTGATGCGTGCCTCACTACGAATCGGTGCCGCATTTTCATTTCCCAACCACATGCAATCGCCATCAACGCGCGGCGCCCGCAAAAAACCACGGTAAAGCCCGCTCCAAACCGATGGCTGCAAGCTCCACGGATGCTGTTTTAAAAGCTCCGCAGATTCCTCAAGCGCGGCACCGGATGGCATCACCATCACATGCGCTTCATCATGCGGGCTTTTCTGCGTCCACACATGCGCCGACTGACCATCAGGCGCATAACTGGCATACTTCAAATCAAGCGGCTTCTTCGCATCTTCCCAGCGGCACGGCTGCAGCGGCGACACCGGCATCACCCACAACGAACCATCGGAATGCATGACCTTGCATTCCTTGCGATCGAGAAATGCGGCCAGCGGTCGTCGCGAAGATTCAGTAAAGGGCTCCGAACTCCGAATGATCTCGCCGGATTTCGCATCGCGCAAATGCCACACCAGTTTCCGCGCATCGGTCGCATCAAGTGCCGGATGCGCCATCAGCAATCCGTCCGAAGAAAACGCAATCGCCGACGATGGCGTCATGCCCTCGGGAAGAACACCAATGTCGCGAATGGGCTTGAGCGATCGCGCATCACACAACAGCGCGCGGCCATGCCTCTCGACGACCATCCACTGCCCGCTCGGATCAATAATCATGCTGCGCACCGCGCCACCTTTCAGCGGAAAAAGAACCGCCTCGACCGTGAGCGTTTCGGGACTCCACCTCGAGACCGTGTTCCATTCGTTCGATGACGCAACCCACAGGCTATCGGGTTCACGATAAATCAGGTGATCGACCTTGCTGCCGATATGGATCCGCACCTCATGCATCGCCCAGGCATGACCCGCAAAAATTTCCGCCACCAGGTCACGCGCCTTGGTAGAGTCGGGATCGGCCTCCAACGCCGAAATCGCATGCAGCAAGGCGTGATCCGCCGCGCCCGCATCCCGTTTCTGCTGCGCCAAGGCAATCCGCGCCTCGGCCAAACTTTGCCGCAAAGGCAGCTCGGCGCTTTCACGATGCACCGCACCCTCATGGCCAGCATTTTTTTCCGCCGCACGCTGCTCTGGCTTGCATGCCACAAGCAACGACAAGCACAAGGCCACCGACAACGGACCCGGCGAAACAATCAGTCGCTCAAGATGCATGCTCATGGGACAAAGCCGCAGCCGCGACGATGTGTCTGTGGGTTTGTTGGAACAGCAAAAAAGATCAATACTTCCCGCTGCTCTCAAGCAGCGTGCGGAGTTGCTTTTGGAACTCCACGATGTCCGGTTGCGACGGACGATAGCCCGCAGTGTCCGGATCAAGCCCCGGGCGACCCGATTGATCGAGCATCCAGATCGCAGTCTCACCATCCGAGAACTCGACCTTGCCGCTGACCAATGCCCCGGGCAGCGCGAGCGTGTCCATCGTCACACTCACCTTACCGGTCGGCGTCGGCGCGGGTTTTTCCTCAAGCTTCGGCTCTTCGACCACTGCTTCGATAAGGTTGATGCCGAGATCCAGCACTAGAAACCTTGTGTCCATGTAAGTGAGCGAAATGCCGAATTCCTCCTTCACGCGGCGCTGGAGGTCGTACATCGACGCCCCCTCCGCGGCCCATTGGTGAAGCGAAGCGACTTGTTCGGTGGATAACTGCTTGGCGCTGAACATAATTGATAGGCCGGTATCCTAACGGTGATCGCACCAATCGCAAGAACGGATGCGCCACAGCGGGGCGCGCGAACTCACTGCGCAATCCGCGAACGAATCGCCTCCAACGAGTTGTCGATTAGGATCTTGAGCTCAGGCTCGGTCGCTGTGAGCTTCATCGACTCAAGCGCCCGCAGGCTTTCGTTTCCACCAACCTTGCCAAGAATGCGCACCAAAGAACGACGACGACCTTCATCATTGATCGCGACATGCGCCAGCAAACCCCGCTCGGCAGTCGGACCGACATCGGCATAAAGGGATTCCCAAGTGGTCGGGTTTTTCTGCCACAACTTGTCCAAAACTTCAGCAACATCCGTGATGCCTTCCTTGACCGCCAAGGCGATGATTTCCTTCGGTACCTCAAGGTCCTTGGCCACCAGCTTGTTTGCCTCCTTCAAAGCCGCCACGCCCGCAGGCCCGGGCGACTCCGACCAAACAGCCAGCGCGGAGCAAATGTCACCCTTGAACTCAACCTCATCCACTGCCAGCAACTCAATGAGCCTTTGGGTGATGTCGGTGCGCAGGATCTTCGGCGATGACTCCATCAAACGCTTCACCGCCTTCTCCATCCGATCGAGGTCGATCGAATTCAACTCCGCAAGGTTGAGCGTATAAAAGTCCGGATCCGCCTTGTTGCTGAGCTTGTCGATCGAGTTCTCGACGAAATTTTCGTTGCGCACCTTGATCTCCAAAACAGGCAGAGCCGAATGAACCATC
>JBKDYW010000229.1:0-3552 GCA_046308575.1 Verrucomicrobiota bacterium
CGATGTGAAGAAAGCCAAGGCCATCGCCACCGGTCTTCCCGCCGGCCCAGGTGCCGCCTCCGGCAAAATTTACCTCAACGCCGATCGCGCGGCAGCCGCCGAAGCGAAAGGTGAAAAGGTCCTGCTCGTCCGCAACGAAACAAGCCCGGAAGACCTTCGCGGCATGATCGCTGCCGAGGGCATCCTCACCGCCAAGGGTGGTGTCTCGTCGCACGCCGCGCTCGTTGCCCGCCAAATGGGCAAGGTCTGCGTCTGCGGCGCCTCGGCCGTCGAGATCGATTACGAGAAACTCACCGTCACCGCGTCCGGCCAGAAGTTCAAGGAAGGTGACTACCTTTCCATCGACGGCACCTCCGGCACGGTCTACGGCGGCCAGCTCAAGACCGCTCCCTCAGAAATCATCACCGGCATCGTCAGCAACGACAAGGCCGCCCGCAAGACCGAGAAGTTCAAGAGCTTCCTCCAACTCATGGAGTGGTGCTCGAAGGTCACCAAGCTCGGCGTCCGCACCAATGCCGACACGCCCGAGCAAACCCGCATCGCGATGGCCTTCGGCGCCACCGGCATCGGCCTCACCCGCACCGAACACATGTTCTTCGAGGGTGACCGCATCGACGCGATGCGCGAGATGATCCTCGCCACCACCGAGAAGGCACGCCGTGCCGCTCTCGCCAAACTCCTCCCCTACCAGCGCGAGGACTTCACCGGCATCTTCAAAACCCTCAAAGGTTTCCCCGCCACCATCCGTCTCCTCGACCCGCCGCTTCACGAGTTCCTGCCCCACACCAAGGAGCAACAACTCGACCTCTCGAAGAAAATCGGCATCAGCGTCGAGAAGATCATCCAACGCGTCGCCGAACTCCACGAGTTCAACCCGATGCTCGGCCACCGCGGCTGCCGCCTCGGCATCGCTTATCCCGAGATCACCGAGATGCAGGCCCGCGCGGTCTTTGAAGCTGCCGCCAATGTCGCGAAGAAAAAGATCCCGGTGAAACCCGAGGTGATGATCCCGCTCGTCGGCTTCCAAAAGGAATTCGACCTCCAGGCGGAAATCGTCCACCGCGTAGCCAAGGAAGTGATGACCGAGAAAAAGGTGAAGTTCGACTATCAGGTCGGCACCATGATCGAAGTCCCGCGCGGCGCGCTCACCGCCGACGAGATCGCTAAGGGCGCCGAGTTCTTCAGCTTCGGCACCAACGACCTCACCCAGACCGCTCTCGGCATCAGCCGCGACGACATGGGCGCCTTCCTCATGCCCTACACCGAGGCGGAAGTCTTCAAGAAGAACCCCTTCGCCACGCTCGACAGCACCGGCGTTGGCCAACTCATGGAGATCGCCGTCGCCAAAGGCCGCAAGACCCGCCCGAACATCAAGCTCGGCATCTGCGGCGAACATGGTGGTGATCCGGACTCGGTGAAGTTCTGCCACAAGCTCGGCCTCAACTATGTGTCCTGCTCGCCCTACCGCGTGCCGGTCGCCCGCCTCGCCGCCGCCCAAGCCGCGATCGAGGACGAGAAAGCCGCGCCTGCGAAGAAGCCAGCCAAAAAGGCCAAGAAGAAGTAATCCGTGGCGGCGGTTTCCAACCGCCAAGCCCTTCAACCCAAAGCCGCATCGGGAAACCGGTGCGGCTTTTTTCGTGCGGTAAAGAAACAAGACTTGAAGAGGCAAGACCCAAGAATAACGCAGCCATCATTGGCATTTCATCCAACGAACCTTTAGGGGCAAAGCTCCCTGCCCGTGAAGCAATCGTACAATTTGTCTGGGAAATGGTATTAGATAATCCTGCACACGCCGCCCCCGCCAAGCCGGCCTGAGGCGGGTAATATCCACACGACTAATGAAAAATCCTTGGAATCAGTGAATAATTTGAGCACAAGTTCACTTGACAGGAACGCGATATCAAGATGTGACCTGCTACGAATAAAATTGTTGTCAAAGAATGAATATCCTCAAAGACATCCTGACATTCGCTTGGAGAGGCAGCGGCAAATACGTCCTGATCACCTGCGTGATATTATCGGTCATCGCCGATCTCGCCGGATTGGCTCCTCTCATTGGAGCGATAGCCACTCTGCTTCTAAGTGGGTATTTCTGTGCCATCTACTATCAACTGATTCAATCCACTGCGACGGGAGGCAAAGAGGCTCCGGAATTCCCTGACACATCCAACATTTTTGAGGACATCATTTGGCCGATGCTGCAGACACTTGTGGTGGCAGTAGTTTCTTTCTCCCCCTACGTTGGATATGTCATTTGGGCAAGCGACGAGTCGGCCAACGCAATCATTGCATACGGCCTTTTGGGTCTTGGTGTGATTTATTTTCCGATGGCCATTCTTGCCGTTGTGATTCTTGGGTACACTGGCGCTTTGAGCCCGCATATCGTGTTTCCCGCAATCTTTCGTGGAGGATGGATTTACTGGGTTGGCGTAATCTTGCTTTTGGCGCTCTATTTTGTCAGGGCTTTCGTAGAGGACATCTTCTCTGGGCACATCATCATTGGGCATCTGGTTATGGCTGTCGTCGGTTCATACACGTTAATGACGAATGCAAGAATCTTAGGCGTAGTTTATCGTGAGCGGCAAGAAGAACTCAGGTGGCTGTAGCAAGGATACCATTCAATTTGTCTGGGAAATAGTTTGTCTTTACAGGAATGGGCGGGTGGCCCGCTCATGTCTTCAAGGTCGTAGCGGCGATCACCGGTCGCCGCTCTTCCACTTCTTCATTCACGCGGCGGCCAATGATCGCCGCCACAACTCAAACCAAAGCCGCATCGGGAAACTGGTGCGGCTTTTTTGGCCCATGATTGGCACAAACCGCCCCCTCTCTTCGTCCGGTCATTTTCAAAAACTTGCATGAATCCCGATTGACTCGCGTACCATAATAGGTACATTTCGTTCGTGGCTTCTTCAGCGCCCAGACCACTGAAAACGATCTTTTACAGGACGGAAGTAGGAAACGAACCGGTCCGTGAATGGCTGAGCGATCTACCGTTGCACGACAAAAAGACCATCGGAGCGGATATCCTTGCCGTTCAGTGGAAATGGCCCGTGGGAAAGCCATTGGTGGATTCCTTGGGCGGCGGCTTGTGGGAAGTGCGTTCCTCACTTGGGGCACGCATCGCGAGAACATTCTTCATCGTGGTCGACGAGCAAATCATCCTTCTTCATGGCATCATCAAAAAATCACGGACAGCGCCAAAACAGGAACTGGACCTTGCCCGCAAACGGCAGGCTAGCTTCATGAAACAACAAGCATCATGAAAAACAAAACACGCAAAAACATCCACTCTGGCAGCGACTTCACCGACTTCCTCACAAAGGAAGGAATCCGGCCCGAAGTTGAAGTGCTCGCTCTCAAACGCGTCGTAGCACTCGAACTTCAGCAAATCCTCGAACAGGAGCAAGTTACCAAAACACAACTTGCGGCCCGCATGAAAACCAGCAGAGCGTCACTGGATCGCATCCTCGATCCCACAAATCCTTCTCTCACCGTCACCAGCCTCGGCAAGGCGGCGGCAGCCCTCGGAAGGAAAATCGAATTGCGCTTCGT
>JBKDYW010000230.1:0-15298 GCA_046308575.1 Verrucomicrobiota bacterium
GTGCCGACGATGTTCGTCTGGATGAATGCGGCCGGTCCATCGATTGAGCGATCGACATGGCTTTCGGCGGCAAGGTGCATGACCCCATCGGGTTGATGTTTGGCAAAGAGCGCCGCCATCGCCGCCGCATCGCAGATGTCGGCCTGGACGAAATGATGCCGCGGGTTGTCTTCGAGATCGGCCAATGACTCGAGATTGCCAGCGTAGGTGAGCGCATCGACATTGATCACCTCGTGGCCGTGTTCATGAACCAGCAGCCTCACAAGATTGGAGCCGATGAAGCCGGCCCCGCCGGTGACAAGGATTTTCATGGGTGCGATGGAAGTGAGCGATGTGACTGCAGAATCAATGGCATTATGCAAACATCATGAATTTTGCCATTGGGCGAGCGCTTGATGGATTGCTTCGCGGACGGGAGTCATGACGATCCCCGCTGCGGCAAGTTTGGCGGAACTCATCACGCAGTTGCTGCGAGGAGTGAGTGCAGCGCGCTTCATGAAGTCGGCCTCATCGTTGAAATACCGGTATTCCTTTTTGCAAACGCCGCTTTCTTGGATCATCCCGACGACTTCCCGAGTGGTGACTTGGCCGGGGTTGGTGACATTGTAAATGCCGAATGGCACGCGCTTTTCCCAGCAAGCGAAGCATGCGGCCACAAACTCATGAAGCTGCGAGATGCTGTTGGTCGCATCCAGCAGCGTTTCGTAGCTCATCAATTTGGTGAGGTAGTTGCGCGGCGTGTTGCGGGAGTCGAAAGGGATGCGCAGCCGCCAGATGAAGACATCGGGCACTTGTGCGAGAATCTCTTCGCCGAGGGCCTTGGTGCCGGAGTAGAATGAGCAATTGTTCTGGCGAAAAGTGAAGTTGGGAGCGTCCTCTTCGGTAAAACCCGAGCCATCCGGTCGAGCACCGGTGTAGATGCAACCGGAAGAAACATGACCCCACGGCACGCCAGCGGCGGCGCAGGCTTCCGCAATACGCCCCGGCAACACGGCATTGCCGAAGAGGCAATTGGTTTTGTCCTTTTCGCAAGCATCGACATTCGGCTTGCCGGTGTATCCTGCGGCATTGATAAGAAAGCTAACCTTGTCGGCGATCATGGCCGCGGCAAGCTTCACCGGATCGGCATAATCGAGCTGCGCGCGGGCAATGCTTTTGAAGGCAATGCCTTTGCCAAGAAGATGTTCTTGAAACGCTTGGCCGACATAGCCGGAACCACCGAGCAGATAAATCATGGATCTAGGAGAGAAGGTTGCGGAGATAGGCGGCGTAGCTTGATTTGCCTAACAAGCGAATGCGTTGTTCGAGCGCGTCGCGATCGAGCCAACCTTGGCGGAAGGCAATTTCCTCAAGGCAGGCAATTTTGAGTCCTTGGCGCTTCTCGATCACCGAGACGAATTGCGTGGCCTCGATGAGATTGTCGTGAGTCCCCGTATCAAGCCATGCGGTGCCGCGGCCGAGCGGCTCGCAATGCAGCTGGCCTTTTTCAAGATAGAGGCGGTTGAGGTCGGTGATCTCCAATTCTCCGCGCGCGGATGGCTTGAGCGAACGGGCAAGTCCGACGACTTGCTCGTCGTAAAAATAAAGGCCGGGAACGGCGTAGTCGGACTTGGGCTTGGTGGGTTTTTCCTCGATCGAAAGGACTCGGCCCTCGGGCGAAAATTCGATCACGCCATAAGCCGTAGCATCCAACACGCGATAACCAAAAATCGTCGCACCAACGCTTCGTTCGGCAGCGGAAATGACGGATTTGACGAAATCGTGACCAAAGAAGAGGTTGTCGCCGAGCGCTAGAGCCACCGGCTCATTCTTCAGAAAGCCCGCATCTTCCGCGATGGTGAAGGCTTGGGCCAAGCCATCGGGACTGGGTTGTTCCGCGTATGTCAGGCGGATTCCAAATTGCGAGCCATCACCCAGAATGCGCTTGAAAAGCGGAAGATCGTCCGGTGTCGAAATGATGAGTATTTCCTGCATGCCGCCGAGCATGAGCACCGACAGCGGATAATAGATCATCGGCTTGTCATAAATCGGAAGCAGTTGCTTGCTCAAACCCAGGGTGAGCGGATACAGGCGAGTGCCCGATCCACCCGCGAGTATGATGCCTTTTCTGGATTTCATGAATGGAAAATGAGCTATGTTCGCAGTGTGCGATCAGGCCTTCTTGTTTTTGCTGCTGACATCGTCGATGCCGAGGTAGCTGAAGATCAGGCTGAAGAGGATCGTTTGCAGGCCGATGGATGCGAGGGTGCGGCCGGCGATGACGGTGCGAGTCGCTTGGTGGGGATCGAGATCGCCGAAGCCGGTGGAGGCCCAGCCGACAAGGGCCTGAATGATGATGCCGATGCCCGCGAGGGTCAGCAAGCCACCGCCGACGAGGCCTTTTTCCAGAGTAAAAAATCCGAAGGCGCGTGAGAGTGCGTGTTGAGCGGGAAGCAGGCCGCGGGTGTAGGCGAAGATGCGGGCGAAAATGCCGAAGAGGATCATCTGGTAGCCGAAGAGCAAAACCAGCCCGGCGACTTCGAGGGTGTTGAGGTCGAAGTTGATGCCGCGAATTTCAAGCGGCCCGGCGAGCAGGCGCAGGAAGCATGCGCCACCGAGCAGCAGCGAAAAGATGCCGGGATAGATGAGCAGCCAGCGCGGCGAAAAGAGCAGCATGAAGCGAAGGTGCCGCCAGCCGTCGCGCCAGCTGCGCAAGTGCGGCGGGCGCGAGCGACCATCGGGGTGCAGGATGATCGGCACCTCTTCGATTTTCATGCCGCGCAGTGAGGCTTTGATCACCATTTCCGAAGCGAACTCCATGCCGCCGGTGCGCAGCTCCATGCGGTGAAAGGCGTCTTTGGAAAGCGCGCGCAGACCGCAGTGGAAATCTTGGCTGGGGCATTTGAAAAGCAAGCGGCCGATGAAGCTGAGCACCGGGTTGCCAATCCAACGGTGTTTCCACGGCATCGCGCCGGGCATCACCGTGCCACCGCCGCGCGGCATGCGGCAACCCATCACCAGATCGGCACCTTTGCGCAGTCTTTCGAGAAAAGGCGTGATGCGGGAAAAATCATAACTCATGTCGGCATCGCCCATGATGATGAAGCGACCGCGCGCATCGGCCATGCCGGCGCGTAAGGCATTGCCATAACCGCGCTCCGCAACCGGCAACACACGCGCGCCGTGAGCGACGGCGATTTCCTGCGAGCCATCGGTGCTGCCATTGTCGGCGATGAGGATCTCGCCTTCAGCACCGGCGGCGGCAAGACCATCACGCGCGGCCTTGATGCATTCGGCGAGGGTCTCCGCCTCATTGAGGCAGGGCATGAGGATGGTGACTTCCGGGTTCATTGGGTTGGGAGCTTGCGAGCTTGGAATGCCTCACGCAACTCGGCAATTTTGCTGCGGAGTTGCGGGTTGTTGATTTCGCTCAACGCCGGATCGCCGATGGTGGCAGCGGCCTTGGCGAAATCGCCCGATGCCGCCTGCGCCACCGATCGCACCAGCAAGAGTGTGGCGGCATCATGCTGGGTTTTTTCCGCACGATCGCAGGCGGCGAGCGCAAACTTGGGATCGCGCATCGCGGAATCGGGCAAAGTCGAGAGCGTCCATGCGGCGTTGAGCAGGCTACCGCCCGTGGCATTGGCGTAGCCCGCCACTTCGCGCACGAGCTCCGCTTGCAACTTCCTTTCGCCCGCAGCGACGAGAACATTCGTCACTTGGCTGGTGATGTTTTCACGCACGGCAGGATCGGCATCACGAAACGCGATCAACAATTGATCGATCGCTTCCTTGTATTTTTTCGACGAAAGGTAGAGGTCGCAAAGCTCGAGGCGCACGAGACTGCCAGTGGGGTTGTCCTTGAGCACATCCTTGAAGATGTCTTCCGCCTGATTCGCGTCACCCGCTACCAATCGCACAAAACGCGCGAGGTGGAATTTCGCTTCGGCCAGACTTTGGTTCGGCGCGACTTGAAGCATCAAAACATTTTGTTGCAGGCCTTGCGTGAGGTTATTGGGCGGATAGATCAGCGGCCTTGCCCAGAACGGGATCGACCTGTCGAAAAGCGCGCGCTTGCCAAACGAGTTGAGGAACGATTGGCCATCCTTCGGCTCGGGGTAGAGGATGTTGAAGTAGGGTTCGATGAAATTTTCCCATGGCATGAACGAGATGTGGGTCACGCCGAGAGCGCTGATTTGCTCGAGCGCATCGTCTTCGCTTTGGGCGTTGAGCGCCTTGGCGGCACTTTTCAAACCATACACATTTTCCCAGTAAAGCGTGCCCACCGTGCGGAATCCGCCGAGGCCGCCAAGCATGACCGAGCTGTTGGGACTGCTGAGAAGGACCACCGGTTTATCCCCTGCGCTCTCTGCGATGACGCCCGCCATCTGGCGATGGATGAGAGCGAGCGCTTGAGGATAATTGACCATGTATTTCCCCGTGCGGTATTGCTCCCAGTTGAGTGTGAAGCGTGCGCGCGCGGCGGGATGGATGAAGATCCATGAAAATGCCAGCAGCAGTACGGCAGCGGTCACACGCACGGGTGTGCGCGATGGAAGCATGCGCCAGATTTGAGGAATGAGGATTGCGGCAAGCGCGATGTAGATCGGCCCTAGCAGCATGCCCCAACGGCTTTGATAGGTCTGCAGTCCGATCATGAAAAAGATCGGCACCACCAAAAATAACAGCACGGCTTTCGTGCCATGGCCGGGTCCGCGCATCGCGAGAAGCGCGATCGCCGCCACCAAAAAAATGGGGTACCAGCCAAAGGCCATTTTCAAAGTGAGGCCGGTGTACTTCATCCTCTGGGAGAGCGTGAGCAACTCGGTGATGTTGCCCCACAGCCTTGCCATGAAGGGATCCTTGGGAATGTAAACCTCGGCGCCGCCGATCAGGATCGCCAAGGGCAGGACCAAGCATGCCATGAAAGGCAGAATCATGCGAATGAGCGGGAATGGCCCACGCTCGCGGTCTTCATCAAGAATCCAGCCGGTGAGGATGCTGATCATCCATCCGCCGCCAAGCCATGCCAACGCGTAGAACGGGTGGTTCACCTCAAGGCGCATGCCCATGTGCGAGGGGAAATATTCGAACAGATAGAAAAGCATTGCGCTGCCCGAGCCCCATAGCGCCCAAAGTTTCCAAAGCTCAGCATGATGGACGCAGGCGCCGCGCCCTTTGCGCTTCATGAAAAGCGCCGACAATACTGCGGCGATGCCGATGGTGCCGAGCACGATCGATGTCGAAAGCGCACTGATCCAGATCGCCGCCGCGCCACTCACGGCGGAAAAAATCATCCCTTGGCGCGCTTGCTTGAGCGAACTGGGCGCGGTGATGTCCGCATCGCCCTCGGGCTTCACCCAACAAACACCGGCCCATGCGATGCCGAAAAACAAACCCATCAGCGCGAAGGCAAGAATGCCGTGGTGATCGGGATAAGCAGGCAGGAAACCTTCGTAAAAGGTCGGCACCAACACCATGCCCATCACGAGAATGGATCCGCAGAGCGGCCCAAAGCGCTTGGCCGACATCGTCGAGAAAACAATCAGTGCCACGACCAGCAGGATCGGGTTTGCCCAGATCGACATTCGGAAGATGCTGTTGCGCAGCGACTCTCCGGTGTTGGCGTGATAGATCTCACCAAGGCCGCGGAGGTACCATGCGAAGGCCGAGTTCCAATGCAGTTCGCGACCATTCGGCGCGTTGTCCAGATGCGTCCAACGCAGACGCCATGAACCGTCTTTGCCGATATTCTCGGCATGGTTGTTCCATGCGTAGCCGTCGCTGGCGATCTGATCCAAAAATACCGGCATGCGTTTTTCCGGAGGGATCCCTTGGTCCGCATCCGCGCAAAGCCGCACGGTGACGGTGTCGACAAGGAAGGTGTCGAGCATCACCCAGCCGACTGCCAGTGCGAGGGTGATGTAAAACATCGCCCACGATGGACCCCATGGCAGGCCGGTGGATTTGCCGCTGCGGGGCGCGGAAGTGGTTGATCCCGCTGCGGGTGTGGCGGAGATGTCTGGCGTTGATGAGGGCGATGAAGTCACAAGCGATGGTGCGGGTTGGAGGCCTTGAGTCGGGGGGATGGAAACACGAGCGGCGGTTGGGGCGGGCTCGGCGTTTGTAGATTTGATACCACCAATCCATAGCCATCGCAGTTCCAGACGACAAGCCCAAGTGCGGGCCGTTCCCCCGCCCCGTACGCCGGGTCCCGCGAGTAGCGAAACCAACTACCGCCGCGCAAATCGAAAGCCCGGAAACGCACGCACCAAGCGGCGCATCTCGAGCTTCATCAGGATGGCCGTCACCTCGTGCGCGGGCAGCCCGCAGCGTTGGATGATCGGATCGATCGCCGATTCGGAGCTATCGAGGACCGCAAACACCTTGGCCTCGTCAGCCGGAAGGTCGGGGATGGTTTGTGATGCCTCGCTTGATTTTGCACTCTCCGCAAACGGCAGTTCGCCAAGATCGTCGAGAATGTGGCTCGCATCGGCGACCAAGGTTGCTCCGTCGCGGATGAGTTGATGGCAGCCCGCGGAGGTCGCTTTGTCGATCGGGCCGGGCACGGCAAAAATCGGCCGACCGTATTCCGAGGCAAGGTTGGCGGTGATCAGCGAGCCCGACCATGCCGGGCATTCGACGACCAGCAAGGCGCGCGACCACGCGGCGACGATGCGGTTGCGCATGGGAAAGGTCTGCTTGTCGGGCGCGGTGTGCAGCGGGAATTCGGAAACGACCGCACCAAATCCGCTGGCAGTTTTTTCCGCGAGCGCGAGGTTTTCCGGCGGATAAAGTTTCGCCAAGCCGGAGCCGATCACCGCGATGGTGCGGCCATTGGCGGCGATCGCCGCTTCGTGCGCTGCCGTATCGATGCCGCGCGCGAGACCGGACAAAATCGTGAAGCCCGATTGCGCCAGTTGATAGCTCAGCTTGCGCGTCGCCTGCGTGCCGTAATGCGTCGCCCGCCGCGAACCGACCACGCCGATCGCATGACGATCACGCGGCTCGATCTTTCCCCACACATAGAGCAGCAGCGGCGGGTCATAGGCCTCGCGCAAGGGAGCGGGATAATCGGCATCATCCTGGGTCACGATGGAAATGCCGCGCTCTTTCGCCTCGCGGATTTCTGCCACCGGGTCGGCATGATCCTGCCACGCACGGATGATGCCTGCCGTTTCTTGGCCAATGCCATCGACGCGCTTGAGGAGTTCCTCCGGCGCTTTGAGGATCGCCGTCGGATCGCCAAACGCCTCCAACAAACGCCGCACGCGCACCGGACCAATGCGGGGCAGCATGTTGAGCGCGACCAGTGCTTCAAGCGGAGACATCAATGCCCACTCTGGACCGGATCGCTGAGGAGGTCAAAGGGTGAAATCATCGTTTCTTGAAATGCGTCCCACGCTTCTGCTCTTGCCGCGCGTGCCTTGGCTTTTCATGATCCGCGCATGCTCGAAACCACCGCCGCACTGAAAGCCCTCTTGTTGAAAAAATCCGTCCGCACCGGCAACTTCACCCTCGCCTCCGGCAAACAAAGCGACCTCTACATCGATTGCCGCGTCACCGCGCTCGATCCCTTTGGCGCCAACCTCATCGGTGATCTTGGCTGGCATGCAGTGCGTTCGAAGATTCATTCCGAACATCTCAAGATCGATGCCATCGGCGGCATGACGCTTGGCGCGGATCCGATTTCGCTCGCGATTGGCATGACCTCCGCCGCGAAGCATCCGGACGAAGCCCTGCAAGTTTTCACCGTGCGCAAGGAACCGAAGGGTCACGGCGCGGGGAAACAAATCGAAGGAAATTACCAATCCGGCAACACGGTGATCGTCGTCGATGATGTCATCACCACCGGCGGCTCGACGCTCAAGGCGATCGATGCCATCGAGCGCGAGGGCGGCAAGGTGGCGTTCTGTCTTGTGCTCGTCGATCGCGAGGAGGGCGGCCGCCAAGCGATCGAGGCGCGCGGCATCCATGTGCTGCCGCTATTCACGCGCAGCACGCTGCTGGGCGATTGATGCGGATAAAAGATTTGCCCAGAGCGCGTTGCTGGGTTTGGCTCTCGGCGCTGTCAGGGGCCGTGGAGGTTCGGCAGGCGAACCCCGCCAGGCCTTGATTGGAGCAACGGTAGTTTGTCCGGACTTGCCGCGGATTCCCTGGCAGCACCCACGCGGGTTTCAACTTGCCATCGGTGATGTGCCGCCGATCTTGGCTGCATGAAAAATTTTCTGCGCGCATTGCTTTGTTTCATCGCCACCGGAAGCCTTGTCATGGCCGACGAAAATCCTTCAAAGAACGCAGCCAAACAGGCCGGCTCATCGCGATACATCAGCGAGGCACCTCTGCCCAAAGGCTGGCCTGAGCCCGGTCCGTACAAGCAGGTCACGCGCAAAAGCTATCCGGCTTACCGCGCGGCATTCACTCCCAACAAGAGCGCCAACAGCGGATTTCGCAGGCTGTTTTCTCACATCAAAAGCAAAAACATCCCGATGACCGCGCCGGTCGAAATGACCATGCAGGAAGGCAAAAACGAGGAAATGCAAATGGAGGAAATGGCCTTCCTTTATCAAAGCACGCAGGTCGGCCAGACCGGCAAGGACGGCGAGGAAGTCGTCGTGCGCGATGTGCCCGCGCAGGAAACTTTGAGCTACGCGTGGCAGGGGCTTCGCAGCAAATCTTCGATCGCGCGCGCCCGCAAGGCGCTCGATGAAGCACTCGCCGCCCAAGGCCTCAAGGCCAGCGGCTACCGCCTGCTCGGCTACAACAGCCCCTTCATCCTGCCGTGGCGCCAGACCCACGAGCTGCAGGCACTTTTGCGTTGAGACAAGCGCCGGTTCCTTCTTGCCAGCGTGGCCCGCATCGCTTTTCCTCTCCGCCCGCACATGTCCTCACTTCCTACCGCTGACCTCCTGGCGCTCGATCTGGACGGCTTGAAAAGCCGCCTCTCGAAACTCAGGAGGTATCTTTGACATCCCCGCTCTCGAAAACGAAATCCAAACGCTCGAGGAGGCGATGGGCGCGCCCGAGTTTTGGAATGATGCGGAAAAGGCCAAATCGATTTCATCCAAAGCGGCCGGGCTGAAGAAAAAACTCGAGTCCTTTCTCAAACTCGAATCACGCAGCGGCGACATCGAGGAAGGCATCAACCTCGCCAAGGAATTCGACGATGCCGACCTCGCACGCGAGGCGATCGACAACGCGAAACAACTTGAGGCCGATCTCCGCTCGTTCGAACTGCTCACGCTGCTCGACAAGCCAAGCGACATATCGCCCTGCTTCTTGGTCATTTCCGCGGGTGCCGGCGGCACCGAAGCCTGCGACTGGGCGCAAATGCTTCACCGCATGTACACCCGCTGGGCCGAGAGCAAGGGCTACACGGTCGAGACACTCGATTGGCAGGACGGCGACGAAGCCGGCCTGCGCACCGCGACTCTCAAGATCACCGGCGACTATGCCTACGGCTTTCTCAAAAACGAACGCGGCGTCCACCGCCTCGTGCGCATCTCGCCCTTCGACTCGAACGCGAAACGCCACACCTCGTTTGCCTCGATCGATGCCACTCCGGAAATTTCCAAAGAGATCAACATCGAGATCAACGACAAGGATGTGGAAATCACCACCACCCGCTCCGGCGGCAAGGGCGGTCAAAATGTCAACAAGGTCGAAACCGCAGTGCTGCTGCGCCACCTTCCCACCGGCATCCTCATCCGCTCGACCGCTGCGCGCACCCAAGGCCAGAACCGCGAACTCGCTTACGAAATCCTCAAGGCCAAACTCTACACCATCGAGGAGGACAAACAAAAAGCCGAGTCCGAACGCGCCTACGGCGAGAAGGGCGATGTCTCATGGGGCAACCAAATCCGCTCCTATGTTTTCCAGCCCTACCAAAAGGTGCTCGACCTCCGTACCGGCGAGGAAACCAACAACATCCAAGGCGTGATGGACGGAGATCTCGACGCCTTCATCGAAGCCAAACTCCGCGGCAAAGTCCGCGTGAAAGGCGCGAAGGATGAGGAGGATTGATGCCGACCGATAAAGCGGAGCAGGCAGGCAAAATCCGAATATCCGTGCAAAAAAAGAGGCGGACCATCGGCCCGCCTCTTTGGTTTTAAGTATTTTTCAAACGCGTTTGTGATCTGAGCAAGCCACCGTTTACAGTGAAGAATAAGCAGCAGGCACATCCATGCTGACCACTTTGGGGGTGGCGCTGCGGCGTTGGATTAAAACGGATGGAGGAAGGGAGACATCTTTGGCAACCGCGCCAGTGTTGTCGGTTCCTGTGGAGGTGGTGCACCAACCGGCAGGGCTGGTGGATTTGTACCAGTACTTGATGTAAGAATTCGCTCCGTTCGGTACCCAGACGATGTCCGCAGTCGAGGCGGAGCCAGAGCCGGCAATGTCATCTTGCAGTCCTGAAGTGAAGAGTGTCGCTCTAGTCGGTGGTACAATGCTGATGAGATTTTGACCTTGGGTAAGTAGCACATTCGAGCCGGTGGTTTTCACTTCGCCCGAGAGCACGAGATCCTTGGCGGTTCCCTTTTTCTCCACGATGATGCCGTCGATGTAGAGCAGCGACACATCGCCTGTTACAGCCCCGGTGTCGTTGGTGCCATTGGACGTGGTGCGCCATCCGGCAGGGCTGCCAGTCTTGTACCAGTAAAGGGTGTATGCTCCCGCGCCCGTTGGAATCCAGACTTGATCGGCCGTGGAGGCAGAAGATGAGCCTGTCAGGGTGCCCACAGGGAAAATTTCCTGCAGCGTTGGGGCCAAGCGAATCTTGTAGATATCGCCGATGGCCGCACCTGAAATTGCCGCAGGCAAGGTGATGCTGTTGCCGCTCCAGGAGACAAAGTCTTGTACCGTTCCGGCCGCCGTGCCGCTGGTGATTTCAAGAACCGCAGTTTTGCCAGCGGTGATGGCCTGCGTGAAGTCGGTGTTGGCGTCCGAGAAAGTCGTGCCGGAAACCGCAGTGAAAGAACCCGATGCAATGACCGGGGTCATGAGGTTGATGCCGACCAAGTTCTGGCGGTTGGCGGCAAGCGTTTGTGTCGTGTAGCCCACCGGTTTGGTGCGAGCCGTAGTTTGTGCCGGGCTGATGCCGGTGAGGGCAACCGCAGCGAGGCTGGTGAGGGCGAAGCGGTATTTCATATGGTCTGATGAACCTTTTGGAGGATTCGTTTTTTGGTTTGGTTTGATTTAACAGCCGCCGATGGACCTTCATTGGGCCACCGACGAAACGCTAAGTTTAACGATGATCACTCAATCCCAGAAACGATGACCAGCAAGGGCGAATTCCAAATGAATGCTGAATCTCGATCGAGTCGCCGGCCGAAAATATGTTTGCAATTCATTGAATTACATTGAGTTGTGACAAATAGATAATTCTCCGATGATGCAAAACATGCGGCAATTGAAGCCGTTTGCTTTTGCATCAATGATCAATTTCTCAAGACCTCAAGTCCCGCAAAAGGTGCGATAAGGCGTGGTCGATGCGGGCGGCGGACAGGTGTATTCGTCGTCCCGATCGGCATAAGGGTTAGCGAGCGCGGATAGCAGCCGTTCGAGCACCGACAAGTCGCCGCGATCGCTTGCGGCGGTGAGTGCTTCCTCGACCTTGTGGTTGCGCAGGATCACCGCCGGATTGTGCGAGCGCATGTGGGCTGCGACATCTGAGAAAGATTGCGGTTGGCGCGCGAGCCGCTCATGCCATCGAGTGTGCCATGCGGCAAAAGCGTTATCCGCATAGCATGGCACGGCGATCGATTTTTCATCGCTCAGGGCGCGAAAGCTATGCGTGAAGTCCATGCGGTTTTGTTGCATCCATTCGAGCCACGCGTGGATCAGATCGCGATCGCCTAGCTCATCGGTCATCAGGCCAAGCTTGTTTCTCATGCCGGCAAGCCAATGCTTTTGGAAAATGGTTTCAAATTCACCCAAGGCCTCGTTGGCGAGATCGACGGCAATTTTTTCATCATCATGCAGCAGTGGTAAAATTGCCTCGGCAAGTCGCGCGAGATTCCAACGCGCGATCTCAGGCTGCTTTTCGTACGCGTAACGCCCTTGGCGATCGATCGAACTGAAAACGGTCGCGGGATCATAAACATCCATGAACGCGCAGGGTCCGTAATCGATCGTCTCGCCCGAGAGTGCCATGTTGTCGGTGTTCATCACGCCGTGGATGAAGCCGACATGCAGCCACTTTGCCACCAGCGCGCACTGGCGATGCATGACCGCTCTGAAGAATGCGATGTGACGCGATGCATCGTCGGCAATTTCCGGGAAATGTCGCTGGCGCGTGTGATCGGCTAGGGCCAGCAGTGCCGCCGTGTCCTCGTGCGCGGCGGCCCATTGAAATGTGCCAACGCGGATGTGGCTGGCGGCGACGCGCGTTAGCACCGCGCCGGAGAGTTCGTCGTTGCGAAACACCAACCCACCAGTCGACGCGACCGCAAGACTGCGGGTCGTCGGGACGCCAAGCGCGTGCATCGCTTCGCTGATGACATGCTCGCGCAGCATACAATTTACCAGACAAATTATATGAATCCTCCATAGAACTAGCCAAAGACTGTGCGGATGGGGACAAGTTTGCGGTAAGATGTTCGGCGGGGTGCAGCAAAACTGCACTCATTCTTCATGAACAATTGAACCCTTGTTGGCTGTTGAGCTGTTGGCCAAACGTCGACATTTTACTTGCAATATATTTGCATCTGCATATCTTGTGTGCATGCTTGTGACGCGTGCGCCCCATTCGATTTGGTTGAGTGATGCCGCGCGCGGATTGGGGCAACAGATGGTTTTTTGGGGGCATGATGTGCGCCATGGCGGGGGTAATGGTTTGACGCGTCATGGTTTGGCGCGGACGAAATCGCCGGGGCTGACCGGGACGAGTTGTTATTCGATTGAGTGGGAGGATGGCTTGATCGAGTTGCATGGGGCGGTGGTTTCATGGACGCCCTTGGCAATGGCGTCTGGGGTGATTGGCGGTGTAATTTTTTGTCGCGAGCGTGGGCGCATCGATTTGTGGCAGGGCGAGGGCCCGCCAGTGCCGGGTCGTGAACATGGCAAAGCCGGCTCGGCGGAGCAGCGCTGGCTGGCCTTCCGACCCTTTCTTCGTTGGTTGGTAAACTACGAGCAATGGGTGCTCATGCAGCTGGGGCCTGATTGGCGCCCGGCCTGCTGGCGCGCCATCAGGCGCCTGCCGAAGGGGAAGCCGTGGTTGCCGCCCGAGCTCGCCCTCAAATGGTGGCAACTTGCTCTCGACGACACACCGCCCCGCCCAAAGGAACTTTTCAATCAACTCTGATATCCCATGCTACCCGTTACCATTCTTTCCGGATTCCTTGGAGCCGGCAAAACCACCCTGCTCAACCATGTCCTGAAAAATCGCGATGGCCTCAAGGTCGCGGTCATCGTCAACGACATGAGCGAGGTAAATATCGATGCCGAGACCTTGCGCCGCGGAGATGCCGCGTTTTCGCAGACCGAGGAAAAGCTCGTTGAGATGTCGAACGGCTGCATCTGCTGCACGCTGCGCGAGGACTTGATGCTGGAGGTGACGAGACTGGCGAAAGAAGGGCGCTTTGATGCGTTGCTGATTGAGTCGACCGGGGTTTCGGAGCCGATGCCGGTGGCGGAGACCTTCACCTTTAAGGATGAAAATGGCGTTTCGCTTTCAGACATCGCGCGCATTGATAGCATGGTCACGCTGGTCGATGCGCCCAATTTCTTGCGCGACTATTGCAGCCAGGAGCGCCTCAAGGATCGAGGCCAGGAAATTGGCGAGAGCGACGAGCGTACAATCGTCGATCTGCTGGCCGATCAGGTGGAATTCGCCAACATCATCGTGCTCAACAAAATCGATTGCGTCAGCGCGGCGGAGCGTGACCTCGTGCGCGGCATGATCCATTCGCTCAACCCGAAGGCACGCGTCGTCGAGGCAGAGTTTGGCGCGGTGCCACCATCGATGATCCTCAACACCGGCCTCTATTCGCAAGCAGAGGCGGAAAAAACTCCGGGCTGGCTTGATTCACTTGTGCATCACACGCCAGAGACCGAGGAGTATGGCATCGGAAATTTCATTTACCAACGTCGGCGACCATTTCATCCCGCGCGTTTCCATGCCTTGGTGCATGAAGAATGGCCGGGGGTAATCCGCTCCAAGGGACTTTTCTGGCTGGCAAGCAGGCCGGATTTTGCAGGCTTCTGGTCGCAGGCCGGTGCAGTAGCGCGCAATAGTTGCGCAGGGCGGTTTTGGGCTGCGATTCCGGCTGAGGAGCGACCATCGGATCCGGGCTCGCTGGCATCACTACAGCGCAGCTGGCAGGAACCATGGGGCGATCGACGGCAGGAAATCGTATTGATTGGGCAGGGCTTGGATCGCAGGGCTTTGGAAGCGATGCTCGATGATGCCTTGCTCACGGATGACGAGTATCGCGAGGGTGTCGAAGCTTGGAAAAAGTTTCCGGATCCCTTTCCGAAGTGGGGGTGATCGGGTAAACATGCAGTCTCATGTCTGCGCCTTTTGAAAACAAAAAGATTCAAAACATTCCGCCGCTGCCGAAACGCCGCGTCATGATTTCGGAATCGGGCGCTGTCGATTTGCCCCTGCAGTTGGGCGGGCTCGATCCTTTGCCCGACATTCCCGCCGCCAAGCCGCCGCAAGACATAGAGGACCGCAAAGGCGAGACTGCGCGGGTGGTGAAGCGCCTGCTGGCCTTGATCGAGGATCATCGCGTATCGGCAACGCGGCTTGGCATCACGCTCGATGCGCCGGCGATCGATGTCGTGCTGCGCGCGCTTGAGGCTGAGACGCGCCGCGAGGATCCGACGCCAATCCTCAAGCATGGCGAAGAGGTGCGAAGCTATGTGCTCACCGCGCTTTACGAAGAATTGCTCGCTGAACCGAGCAACATACTTTTCACCACTCAAGTGAGCGAAGACATCATCCGCTACGAAGCCATGGAAGCCGCCTTTTGGGCCGAATGCATCGCAGCCCTGCGCAAAAAGCTCAACCCGTGAATGGAATGAAAGAAGGTGCAAGAAGGTGTGAGAGCCAGCGCCAATGATGTGCATGAGATGGCATTGCCAGCCTCCACCCTGCCCCCCTGTATCGCCTTTAACGCCTGTACAGCCCCGTTACTTACAATTTCCCAGACAAATTGTAGAGATTTCTCTTGCAATCGGGGTTGGCTGTGGTTATTGGTGGGGCATGAGCAGCAAGCGATGGTTGGCGCCGTGGAAGGATTCGGCGGATAAGCCGGCGATTTATCACTGCATCAGCCGTGTAGTGGATCGGCGGTTTGTGTTTGAGCAGGCCGAG
>JBKDYW010000231.1:0-31041 GCA_046308575.1 Verrucomicrobiota bacterium
CGTTGCCGAGGTTGGAATGGCCGTTGAGCATGAGGTCGAGCAGGTTTGGCGAGAGTCCGAAGCGGACGAAGAGTTTGCTGTTTGATCCAAGCGAGTAGGCGGCGTTGAGTCTTCCGGCCCAGGTGTTTGGCAATGAAATGGTTTTGCTGACGCCGTTGCGTGAGAATGTCCATCCGGTGCTGCCGCTGGCGGCGCTGACGGTGTAATCGCCATTCACGCCGGAGTTTGTGCCGCTGGCACCTGCGACGGTCCACCAGTCTTTGAATCCGCTGGTGCGGTAGGCATTGACCGTGGTGGTCGATCCCACAAAGTTGCTTTCGCCTTCATTTTCAGAATCGGTGCCGCTGTACGAGGCGAAGTTGCCGGCGACTTGCCAAACAATTCCAGTGTCAGGATTGCGCAGCCATGCGGCTGTCATGCGTCCACCCTTGCCTTCGAAGACCGCAAACACACGGCTGTTGTAGAGCAGGTATTCGCTTGCTCCATCGAGATCCACATCGACAGCTTCTGCAGCGAGAGTGCTGGCGTTGGCGCTTGCGTTCCATTGCTGCACGCGGCCGTAGATATTGGCAAAGCGGGTTTGCGATTGGGTGTTGCGTGCAAAATCGGCAAGCGTTTGGCCAACACCATTGTCGACGCTGATGTAATCACCCGTGCTGTACTTGCTGAGGTCGGCATTCGTGGAATTGTGGAACGCCGTCTGGAACATCGCGCCATGGATCACCGTTTCCGCGACACGCCGCAAGTTGGCTGCGCCGGTATCGACCAATTTCACGGAGTTCCAAACTGTGTTGGCATGACCGCTTTCGCCGACTTGTCCGAACACGGTCGTTGCTCCGAATGACTGGTTTTTAAGTCCCGGGCGGTTGTTTCCGCCGTGATACCAGTTGTCGTAAGTTTCACCGCTGGCGTGATCGACCCAATCCTTCGAAACGATGCGCGTGGTGGTGGCATTGCCTTGCGTGACCGTGCCCCAAGTGCTGTAGGTGTTGCCGTCCTGACCTTTGTAGCTGACCTGACCCGATGCAATTTGCTGGGCGGTGACCACGCGGATCCACGGACGGCTCGAGAGCCAGCGCACATTCGAATCGTAGCTGTTGGCCTTGGTGTTGTTGGCGAAGTCCCCCATGTCGCGCCACAGCGTCACGACCTGATCCTGGACTCCGCTGCGCGAGCGGCGTGAGAGCAGTTGCCGAACTGCGAGACTACTGCCTTCGTCGAGGGTTTGGTCGAGATACTCGCTGGTGACATCGTGAATCGGGAAAAGTTTCACGCCGTTCACCTCGTTGATGCGATAACCCCGGGTGCCAAGTGCCGATGAGCGACCGAACCATTTGAGGAAATGGCGCATCTGGTCGGCGAAGGTGTAGTCGTAGCCCATGCCATCGATAGTCTGGAGCGTGGTGGTGTCGAGCACTCGCTCGGACGGCCAGTAGACCAAGCGCGATGCGGAATTCGTGCCGTAGATGGTGTCGAGGAATTGCTCGGACAAGGCCTTGTTGGAGTTGTTGAAGTCCTGCGGGAAATACCTCGGCACATGATCGGAGAAACTTGAGCCGACGAGCGAGACCCGGCCGCTTGAAACAAGATTGCGCAGACGGGTGTTGAAAGTTGGTCCGTCGTTGTTCGGCCATGATCCGGCGCTTGGATTCTTCGCCCATTGCAATGCCGAGGCGAGCGTCGGAGAAAGGTGCAGCGTGAGTGGTGCGTTGTACGACTCGTGGGTCTGCACAAGGCGCGAGTATCCGACCGCAGGTGATCCGCTGCGGATGAGCGATTGCGTCACGCTCGATGGTTGGATGGCCTGATTTCCATGAGCCAGCAGCATGACCTTGGCGGACTTGTTGCGGTCGTTATTCGCGCTGCGACCAAAGTAACCGGAAAGTTTGCCGTTGAGGCGAATGTTGTCTTGATCCTTCCAATAATCCGAAGCGAGCCAGTCGTCGGCGACCGAGTCGCGGATGTCATTGCGGCCCGAGATGTCGCCACTGCCGCTGCCATTCGTGTTGGGCATCGTGGTAAAGACTTGGAAATTGAGCGTGTTGGGGTCACCCAGCCATCCAGCATCCTTAAGGTGCCTGCGCTCGATGGCGATTTCCACCGCATCGAAGCGGCTCGACCATGCGGCCTCATTTTGACCTCCAAATGCCCGTGACTCGACCCCGCCTTCGGTGACTGGATTCTGGAATTGGGTGGTGGTGTTCGTGGCGAGATTGCGATCGACAAAAATCGAACCGAAATTCTGCCCGTAGGTGGCGACCACGACCTCCCATCTCATGTCCGTCGCGATGTCGACTTCATTCGGCATCGAGCGTTCACCCGTCGCCGTGTTGCCGGTGTCGATGACGATGTAGGAATCCACCTCACCCTGCCATGCATTGGCGGCGAGATCCATGAAGTCCACGCGGAAGTACACCCGACCATCACCACCGGCGCTGACATCTCCGCCATCGCGGAATGAGAATGCCACGATGTCGCGAGAGCTGTCGTTGCCATTGGTGCGATACACATCGGCACCTTGGCTACCGCCTTCATTGTATTCGTCCAAAGAAAGCAGGTCGCCATGGTTCCAGTCGGTGAATGTGCCAATCCTGATGCTCCCCTCACCCGCAGTTCCGCCGATGATGTTTGGCTGCGTCGGATGCGTGCCGCTGGCAAGTTCCTGCGCGTTGGTGAAGCTGTCATTGTCCGGATCCCCGCTCGCCCCATTGTTGGGATTGCCTGCGCTGTCGGTGCGTTTGCTGAAAGCGCCGTCATCAAGAGGGTCGAGGCCGTATTGGTCCTCCCAACCGTCGGGCAAACCGTCGCCATCGCTGTCGGCATTCAAGGGATCGGTTTCACTCCACTGTTCGCCGTTGTTGTGAAGACGGTTGTTGTTGGTGTCGCCATTGATCGCTCCATCCAAATTTTTGTCCTCACCAAATCCATCCTGCAGAGCATCGCCATCCGAGTCGGCGAGGGTCGGGCTTGTCTCGGTCCATGTTTCAAAACTATCGATGAAACGGTTGGGCCAATCGCCCGAGTTGGGTCTTGCCGTTGCGTAAGCATTGCGCCCGGCAGTAAGCGGCAAGGACTTGCCATCGCCATCTGTCCAGCCGTTGGCGTTCTTGTCCTCAATGCCATCATTGAGCCCGTCGCCATCGGTATCGGCCTTGGTTGGATCGGTCACCGATCCAGCAGCCTGGCGGGTGCGATCGTCGCCTGCGCTTTGCGATCCAACGCCTGGAACAAATCCAGCATGTTCCACCACCGCGTATAGCGGCGGGTCCATGTCGCCAATGAAGTTTCTGCGGCCATCGCCGTTGGTATCGGCGTTCGGGTCGGTCGGCGGATTGGCGGCAACGCGCCAGCCGACCTCGAGGGCATCTGGCAGGCTGTCACCGTCAGAATCAGGACTCGTCGGTAAGGTGCGGCCGGAGGCATACCAGACATGCACATCGCCATTGTTCCAGGTCTCGGATTGGGTCTCGGGCAGATCCTTTTTGTTGGTTTCGGTGAGGTCGATGAGCCCGTCATTGTCATCGTCGTTGCTTTCATTTCCGTCTGATTCCACAACCTGACGAAGAATCACGCGAGCGTTGCGGGTGGAGGTTGTTGACTGACCATTGACCGTTGCGCTGGCGGTGAGCAGGTAATTTCCGGCGGCAGTGATGTTCCATGTGTAATCCCAGGTCTTGGTGTTGCCATTGGTCGTGACCGTCACGCCTTCGCGGATGCCGTTGCCATTGCTGTCTGTGAACGGCTCGGCCGGATCACGGACGCGATTGTTGTTGAGATCAAAGAAATTCTCGCCTGCGTCAAAACTGCCGTTTGAATTCAAATCAACATACGACTCACCCACATCCCAAATATCATTCTTGTTGATGTCGGTGCTAGCTTCCTGATCATCCCAAACACCATTGCCATTGGTGTCGGTGAAGGGTTCCTCGATCAGCGAGATCGTTGGTGATCCGACCAGATTGAGGCTTGTGACTGTGGCACTGGTCTCGACCCGCACGGTGTATTTGAGCGAGTCGGTGCCAGCGACATCGGGAAGGATGATTTCGGTCGGTTTGCCATCGCTTCCGAGCTCGGAGGGTTGAGTGATCCGCACAAAGGGTTTGGTGCTTGGATTGGCTCTCACGAGCCGCACCGCTTCGAGTGCGAGTCCGCGTTTGGCGACTTCCGAATAGTTGTCGGGGAATCGATAGAGCACGCGCAGCGTGTGAATGAAATTCGGATCGTCGTTGTAAAGGTTGGGCAAGGGAATGGACAATTCGTGGAAAGCGTCGTTGGCGCCGAAGTTGCCGTAATTGATGGTCCACCCGTCGCGGCCTTGATCGGCACCATTGGCGAAGAAGGTCATCCGGTTTTTCAACTCCTGCTCGCTGATGCCTTGGCTGAGCGCTTTGGTGAAATACACCTTCATCGTGTAGTTGTCGTCCACCCGGTCACCATCGTTGCGTGGCCATGCGATGTTGACGCGCTCATCGGGTCCGCGTGTTTCCAAAGTGCGGGTGATTTCCGTGACATTGGCGGTGGTCGCGTCGAGCGTGAGGTTGCGCGACGAGGAGGCTTCCAGAAGCCGGACCTTCATCGTTGCCTGTCCCGTGGCTGGCACATTGTTGTAACGGAATCTCCATTCCTTCTGGTAAGGACTGGTGATCGCGAGGCTCGGTGTCACCTCGGTGGCTTTGGCCCATGCATCGGAGAGGGTCGTGTCATAAGTGCCGTTGCCGTTCACATCGATGAACTCCTCCGCGCTGTCGCGGATGCCATTGCCATTTGCATCGGTGAAGGGCTCAAAGCCCGCCCCATTGCCGTTGAGTTGTTTGGTGACCGTGTCGTTGTTTCCCGATTCCGAGTCGTCGATGTGGTACCAAACTTCCTGCACGGTGGCATCGGTGCGCACTACGATCTCATAGCTAGAGCCGCCAACGGTATCGCCATTGTTTTGTGGGAATGCGACCGCGCCCTGCGGTGTTTGGGCATCGTAATAAAAGGCCTGGGTGAAGGTTTGGTAAATCGGTGCCGAGGTGTTGACATCGCGGTTGAGGAAGGCCCTTGCGCGGATCACATGGAAGCCTTCGGACAGGCCAGTCTGCATCGCAAATGGCCATTCGTTGTAAGTTTTGCCAAGCGTCGGCACGCGCGCATAGTCGTTGTGCGGGAAATGCTGGATGGTGGCGGGGTTGAAATCTGCCACTCGGAAAGTGGTGAGCATTTTCTTTTTGTATCCCACCTCGGTCGGGCCTGAGGGCCACCATGAGCTGGCACCAATTTTGTAGGCGCCGATTTTGTAAATGAAATTTCCGCCCGCAGCCGGCTTGGGAATCGATGCCGATGCCCACCAATTGTCGCTGCCTTGATTGTGTCGATAGCTCAACTCCGCCGCTTTGGTAGTGCCGCGCCCGATGCCACCCGCACCTTCGGGGAACGTGCCATCGGTGGTGTAATAGACAAACATCTTGAAGCCCGCGCCGACCGAATTGCTCTTCGTCCAAATGACGATATCGCTTCCCGAATCATCGAACTGCTTCGGGATTGTGCCGCTAAGCCCGCCAACATTGTCTTCTCCGTCGTGATAAAGAAATGAAGCCTGATTGCCATTTTCCGTGCCGAAGTTGTTGGCCGCCGCAGGTCCGTTGTTGACCGAGTACGCGCCCCCAATGGTTTTGATGAATGTCTCGGCACCCGGAGATCCGATTTGGCAACGCACGGCGTCCTTTGCCGCAAATTTTTCCGGATGCTGACGATCGACATAGGTTGGTTGTTCAAGGCCGGCCCAGATGTCGCTGAAGATGCCGGGCGGGTGATCGCGGAAGGCCGGGTCGGTGATGCCGACTGGGCGAGTGCCGTTGAGGTCCACGCCACCATCAAGCTTCAGCATGATGTTCTCCGCTGAGCCGTCGGCTCGCGCAATGATGCTCAGCGGCGAGCCACCCTTCACCACCGGAACACTCGTCCGGTAGCTGTAATCCTCCGGTGTCGATCCAACCGGATATCCGCGATTGGAAATCCCGTAAGGGTTGAAACTCTTGTCGCCATCGGGACCATCCTTGCGGGTCACCGTGATGCGCGGCACTTCTTCGCCATTTTGGTAGAGCGTGATCGCGGCCGCAGGCCAAAGCGTCGAAAGCTCCGGCGTGCGCCAGCTGAAGATGAAATATCCGCCCGGTGGCACCACCACGCTGTTGAGCTCGCCAGCGTATTTGTAGAATCCGGTTTGCGACGAACCGTTAGGTCCTTCGGCATACTGCCAGAGGTAGGCATTCGGGGGAAAACTTGAGATGATGCCGCGCGCCTGACCCTGCGCGGTGTTGTCGTTGTACATCGCCACCATCGTGATTTCCTCGGCTGCATTGCCGCTTCTGGTATTGCCGAACTTGTCCCGATTGTCGCGGCGCTCGAAGGCAAGATAGTCGCCATCGCTCCAGCGGCCTTGCTGGAGACCGCGTGCGAAATCATTGTGAATCTTGAGAATGTTCGGAATGCGCGGATCGGCAAACTGACCGAGGAAATTCGTATTGGCGTGACGCGGGAATGCGCCGCCTGATTCACCGAGCGTGGCCGCTTTGTAGTAACCGTCGGTGTAAACAAGGCCGATGCCATCACGCGTCATGTAAAACGCATGCTGCCATTCCTTGAGAGCCGCGTAGTCGCTATCGTGGCTGTTGGCGTGCATCACGCCGAGCGATGGTGCAAATCCTCCCGCGCCAGGCGCGTCAAGCCCCGCAAGAGTCCCCCATGGGCTGGCAAGCACGCCGTTGAGTTTGCTGCGCAGGTCGTTGTCGACCAAACGCATGCCTGAGTCCCAATAGCCGCCGTAGCCGGGTGGCTGACCCAAGTGCTCGCCAAACACCATCGCGTCGTCGCGACCGCGCTTGTCCTCGAAGACCGAGTCGCGGTGGTTGCTATCGCTGAATCCGCGAGAGCGGTTGAACTGCCATTGGACGCCGCCGAGATAGCCGGCATCGCTTGAGTCTTTGTTGCTGCCCGATTGCTGCCCGAAGAAATAATCCGGCACATGCTTCACCGCATCGAGACGCAGGCCATCGGCCTTGGTACGATCCATTTTCCAACGCGCGGCACGGATCAAATAAGCGCCGACATCTTCAACGAAGGGTGCCCTGTTGGCGTTGATGTATTCCTTTGCCTTGAGTCGAAGTTGCTCGGCGGTGGCACCGGCACCAAGTTCTTCGCGGGCCTGATCGATCAGCACGCCGAAGTAAGCCACATTTCCATCCTTGTCCTTGTCGTATTGCTCGGGACGCTCGAGATCGCGGATGAATGAGTACTTCGGATGATCATCGTTCATGTTCGCCCCGTGGTTGGTGTTCGGGGTTTCGTGGGCGATGTCGATAAGATCGGCGAGACCGAGGTTTTGCACTTCCCAGGAACTGCTCCAGTCGCGCGTGTTATCCCACTTGCGATAAAATCCGTCTTCGGTGCGGCGAAGGTGGAAATCCTCGGGCACCATGCCGGGGTAGACATCGATCGGAGTGTCCTCGTTGTAACCAGGCACATCGAAGGCCCGGTGGTTCATGATGTTGTCGAAATAAATGCGAACGCCAAAGCGGTGCGCCACTTCCATCAAATTCAATAGGTCGGCCTCAGTGCCGTAACGCGTGCGCACGGAGTTACGCTGATCCTTCGAGCCGAGGTCAAAGGGATCCCAGAGGTCATAGCCGACCGACAACCCACCGGAACCTTTGGTCGGTGGTGGCAACCACAAGGCCGTGTATCCCGCCTCGACCAGTTCGGGCATCTTGTTGGCGATTTCGGACCAGCTGGTATTAAAATACTGCAGCAAGGCCTCACCGCGGGAAAACTGAACGAGCAGGCCGAAAATCAGTGCAATGCGGCGGAGCTGGGTAGGCATCGGATAGGTTGCGAGCAAGTAGGTTGGTTACACTCTCTGTTAAGTTTGCAAATGTCTGCATAAAATCAAGGGTTTAAAAGGAATCTAGGGCCCTTTTGGGGCGGAAAAAGGGTTGGTACGCGCCCCTTTCCGGACTATATCCCCCACATCCATGAGCGAGCAGACGAGCGAAGCGAAGCGGCCGAGGGTCAATGTGCGCCGGCCCGAGGTAATGGAACGCGTTGCCGCCGAGGTCGCCGCCCACTTTCACTCGTCGATTGTTGGCCGGATCCGTGAGGCCGGCGGGCGGATTTCCATCGGCAACACGACGATCCTTTTGGCCGGTCAGTTCGGATTCTGCTACGGCGTCGAACGCGCGATCGACCTCGCCTACGCCACCCGCCGGGTTTTTCCGGATCAGCGAATTTTCCTGATTGGTGAAATCATTCACAATCCGGATGTGAATCGCCACCTGCGGGAAATGGGCATCGTCTCACTGCCGTGGAAGGAACTTACTGCGGATTATGATCAACTCGACGCCGACGATGTGGTGATCGTGCCGGCATTTGGCGCTCCCAGCCATTTCATGGAAAAAATCGAAGAGCGTGGCTGTCAGGTCATTGATACCACCTGCGGCGATGTCATGAAGGTCTGGCGCCGCGTGCGAGGATACGCCAAGGATGGTGTCACCTCGATCATTCACGGCAAGGCAAGTCATGAGGAAACCCGCGCGACCGCTTCAAGGGCACTTGGCGATGCGGGTGATGGCAATTACCTCGTCGTCCTCACGCTCGACGATGTCGATTATGTTTGTCGATACATTCGAAACGGCGGAGAGAAGGAGGAGTTTCTCAATCGTTTCAAAGATGCCTGCTCACAGGGATTTGATCCGGACAAGCATCTCGCCCGAGTTGGTATCGCGAATCAGACCACCATGCTCAAGAGCGAGACCGAGGAGATCCAGTGCCGGATCCGCGATGCGATTCATGGTCGCGATGGCAACGATTCGGCATTCCAAATGTTCGACACGATTTGCGGAGCGACCCAGGAGCGTCAGGATGCACTTTTCGAGATGCTGCGCCACCCGATGGACCTGATGGTGGTGGTCGGCGGATACAACAGCTCGAATACCGCCCACCTCGTCGAGATCGCCGAACAAAAACTTCCCACCTTTTTCATCCGCGGTGCCTCATGCATCGAGTCGCTCGAACGCATTGTGCATTACGACCTTCACCGTCAGGAAGAGGTCAGCACCGAATACGCGGGTATTATTGCAAGTGACGGACCACTCAACATCGGCATCACTGCCGGTGCTTCATGCCCGAACAACCTCATCGAGGAAACCATCCAGCGGATCTTCGAGTTGCGCGGAGTGAGCCGCGAGGAACTCGCGAAGGCCTGAATCAAAGGTAGGGCATGAAGGCCTTGTAAACCTCGGGCGGAATGTCGAGCAGGCTATAATCTTTCGAGGAAACAAAGAGCAGGCTTTGCTTGCCCTTGCCAAGAAGCTCGTTGTCGCTACCGAACACTTGGTGCTCGAGCGTGCAGAACTTCCGATTGAAGTCGGCGACGCGGATCTTGACCGTGATGGTATCGAACTCCCGCGCTTCGCGCACGAACTTGTGTTCGAATGACCGCGTGAGGATGTAGAAATGCGTTGTCTTGAGATCGAAGTCCGGCATCGCGGCGTTAAAGAAAAGCTCGCGGGTCTTGCCGACATACATGCCGTACATGCCGAAGTAGACATTGCCGACCGAGTTGGTGTCGGCATAGGTCGCGATGGTCGAATAGACAAACCACTTGCCTTCGAAGTGCCCAGCGATGTCATGCATTCCGCGTTCTTGCGGCGCGACTACCTCGCTGCCCGCGACGACATGCGCGGTCTTGGTGATCGCTCGAATCGCCGGAATTTCCGAGGCGGCTTCCATCACCTCCCCTGCCTTGGCGCTGACGACTCGCAAAAGGTCGGCATTGAACACCAGCCAGATGACATGCACGAGCGGCAGCAGTGAGCCGAGCACCAGCAAGGAATTGGCACCGGTGCAGTAACCGAAGGCAAAGATCACCAAAGAGATGCTCGCCAGCGAAAACATGCGGATCTGCGGCAGCGGCTGTTGCGAGTTGGGCACAAAACAACGCGCGATCGCCAGCGAGGCGTAGCCAACAAAAAACGAGGCGTAAAACACCATGAAGTATTCCAACTCGAGGTTAGCCCACAGGCTGATCAGCGTCGCGACAGCAATGAGCATGAAGCTCGGGATCGGCGACTCGAGAATACGCTTGGGGATCATCCCGAGCAGGACATTTTCGTTTTTGGCGAAGTTCAGCCCGAGGAACCACTTCAGTGCGATGTAGCCGCTGTCGATGGTGGTGAGGGCGCAAATTCCGAGGAAGGTAAAATAGGCTGCGGGCAGCAATCCGGCACTCGCTTCGTCCATCCGGTCGATGTAAGTGACGATGATGTCATGCGCGTAGCGGAAGCCGTCGAGACCGGTCGTGCCAATCGCCGCAAGCCCGCTTTTGCCCAACACCCACGATGCAAGGCAGCCGTGCACGATGAGCAGCAGGAAGAAAATGATTCCGCCAAAAATGTAGCTCGCGCGGATCGAAGTTTTTTCGCGGTGCATTTGGATCGCCCGCTGCCAGTGCTGAAGATCAAGCCACGGCCCTACCAATAAGCCGACAAGGAATGGCACGACAAATCCCACGAGGTTCGGGCCCTCCCATTGACCCGTGCCTTTGAAGCCAAAGTCGATCCATGATCCATGCTCCGGGTGCAGACCCGCAATCATGCGGATCACGCAGATGAGAACGATGAAGCCGAGAAACGCATGCGCGAGCTTGATGCGTTGGATGCCGAATTCCTCACCAAAGAGACAGCCGGCCGCAAGAATCACAAACACGACCATGCCGAGGTAAAGGGCATTGAGGCCGCCGGTGAAAAGTTGGATCGGCCCAAAGAGGTACTTCGTCAGCGCGAAGACCGTGAGCCCGATCGCCAGCAACTGATAGAGGTAAAAAATCAGCCGGAAGGGTTTTGAGAATTTTTCAAAGAAGATCGCCAGAGATTCCTGACCGCCCGGATGACGGCGCGCGACGATATGGGTCAGAAAACCGAAGAGCATGAGCCCCGCCGCGTTCGGGATCGCGAAGCATAGCAGGCCTTTGAGGCCAAACATGAAGGTGACTTGTACGCTGAAAAACAAGCCCAGTCCCCACATCCACGCCAATGCCACGGAGTTGCCCCAGAAAAATTCGTTGATGCGTCGTAAGTTCATCGGAAGTGCATAAGGAACCCCTTATCCCGCCGGGCGGCAAGCCGTATTGTGGGCACATTTTCCCGATCGTTGGGGAAATCGGCCGCTGTGGTGACCGATGTATTTCACTCGCCTCCCATGCTTTGCGGTTGCTGGATACGGTTCGGCCCGTTTAAATGCCCGCCTTTCCCGAACCAACCCCTTTCCCAATGATCGAAAACATCCGCAAATACCAAGGCCTCGTCCTGTGCTTCATCGCTATCGTAATCATATCCTTGGTGGTCGGCATCAAGGACGACATCTTCAGGGGCGGAGCCGGTGGCCAGGCCGTGTACCGGATCAATGGCCGCACCTACAACGACAAGGAATTCAAGCATCTTGGAACCGGAGCATTCGAGCTCGTTGGCGGACTCGCCCGCGCGGGTGACTTCAGCCTCTACCAGTTCCTCATGGAGCTCGCTCAAGGGGCGACCAGTCAGGAGGACGCCGCAGAGAAATTTTTCGTCGGCCGCATGATCCTGCGCGAAGCGAAAAACGAGTTTGGCATCCACCCCGGCGACGCGGAGATCACCGACTATATCCGCAAGCTCAGGGCATTCAGCAACAAGGATGGATCCTTCGATCAGGAAACCTACAACAATTTCATCGAAAAAGGCATCGGCAGACTTGGAATGACCGAAAATGATCTGCGCGAGCTCGCATCCGACGCTATCGCCTCGACCCGCTTGAACGCGATCATCGGCGGCGGTCTCACGATGAACAAGGATGCGGTGAAGGCCGCCCAAGCGCTCGACAACCAACAGATCAGCGGATCCATCGCGCGTCTCGACCTCGCTCCGTTCGAAGCAGGCATCAAGCCCACAGATGAGGAAGTCAAAGGCTACTGGGAAAACATTCAGGACGCATTCATGACCCAGCCACAGCGCAAGTTCTCCTACCTTATCGTCAGTCCGAAACCCGCCGACCCGAAGCCGGCTGAAACGATCGCCGACGCGACGCTTAAGGACGAGGATAAGAAGCAAAAGGAACAAGATAAGGAAGCAGCTAAAAAGGAGGAGGAACGCCTAAAGCAAAAGGAGCTGGATGGCTTGGTCGACAGTTTTGCTGTTAAGCTCGAAGAACAAAAAGGCAGCGGATTTGAAGAGCTTGCCTCGCAGAATGGCTGGACCGTCCAGACGACCGGCATGTTTTCCAAAGACAAGACCCCCAAGGAGTTCGATTTGAAACTGCGCTCCTCGAGCCTCAGCGGCAAAGTGGTCGACGAACTTTTCCAAATCATCGCAACAGACGATCCGCTTTCTAAGATTACCCAACCCATCGCCGTGGGCGAAAACCAATGGCTCATCGCACGACTTGACGGTGAGGAAAAGCCGCGCCCCAAGACCTTTGAGGAAGCACGCGAAGAAGCCCGCGCGCAGTTTGTTTCGGAGAAAGCCGCCGAGGCACTCAAGAAAAGCGCTGGCGAAGCCATGGAAAAAATCAAAACCTCACTCGCTGCCGGCAAGTCCTTCGCTGAGTCAGCGAAGAATGCCGGTATCGCCGCCAGCCATGTGAAGGAATTCAAAAAAATCAAAAGCTCCACCCAGCCGGATGCCGCGAGCGAGCCCCGCCAACTTTTCCAAAGCGCCTCGAATGTCGACCCCGGTGCCCTGGCCGATCTCATCACGGAGCAAGATCGCGCATTCATCGTGCATGTCGCCAGCCGCGAGGCTGAAAAAGACCCGGAAGCCGAAAAGACGCTCAATGCCCAGGTCGAATCGAGCGCCATGCAAAACGAAATGCTCGCGTTCACCAGCTGGCTCAAGGAACGGACTGAAGCGGCGAAGGTCGAATCCCTGATCAAGCGCTGATCCAGCGGCGCTGTTTCTTTTCAAACCAATCCATGGCGGCGGACGAAGCACTCGATGCCCTCTTCGACGAAGCCAATGGTCACTTGGCGCTCGGCGAATTGGACGAAGCGGTGGCCCTGTACCGTCGCTGCGTGGAGATCGATCCCGATTGCTTCGACGCATGGCACGCGCTTGGCATGGGGCTCATGAAAATCGGGAACATTCGCGAAGCGATTGGCTGCGGACTCAAGGCCGTGACCCTGCGACCCAATGACCTCCTCGCGTGGACCAGCCTTTCGCAGATGTATGTGCGCGATGGCAACATCCCGGAGGCGGAGTCAGCCAAAGCCAATGCGCGCATCCTTTCGCTCGGCGGCAAGGTGGTGCGCTGATCCCCTCTCGCGCCATATTCAGGGCGGAGAAATCCGCACATGATCGATCAGGCGTACATCGTCATAAAACACTGCCGCGGCAAGGATGCATGAACGCTTGAGATCATTGACCTCTTGCAAGGTCTCGGCATCGACGAGCGAAAGATAATCGATTTTCAAATGCTCCGACTCCCCCAACAGCTTTCTGGCATGGCGAATGATTCCATCGGCATTGTGCAATTTTGCGGCCTCGTTGAGCGCTCGGAAAATGCAGGGTGCGTCTTCACGGTGGGTTGCGCTGAGACGCACATTTCGCGACGAGAGCGCGAGCCCGTCAGATTCGCGAATGGTTGGTGATTCGACAACCTCCACCGGCACATCGAGATCACGCACCATGCGTCGAATGATCGCGACTTGTTGAAAATCTTTTTCACCAAAAACTGCCGCGTGGCATGCGCTGAGCATGAAGAGTTTCATTACGACCGTGCAGACACCGTCGAAGTGCCCGGGCCGCGATGCGCCACACAACGAGCGAGAGAGCGAATTCTCCGTGACGAGCGTCGATCGGTCATGGGCATACATCTCACGAACATCCGGCACGAAGACCACATCGACCCCAGCAGCCTGGCACTGCATCAGATCGGTCTCGAGCGGACGCGGGTAAGCCTCGAGGTCGTCTTCGCGGTCGAATTGGATCGGGTTCACGAAAATTGAAACGACCACCACGCCGTCAGGCCCGGCCACTTCTCTTGCGTGCTTTACCAAGGCCAGATGACCTCGGTGCAGCGCTCCCATCGTTGGCACCAACACACGCCGACCCGCGTATTGTTCATCGCCGAGCAAAATTTCCCTCAATGCCGTTCCTGTCGTCGCCAACTGCATGGCTTTACCCATCGCCGCTTTTTTCCGCACCCGCAATTTCTAACCGAGAAAAAAATCCGTAGGGTCTGGACATTCAGTGCTTTGGTGCGCTTTTCACCGGTTCGCCCGCCGCCCGCTCCAGCAACCAATCCTTTTCTCCACGCAGCCACTCGAGCTTCACGCGAAATGGTCCATCGGCGATCCTCATCTCAGGAAACTCGACCTTTGCCTGCAAGGTCAACTCCACGCTGGCCCGCTTGCCCTCAACCTTCACCTGCTCAAACACCGGCTCGGAAAAGCGGCACTGCAAGGCATGCTGGCAGATGCTAGAAAACGCCGATTCCAATTCCTCGCGTGCAAAAGTGCCATTCGCTTCTTCGGGCGTCGGCGTTGAGACCTCGACCTCAGGCGCGAGATACGGATGCAGACTGTACACCGCCAATGCGCGGGTCGTGGGCGGTTTGCTGAGGTCGATCGTGAGCACTTCGAAAAATGAGATGCTGCGCCTTTTAATCACCTGCTCGGGAGAAAACCACCATGCCGCAGACAACACGACGATGATCGATGCGACACTTATGAGCACCCGCTTTTTCATGTCGCGGACTTCCCTTGGTTCGGGTCATGGAAAATGCGGATCCGCGCCTTGTCGGTGCCAATGAGATCCTGAGCGCGGAGAAGTGCCGCGCGGGTTGAAAGGTTCGGGTTGCGCGGATGCGAAAGGAAGAGATTGCTTTCGCCTTTGTCGCGATCGCAGCCCTCTTGCAGCGTCAGGAGCACACCGGAGTTTCTCAAAACACGGTACACCTCACGCGTCGCGCCGGAAACGATCAGATGCAGCCCCTTGCCACGCATGAAGCGGATCAAATCCTCTAGCGCCATCACGCTGGTTGCATCCAGATGCCATGCGTTTTTAAGCCTCAATATGATCACGCGGACATCAGGGTCGGCGACGGTTCGTTGAATCTGCGTGCGAAACAGTTCGGCCGCGCCGAAGAACAAATCGCCTTCGACATGCACGATCGAGATCGCCGGAATCGGCCTGCTGCGTTTCGTATCGGCCACCTCGCGAAGTTCACCGCCTTCATCGAATCCATACTCAACGAGCTGCGGTCGGCTGGCTTTGCGCAGAAACAGCGAAATTGAAACGGCGACGCCGATGAAAATAGCCACATACAGAGGCGCCAGCAGCGTTGCAACCAGCGTGCAGATCAACACCAACGCATCGTCGCGCGTCGAATGCATGCAGATGCGGATGGCCCGACGGTTGAACAATGAGAACGACAGGATGATGACCAATGCCGCAAGCGCCGCCTTGGGCACATAGTCGATCAGCGGCAGCCCCCAATGGCCAAAGGCCGCGATGAGCAGTGTGAACGCCAGCATATCGAGCCCCGAAAAAAACGATGCAAGCCGCGTGCGCGCACCGGAGGCGTCATTCAGAGTCGAACGCGTCAGCGACCCCGATGCCGGCATGCCGGATGCCAGCGATGTGGCGATGTTTGCGACGCCGACAGCAAACATGTCTTGATTCCCCTCCGCCCGCTCACCAGAACGCGACGCGAGGCTTTTTGACATCAGCGAATTTTCCAGTGATGCGACAAACGCCAATGCGCAGGCGACACCGAAGAGTTCGGATAGGTCCTTGAAGAATCCTGCGCGGATCACATCGGGGAATTCCGGTTTCAAGTCGGAAAAGGAAAAGGTTTTAAAGGTTTCCACGCCCGCAAAAGGACCGATCTTTTGTTGAATCAATACGCCGAAAAGCGCCGATGAAGTCGCCAGCGTGAGTGCAAAGACCGGCCATGTCGGGCGCCATGCGCGCAACGCAAAATACATTCCAATCGTGACGGCACCAATCAGGGTCGGCACCCACTGGATGTGCTTGAGGGCTTTGAGCAATTCGATGACGGAACCGACAAATGTGCCCGATGCTTCGGGGTCGACGAAGGGCCCCAATCCGAACCACGGCTTGAGTTGGTTGGCGATGATGAGCACCGCCGCGCCGGAGATGTATCCGACCATCACGCTGCGCGATACGTATTGCAAGAGATCGGCGATGCGCAGCATCGATCCAAGCACCGCAATAATTCCAATCATCGCCACCAGAAGCGGGATCAATTCGCCGCTCCTAGCGCCGAGATGCGGATGCGTCGCAAAGAAGCTGAAAAGCATGAATGCCGTCGCATTCGTGGGACCGAGCACGGTGAGTCGTGATGAGGCAAAAAGCGGTGCGACCATCGCCGCCACCGCCGAGCACAGAATGCCATGCACGATGGGCAATCCAGCAATGGCTGCATAAGCGATCGATTGCGGCAGCGCGAGCATCGTTACATTCGCCGCCGCGTGCGTGTCGGCTTGCAACTTCTCGAGGGAGTAATTCCGCAGCGTGTTTACAAATGGTGCCAGCGTGATGCTGCGACCATCATCGCCGGCGGATGCGGCCTGCGATTTTCTGCGGAATTTACGAAACAATTTCATGGAATGCGTTTCATTTGAAACGCGCGCGACGGAACAGGTAGAGCCCAAGAATCACGCAAATGACATTGGGTGACCACATGACGAGATTGGCACCGATTGTCGTATCAAAATGTTCGGCCAGCGTGGTGATCACGAAGTACAAAGCGGCAATCATCAGGCTTAGCACCAACCCGCCGGAAGTCTCCCGACGCCGCGTCACTAGACCCAGTGGCACGGCGATGAAGGCAAAAGCCAATGAGGCGAAGGAGAATGAGAAGCGTTTGGTGATCTCCGAGCGCAGTTTGATGGTGTCAGATTCGCGGGCATTCGGCATCGCAGCGATGGCATCGAGAATCTCCTGGTTCGACATCGAGCTGCGCGATTTGCGCCGCTGCTTCGGGTCCTTGAGGTCGATCAGCAACGGCTCGGCCTTACTGGCACAGATCGGCTCGATCGAGCCGTCCTGCTTGCGCGTTTCAAAGTACGCGTTTTCCAGCTTCATGCGGAGTTGACTCTTCTCGTGATCGACCGCCAAGGCAGCCCGCTCGGCATGAATGTAAACGCGATCACCCTTACCCGGCTCTGGGATCTGATAAAAGTGAAACCCCCTCACCCATCCACCGTCCTTGCGCTCGATCAGAGCGCGCGAGCTGGCCTGACCATCATCGCGAAAGTTTCCCTGCACAATGCCGGGCCTGAGCAGCGAGTCAGGGTCCCGCACAGCCTGTTCGTAGAGCAGCTCTTGGGTCGATGACTTCAGCCGCGGATAGATGTTCACATTGAGCCAGAGGCAAAACATCGAGAGTGCGGCACCGATGGCAAAAACCGGCATTGAAAGTCGTGTGAGGCTCACCCCTGCGACGCGAAAGGCGGTGATTTCCTGATCGGACGAAAGCCGGCCAAACACCAGCAACACCGCCGAGAGAAATCCCCACGGAATCGTGTACATCAGCGAGAGCGGCAAGACATTGAGCGCGAAACGCAGCACGACTTCAGGCGGCGCGTTTTGATCGACCAGCAGTTCCTCGATCTTCTTGAAAAGATTTCCGAGCATCAACACACAGGCCAATACCGCGACCGCGGTAAAGGTGCCGATCAGCACCTGCTTGGCTATGTATCGATCAGATATCCGCATGACGCTGACAAGTGATGCGAAACATCCGCAGCGATGTCCAGTCGCAAGCGCTGCGAGGTAGCCGCGCTTGGCGTCCTCAAGCCGGCGTCAGCAGCTGGATGCGGCTGATCTCGCGCATGATGCCGCGGGTCTCGTTTTGCCAGCGGTTGAGCGCCTCGCGGGAAAGCTGCACGCGCTCGGAAATTGCGTTTTCCAGTTCGTGATAGTTCGCTGCGAGTTTTTCGACCAGCTCATGAACCTTGTCGCTGGCGCGCTGGCACTGACCCGGCTGTTGTTGCTGGCGGATTTCTTCGAGGTGAAGCTCAGCTTTGCGGCGGGCCTCACGCATCTCGGCAAGCAAGATTTTGCTGTCCGGCACCCGGCGCAGGCCTTCGGCGAGACCAAGTTTGGAAAGCGTCCAGATCGTCCACTTCGAGGGATCCCACTGCCATGGCTTCACGCCGTTGCGATAGTCATGTTGGAACTCGTGATGGTAGTTGTGATAGCCTTCACCAAAAGTGAGGAAGGCCATGACGGCGCTGTCACGCGCGCTGTGGCTCGTTGAGTAAGGCTGACGCCCCACGGTGTGGCAGAGGGAGTTGATGAAGAAGGTGCAGTGTTGCGCCACGACGATGCGGGCGATGCCGGGGATCAGGAATCCGCCGAGGGCGCCGATCCATGGATCCAACCCATGGTAGGCATTCCACGCGTAGCCGAGTGCCGATGGAATGATCAATCCCACGACCAGGCCAATCCAATGCACATAGCGGTACTGCCACATGACCCACTTGTCCTTGCGGAGGTCGTTGACATTGTCCATCGGCGGCTCGGGGTTGAGCTTGAACATGAGCCAACCGATGTGGGCCCACATGAAGCCCTTCGAAATGTCGTAGGGGTCGCCATCATGGTCGACATGCTTGTGGTGGCGGCGGTGATCGGACGCCCAGTCGAGGCAAGCGTTTTCAAAGGCACAGGCACCGAAAATCAGGGTAAAAACCCGCACCGGCAACTTGGCCTTGAAGGCAAGGTGCGAAAACAGCCGGTGATAACCGACCGTGATGCTCATCATGGTGGCGATCAGGTAAAAGAAAAACAGGGCCACCAAGAACCAGTTGGCGCCGTAGTGATAAAGATAAACTGGCAGGCCAAAAAGAGCGATCAGGGCGGTGCCGATGAGAAATGAGCTGGTCGTCCAGTTGACTCGGTCAAAGGGGATGCGGTACATGAGCTTGGATGGTGAGCCCCCAGAGGCCGAGCGTGGCGCAAGTCGGAGGCTGCGCGACCATAGACGCGAGGACAGCCGGCCGCAATCACGCATTTTTCTAATTTTCCCGACCGATCCGACTTGACATGGCGGTCTGATCCACTAAAAAACCCGCCCCCGAACAAATACGGGCCATACTTAACAACCAACAAACGACGCATGCGTGGAGTGAATCTGAAAAAAGGCGAACCCGTCGACCGGGCTCTCAAGCGGCTTAAAACCAAGCTCGATGCCGAAGGCATTCTCGAGGAAATGCGCCGCCGCCGCGCCTTTGAAACCCCCACCGAGCGCAAGCAGCGCAAGCTCCGCTCCGCGTCGAAGCGCAACAAGATCCGCTGGCGTTATTCGAACGCACCGGCGATCGCCGCTGCCGAGGCTGGCGAGTAAGCATCGCTCCAAATCATCGATTTCCCCGGGCCTGGACCGCATTTCGGTTCAGGCCCGTTTTTTGCTTCGCTGCTCGCCATCATTTCCATGCGCCATGCACTGAATTTGATTCAACCCGCGAGTGATTTCGTTAGGATTCGCTTCGATGACAATCGAGCGCGTTTTTATAGGGTGGAGCAAACCATTTCTTGGTCTGGCGGCGGCCGAACTTCTTCTCGATCGCGATGCCTTGCCGTCGACCTTGGTCATTGTGCCCACCTCGCAGGCAGGTCGGCGCTTGCGTGAGGCGATGGCCGAACAGGCGGGTGCCCTGCTCTCGCCAAAAATCGTGACGCCCGGTTCGCTGCTCAGGACTCCAGACCCCAAGGTCGCCGTCGAATGGGTCGAACAACTCGCATGGCTCGAGTCTCTCGAAGAGATCAACGATTGGCCTTCCTTCGCTGCCTTGCTTCCCGAGCCGCCCGAAGAAGGCGGATCATGGGCCGAGGCCATGGCGCTGGAATTTGTGGCCTTGCGTCGATCACTGCAAGAAAGTGGGCTTACCCTCGAGGCGGCCGCAGCGATGTTGGGTCAATCGATCGAAGCGGAACGCTGGGCATGCCTCAAGCGACTCGAAAAAACGATGGAGTCCAAACTCCGTCAATGGGGCTATGAAAGCCGCAGCCGCGTTCTCGCGCGTGGCATTTCGCTGCCCGGAGGTATTAGCCGCATCGTTTTGGCAGGTCTCTCCGAGCTGCCGCCGATCCTGCGTAAGACCTTGCATGATTCAGCGCTGCCAATGGTCGCATTGATCGGTGCGCCTGCCGACGAGGCCGAGTTGTTTTGCGAATTCGGCACCCCGCTGCCCACATGGTCGGAAAAAATTTCGATCCTCCCCAAGGGTGATCAGGGCTCGGTGTTGTTGGTCGCCGATTCGAAACAGCAAGCGAGCGAAGCGCTGCGATTGGTTGCGGAGGCCCGCACCGAATCGCCCGAACTCGCAATCGGCAGCGGCGATGCCAGCGATGGCGAAGTGCTCGCCCGAAGCTTTAGTGAAAATGGTTGGTCCGCCTTTCACCCCGGCGCACGCAGCATCGAGACTGGTATCGCACGCTGGTTAGCGATCTGGTCGCAATGGCTCGCGAAGCCCGATCTGAAGTTGGTCGCCGATCTGCTCGCGCTGCCGGAAACTGAAGCACTCATTGGCACACAACGCGCCGAAATTGCCGCCGACCTCGCGCAACTTCGCCATGATTACATGATCGCCGGCAGCGATGACCTGCGACGCTTGAGTCATGAAAATTCGCCACTGCGCGAGCGTGAGAGGCAAACGGCAAAGCGACTCTTACCCGCCCTGCTGTCATTTGAAAAACATCGCGACGCCTTTCTACGCGATGGCGCCGACAAGGCGATGGATGAGATGCTGAAATTGTTCGCCAAGCGCGAGGATGCACCCGGCCCGGAGTTGGTCGCGATGCAGGAATTTGTTGAGCGTGCTTCACCATTGATGCGCCGCATGAATCGCAAGCCGGATTTCTGGGTCTCGCTGATGCTCTCGCAAATCCCCTCGCCCGTGCCGAAACCGCCTGAAGACCGCGTGATCGACATCCAGGGCTGGCTTGAGTTGTTCTTCGAACCCGGCAAGCACCTTGTACTCTGCGGCATGAATGAGGGTCGTGTGCCGGCTGCCATTTCCAACGACCCATGGCTCGGCGAAAATGCGCGTCGGTGGCTTGGTCTCATCACCGCGAACCAACGCGCCGCACGCGACGCATTTCTCTTCCACTCGATGATCGAGGCCCGCCGCAACAACGGACGCGTCGACATCCTTTGCGCGAAATCCGGAGCTCGCGGCGAAGCGCTTTTGCCATCGCGGCTTTTACTCAACACCACGCCCGAAGAACTTCCGCAACGGGTGAAGGACCTTTTCGAGGAAATCCAACCGCCCGAATCCTCACTCGTGTGGGAACGCGATTGGGCATGGCAGGCACCGCGTCACGCACCGAAAAATAGGATGAGTGCCAGCACCATGCGCACCTACATCTCATGCCCGTTTCGCTATTACCTTAGACACCTCTGTGGCATGCAAGCGATGGAGCCCGAACGCAAGGAATGGAATGCGCGCGAGTTCGGCACCATCCCGCATCGGATTCTCGAAGAATTCGGCAAAGACGCCGTCGCCAAAGAATCGAGCGATCCTGAATTCATTAGCGATTGGTTTTCCTCGCGACTCGATGAAGCCGTCGCCCAGCTTCACGGCAAATCACCGGCACTCGCCATCCGCATTCAGACCGAAGCCTTGCGTCAGCGACTGCAATGGACGGCCCAAATCCAAGCGGAACAACGCGACATGGGATGGCAAATCATCGATGTGGAATTTCCGGTGGAAATCCAATTGGGGGACTTCACGATCACGGCGCAGATCGATCGCATCGACCGACATGAAAAAACCGGCGAGCTACGCGTGGTGGATTATAAGACGGGCAAGATCGATCCAGTGAAGCTGGCACACATCAAAAAAGAAAACATCCGCAAGGAGCGTCCCGCCCATCTCGCTGCGGACGACTGTCCGCTATTTTTCACGCTGCCCGGAAAAACCAAACCAGAACCCCACCGCTGGATCGACCTGCAGGTGGCTCTTTATTCGCAGGCGGTGATGCAAAACCATCAAACGCTCGCCTACCCTGCATATTTCCATATCGGTGCGACCAAAAAAGAAGTCTACATCAGCGAATGGACCGACTTCAGCCAAGAGGATCTCGACTCGGCGATGAAGAGCGCCCAATGGATTGCGGATCAAATTCAGGCAGGCATTTTCTGGCCGCCTGTGGAAAAACCCACCTACGATGACTTCGCCATTCTTTCATGCGGCAAACCGCTCGTCGATGTCTGCGCGAAACCGTAAGTCGACTCATCACCGGTTGTTCATACTTTCATAATTTATATCTTCGTATGTCGAAACCCGGTGCCAGTGTCGAAGCCAGCCAACGCGCGACACCGGCCTGCCTCGGCGGCCCCTTGCAAGGTCTTTCACTTCCAAGGCAGGTACTGTTTCTCGCTTTCTGGCCGCTGATGGAACAGGTGCTCGGCTTTTTCGTCGGGCTCGCGGATCTGCTCATCGCCGGACGCATGAGCACAGGGGTCGATCGAATCGCCATTCTGGACGCGATGGGACTCGGGGGTTATGTCGCATGGTTTTTCAACATCCTTCAAGGTGCCGTCGCCACCGGTGTGATGGCTTTGGTCTCACGCGCTACCGGATCCGGCGATGAACCCCTTGCCAACAGCGCGCTCGGCCAAGGTCTGTGGCTCGGCATCGCCGCTGGCAGCGCGTCATGCCTCGCACTCAAGCTTGGCATTGACCCACTCATTCAATGGGTTGGCCTCACATCTGCTGCAGCGGTCTATGCGCATGATTTTCTCCACATGCTCGCATGGAGCGCTCCATGCAGCGGCGCCCTTTTTGCGGTGAACGCCGCACTGCGCGGATCGGGCGACACCCGCACGCCCTTTCTCTCGATGATCGTGGTGAATGTGGTCAACATCGCACTCAGTTGGGCCTTCGTTTTCGGTCCCGCACCGATCGGCGGGCATGGCATCGAGGGCATTGCACTGGGCACGGTCATCGGATGGATCGCGGGCATGGCCACGACCTTGCTCTTGGTCGGTCGGCGTCGCGACGCGATTCTTCGTTGGCAGAAAAAATTCCTCGCACCTGATTTCTCCACTCTCGGTCGCATCGTCAAAATTGGCATTCCCCAATCGATCGAAATTGCCGGCATGTGGATGATCCATGCCTTCAGCATCCGAATCATTGCCGGCCTTGGAGATCAAGGCGCACTCGGTGCGCACATTCTTGCGATCCGCGTCGAATCCATGAGCTTCCTGCCGGGTTTTGCCATCGCCACGGCGGCCGCCGCCCTTTGTGGCCAATACCTCGGAGCCGGATCGCGGGAAATGGCGGTCAAGTCCGTACGCCTTTGTTGGAAATCCGCGGTGATCCTGATGGGATCCATGGGTCTTTTCTTCGCGCTCTTTCGACACGAACTCATCGCATGGATGGCTCCAGGCAGCGAAATTCACGCCCGTCTCGCCGCGCCGCTACTCATCATCTGCGCCCTCACCCAACCCTTCTTCGCTACCTGCATCATCCTCAAAACTTCCATGCGCGGCGCTGGCGCCACACCCATTGTGATGCGTTGGTCATTCGCCAGCCTACTCTTCTACCGCGTAGCCGTGCTTACGCTGCTCTCAAAGTTTCACCTCGCCACGCTCACCCTTGTCTGGATCGTCCTCGGGCTCGACCTCCTCACCCAAGCCATTGTGTTTACAAAACTTCATTTCCAAGGGAAATGGCTGGAGTATAAAGTTTAGGAGGGATGAACATTGAACGTCCAACATCGAACATTGAACATCGAAGTGGAAAAAAGTTTCAAGTGTTCAGTTGGCAGCGAACAGAGAAGAATGAAGAAGCGGCTTCTTCCTCTTCACTTAATCACCAATCTCTAATATCCAATCACTCTTCATTTCGCGTCCATTCGCGATTATTCGCGATTATAAATTTCTAAGAAGAGCACGACAAGAGTGTCGTGCCTCCTTAGGTTTACTTACTCCCCCTCACCTCTCACAGGCTCAGCTCGATCATCTGGTGACAGGAGAACTTCGGCAGTCGAAGGGTGACACGATCTCCGGATTTTTCGATCGCGATCTCGCCGCCTTGCGGTACGAGTTTCGCGGACTTCACCGGCACTTGCAGCGTCACTTCGACATCATGCAATGATGGCAGATCCTCGATGACCTCGACACTGCGGCCGCCGGAGGCATTGCCGCCGGAGAGTTGCATCACGCCGCCGCGGCTGATGGTCGGTGCGTAGAGCAGGTGCAGGATGTGGCGTTTCTCGGCAGCTTGATGCGTGAGCGAGAGACGCGCGGTCGATGGCAGGTTGGTGCTCACCCGTGGGGCATCGCCAAGGAAGGCGCGGATCGCGTTCACGATGAACTCGCGGTAGGCCACAGCGCCGTAGGCGCGGTAGTGGCGAAAGACCGGATGCGCGAAGTACAGGATGTTTCCATGGCGCACACCGCAGTCGAAGCCCGATGGTTGCTCTTGATTCGGCGTGTGCTGGTGACTGCAGAAATGCTCCCAATTGCGGTTGAAGTAGGGATCAAAAATCTGACCGAGCGATTGGCCCTTGGTGGCACGAATGCGATGCGAGCGTTCGTACATCACCTGCGGCATATTGACGAATCCCGCGCGCAAATCTTTTGCCGGCAGCACATAATCATGACCGCGGTTTGGCTCATCATTCGGCGGGAAGTAAGGACTCAGGCCTTCGTATTCGGCACCGAGGTCGAGGGCAAATTCGGCACGATCTTTCCAAAGACCACTCTCGCCCGAAAGAATGAGTTTGCCGCCTTGCGCGACATAGGCGTCGAGCTTGGTTTTCAACTCGGCATCAATGCGGATATCGTCGGGCAACACCAATGCTTTGTACGCGGCGAAGTCCATCGTGCGATCGATGAGACCAAAGAGGAAATGGCTCTCCAGCAAAACGCGGCAAGCACCCTCGTCGGATGGCGCGTCGCGGTGTGTGCCGCTCTCTGCCTCACTGGAAAGAACCGCAAGATCGAAGACCTGCGTTGAACCATGGCACCACGACTCCTTGTCGCGCACATCGCGATAGGCCTCGCCGATGATTTGATAGGTCGACTCATCGAGCGTGCCGTTTGGATGAAGCTGGTCCCCCACGCTGCACTTGGCACCAAAGGCAAGCATCGCCGCGCACTCGTAGCGCAGCGCGTTCGGGTGCTTGTAGCCGCCAAATTCACCCCAGGTGGTGTGAAACTTTCCGGTCATGCCAAGGAAATCATACGGCAGGTTGCAGGCATACTTTGCCGACATTGGGAAGTGATCGTAGCCCCAGCCACCGGTTGGCAGCGACTCCAGTTCCATGTGGCTGAAGTACGGAAGAATGTCGCGACGACCGCGCGGAATGTGACCGGCGTTGTGGAAAACCGGCATGTTGGAATCGAGCGACTTCGCCGCCTCGGTGGTCATGCGATAGTATTTTTCCAAAGCCAGACGCGATGACTCCTTGCGGTCCTCTTCCTTGAGAGGGTCAAGTCCGTTGGCCTTCATGAAGTCGAGGCTCCAGCGGCCGCAGGATTGATACTGGCTGATGATGTCGAGGAAGATGCCATCGCAATCGGGGAACAGGCGCACCGCCTCGCGGATCTGATCGCAAAGGTAATCGAGATATGGGCTGTGGAAGTCCATCATGTGGAAGCCCGCCTGGAGGGAGCGCTGGGCCCAACCGGTGTAAGTCCCGTCCTTGTTGACCTCGCGCCATTCGGGATGGTCATATGAAGCGAGGTTGTCCACGCCCGCCGAGAGGTACACCGGCGCGTTGATGCCCGCTTCTTTGGTGGCGTCGTACTGCTTGCGCAGCAGATCGAAGGAAAGATGAGGGTGCATCTTGCCGACCGTGGTCGGGTGATAGCTCCAACCATGATGGCACTTAGAAAAAAGCGTGATCGAATCGACCGCCGCTTCCTGCAGGGTTTCCTGCCAGCGCTTCTTGTCGAACTTAGCGCCGATCCCGGGGATGTGCGGAGAGGTGTGGAAATCGAGGTGGATCTGACGAAAACGAAGTGGGTATGGAACAGATTGCATGTCGGTGAGCATTATAGGAGCTAACAGAAAAAATAGTCAATCCGCATCCGATAGGGTGATGGGAGTAAATTTTGAATTTTAAAGATTGAATTTTGAATAAGGAAGCAAATGAAGATGCCGCTTCTCTTTCGTGGCTGGATCATCTCGATCAATGCAAGCCTAGGGCGTCCCGTTCCATAATTCCCCCGGTCGCGGCACCGTAATCATCGCCGAGAGACTGCGTCGCCCTAACGGATTTCATGAGATGGGAGTAGAATCGGGGGCGTGCTTTGCCTGATACTCGCCCGGCGTCATGCCAACGAGTTTTCGGAATGTTTTTGCAAAGTAGCTTTGATCGCTGAACCCGACGCGGTGTCCGATCTCACCCAGGCTGAGGCGTCCGGTGCCGATGAGTTTCTGTGCGAGCTCGATGCGGATGCGCGCGAGATATCCGGAGAGACCGCCGGGCAAATGCTGATTGAGAATCCGGCTCAGATAATCGGGATGGCAGCCGAGGTCGGCAGCGATGTCGGCCAAGGTAATATGCGCGGCATGGTGACGCCGCATAAAGCGGATGGCGCCTTGGATCATGACGGGCAAATTATGGAGGGCCACTTCATGCGCACCCACCGCGGTGCGGTATTGCTCGGCGGGCAGTGCCGAGCGTTCGACGAGTGCTTCGGCCACAGCAACCAAAAGTCGAAAACGCGATTCGAGCATCGGCATATCCGCTGCAGAAATTTTCTTTGCCTTGGCAAGGCTGGCGAGAAATGGGCCCGCCTCCAAACCTCGACGCTCGCAGTACTTGCGAAGCTTGCGTCGTGCCTCGGCAGCCGTCTCACGCACCACCACCGATCCAAGAAAAAACACCCCCATCACGCGGCCCCGATACATCAGCGGTGCGACAAATTCGGTGAGCCCAATGTGGCATTGCCCAGAAAACATTTTTCTCCGTCGCGTCACCAAGCGATTCACTGCGGTCTTGTTGCGAATGCAATCGGCATGCGTGTCCCGCTGGCTCTTGGCATGCATGCAGGTCGCGCAAGTGTGAATGCGCAGTCGTCCCGGTAGCGCAAGATCCTCGACATGATAGCTGACGCCCGTGAGATCCTCGAAACTGATTCGGCAACCTGTGCTGTCCTCAAGCAGATCAATGAGCTGAGCAAGCGCCGATGGAGCAGTGACAACATCCTCACCCGCATTGCATGCAGTTTGTCCGCCCAAGAGTTTTGCTTTCCCAACGGAACGGCCGCTCATATGAAGCATTCTAGGGATGAAATTTGAACATCCAATGTCGAAGTGAAAGACAGACGAAGATCAAAGGGTCAGAGGCATCTTTGCTTGTTCCCTCGTCCAAAATTTGTGTCCTCATACTCAGACGGCAAAGAACTCGTCTTCGATGAGCAGGCAGATGGTGTGATAAATGGGCAGGTGGAGTTCTTGAACTTCGAGCGTTCGCTTGGCTGGCACGCGGATGCAGAGATCGCAAAGAGGCGCAAGTTTTCCACCGCCTTCACCGGTGAGGCCCAGAACCTTGAGTCCCCTCGCCCGTGCGACTTCGGCAGCGGCACAGACATTGGCTGCGTTGCCCGAGGTCGAGAGACCGACAAAGAGGCTGCCGGGTCGGCCGAGTGCCATGACGAGTTGCGCAAATTCCATCGTCGGATCGATATCGTTCGCCACGGCAGTGCGCAGTGCGGGAAAACCGGTGAGCGGGATGCAGGGAACGGCCTGCTGGAGCTTATCAGCAAGCTCCGGGCGCAGACCCGAGCGTTGCTCGTGAGTGAGCGGGCGGAGCGACTCGAAACCTTTCATGAGCTCACCTGCCCAATGATCCGCATCGGCCGCACTGCCACCATTGCCGGCAATGAGCACATTGCCACCGTTGCGGAAGCATTCGAGAAACAGATCGGCGGCCTTGCGGATCTCGGCCGCGTGCGGTGCGAGTTCAGGGCGGCGTTTCAACAATTCGGCAAGATGGTCGCGGCGGGATGGTGAGGTGTTCATGCTGACGACACATCCTCAGTACAAAACCCTCAGGCCTTCAATATTATTTGCATGGCCGCGCTGCCTATCTCTCTTGCTGAATGGTTTTCAAATCGGTTTGTCTTTTTGAATTCATTGAGCGGCTTCCGCCCTGAGCATGTCATCACCAAGAAAGGTCCCGATTGGTTCTCCCGAGGGGAGCTTGGGTGTGAAAAAATATCCCGGATCCCTGCGTTGCCGCTTGAGGATCGGCACCAACTCCTTCCATGTGGCCCGCAGTCCGTGCGGGGCGGGAGGAAGATCGTGCTCGATCGCCTTGCGCAATCGAGGGAGATTGTAGAACGGCACCGCCGGAAACATGTGGTGCTCCACATGATATTGCATGTTCCAATAAAGAAAGGCTGGGAACCAACTGCAGGTAAAGGTGCGGCAGCAGAGACGGAAGTCGGGTACATCCGGCGTCATCCCGGCATGCTGAGGTGCACCGCAAAGTAATCCGAGCCATGTGCAATAATGGCAGCCGAAGGTCACGATCAGGATCAGGATCCAGTTGCCGGTGGCCACGAAGAGGATCGCCAAAAGAAGGTGGCCGATCAGCAGTTTGCGGGCCCAGCTTCGGTGTTCTTGGCGGAGCTTGATGTTTTCCTCCGGCAGGATTTTGGCAGTCCATTCCGGAGTGAATGACAAGCTTCCCTCCGAGAGGTCGCCGCGGGCGATCTTGATCCATTTCTTTACCAAATCAAAAGCGTGTTTCGGGTGGACGACAGGCGACAACTGCCAGAGGACGAACTTCACGCCGTGCCAGTCCAATCCCTGGGGCAACTCGACCTCTCCGTCGTGGTCGTGATGAACGGTGACCTGATGGTGTTTGACATGGCTGACCCGGTAAGCAACCGGATCGAACCAGCTCATGAAGGCGTACACCTTGAGGAAGAATTCATTCAAAAAAGCGGTTTTGAAAGGCGTCTTGTGACAGAGTTCATGGCAGGCGGTGCCGCCGAAGAAGCAGGAACAGGTGCCATGGGCGAAGAGCGCCGCGAGCAAAAGCGGAACCGACCAAGTCCAGTTTGTAGCGTTGATGTTTTGGTAAGCGAGAAATGCCAGCGTGCCGGTCACCGCGAAGAGGGCGAGCTGCGGGATGACCTGGGCGAATGCACGCGCGTCGCTCTTGCGCATGAGATCGCTCATTACGGCTTTGTCCACTGGGGTGCGATACCAATTGATTTTGATTTTTTCGTTCATCGGAGACCACTTTAATCGAGGGCACCGCACCGCCAAGAATCCCTGTTGGTAGCAAGCCTCGAATCACTGGTAGAAATCCACCACTTTTAGCTACCGATGCGGTAGAGAGAGGGGCTTGTGCCTGTCGCCCTCCGGAATTGCTTGTTGAAATAATTGGAGTCCGGAATGCCGCACTCGTAAGCGATTTCTTTGATGGGAAGATTGGTCGAAAGAAGCAGGTTTTTAGCCATTTCGATTCGCAAGTGAAGCAGGTATCCGTCCACGGTCATGCCGAAGCGTTCGCGAAATCGGGCGGCGAAGAAATTTCGGCTCAGGCCGCTGTCGGCGGCGATCGTTGCAACATCAAGCGGTTGCTGAAACTCGATCTCGAGTTTCAAGCGAATCGCATCCAGTGCCTGATCCGAGCGGCGGTTGGCGCGGCTTTTTTTTTCGTCGTCGAGTGGCTGCTTGGCCATCAACAGCAACAACTGCTGGAGCTGCGCACCGGCATTGGCTGCTGCGAGCTTCGTTTCCGAACGCCGTCCTTTCCTTGGACGAAGAGTCTCCGAGATAGCCCTAAAGCGATCCTCGAAATAGCCGCGTCTGCTGCCGGGTGACAGATGAATGGGAATGCGAAAGCCGGAGTCACCTGATGTCGGCGCGACCGCTTCAAAATGGATGCACCAATGAGCCCCGCCCTTTGGAAGATCATACACCGTGACCACCTCGGGTGGACTGATGGTCAGATCCCCGGGGAGAAAACGAAAAGTTTTCTTACCGATCAGAATGGCGCCAGAGTAGAGATGCTGATGCACCGCGACCGAATCGTGAAAGTAATCCCGTCCGGAATTGGATGCGGGCATGGGAAAACGCCCCGCACTTTTGATTTTCGGAATGCAGTGCAAAGGCCATTGCAGATTCTTCATCACCTGTTGATCTCTGGAAGGTATTAACGCACCACAATCGCCTCGTGGATGTGGAGCATATCGAGGGTGATCGTGAGCGTTTGGCCCTTGTGCTTCCACTTTGGTTTTGAGCCTTCCCACGCGGCGCTGACCGATGCAGGCGGCTTGGCGGTTTTGATCGTGATGACGATCGGCCCGACCTTGGGGATCTCGTCGATCGCGCCGTTGTTCGGTTGGTTCGGGATACCGCTGGCGCGATTGACGAAGTGGATGATCGAGCGATCCCCCTTGCGGCGCAGCGCGACATCGACACAGAGCGGTGCTTGCACGCTAATCGGCAGTTTTCCTGCAAGCACGCGCGTCACTTCCCCGATGAAGGCGCGGATGAGCGGATAGCGGTTGTGATCGAAATCGCGGCAGACATCGGCCGGAATGTAGGCGACCGCTCCGCGTCCGACGCGGTTGAGTGTTGCGGCGGGATGAGCAATCAGTTCTGCATCGGTCAGCGCGGTGCGACCGAGGGATCCGAGCGATTTCGCGGTGGTCGGTTTCACGAGTCGCCATGTCTTGCTGAAGAGCGGCGTGGCAGCATCGGCTGCGGGCACATAGTAGGTGGCATCACTTTCCAACTTGCCGGCACTCACACCGAGAAACGCACCGCCGAACCGCTCGAAGGACTCAGCACCGGTCACGAGCACTTTTCCGCCGTTGCGGACATATTCCTTGAGGGCTTTGAGCATTTCCTCGGAGAGCGCATGGCGTTCCGGCACGACGACGACGGGAAACTCCGCGAGTCGTGGCAGCAGCGCCCACTCATCGAGCACATCGACACCGTAGTGGTTTTCCAAAAGGGCGAAGATGGCTCCCTTGACCGGCAAAATGTCGGTATCCCACATCAAGTTCTTGCCGCGCACCGTG
>JBKDYW010000232.1:0-2617 GCA_046308575.1 Verrucomicrobiota bacterium
GGGCGAGATGCCGGTGCTGCTGCGCAAGCATTTCCCGGAGCTTAATCTCTCGAGTACCAGCCTTGCAAAATGGTGGGCGCTGCAAATGGCCAACAAGGGTGGGCTCAACCAACTCACCGATGTGCTGACGATTCGCCAGACCGAAGCCAGTCTTGCGGAGGTGTTGCGTCTCAACTTCCGTGATGCCGAAGGCATTGTGCAGCAGAAGCCGATCGATGCGTGGCCCGAGCTTGCCGATCTGGATGAAGGCGAGCGTGTGGTGGCTGTGCGACCTGCGGCCGAGGCCTTGGTGAGATTGAGCTATCGTTGTTTCCCGTCCTATCGGCCCTTGCTGCAGGAGTACCAGCAGGTGCTCGATGCGATTTCAAAAAATCAGACGGACAATGTTGCGGCGCGTCTCGCATCGCTCGCCGAAACCCGCAAGACGATGATCGAGCGGGTCGACCGCGGGCGCGATTATCTCGATTGGTTTGAGATCACCCGCGCGAGGCAGACCAGTGGTGCCTTTGATGATTACCTTCAATTGAAAGATCGTTTGAAAGATCGCCCGCATCGCCGCAATGATCCGATCTCCGATTACCTCGACCGGATGGATCGCGTGTTTTATCGCGAACAAGAAGCACCACTGCCGGGTGGCGAATTTACTTTTCCAGGCGAGTGATTTGGTGATCAGGCCTGTAAAAACTCTTCCGCCTTTGCTTTGATTTCTGCGAGCTTTTCGCGTTGTGGCGCGGCACCGCGTGCTTGATCCGGCTTGCCGCCGCCTTTGCCTCCGGCGATCGCGGCGAGGTCGCGGAGTAGGTCGCCGGCTTTGAGTCCGGCGGCAATCGCGTCGGGGCCACAGTGGGTGGCAAGGTGGAGCTTTTCGCCATCGTCGACGACGAGCAGCGCGGCTTTGGAGAAATTCTTTTTCTTGAGGCCGTTTTGAAGCTCCTGAAGCAAGGAGGCATCGGACTCGAAGGAAACGATGATCGGCTCGCCTTTGGCGATGAGCTCGGCGAGTGCTTCGTCGGCGAGTCGGGCGGCCTGCGACGACTGGATTTTTTTGATGCGCTTTTCCGCTTCGATCGCGGCTTGCTGGGTTTCCTCGAGCGTGCGTTGACCGTGGGCGAAGGTGGCGTTGATCTGCGCGATGTCGGCGCGTTCGGCGAGCATCGCGGCCATGATGTGCGGAAAGTCGTTCACGCTTACCGCAGCTTCACCAAGTGTGGCGAGTTTCTCATTGGCGGCGGCGAGCTTCGCGCGAGCAGCCTTGAGTTCCTGATCCCATTTCTCGACCGATTCATTCAAGTGCGTCCATGCCGCATCGCCGCAGGCCGCCTCGATGCGGCGAACGCCGGACGCGATGGCGCCTTCGGATTTGATTTTGAAAAGCCCGATGTCGCCGGTGTGACGGACATGCGTGCCGCCGCAGAGTTCCTGCGAGTAACCGTTTAGTTCGTGTGGCTTGCCGCCGATCTGCACGACGCGGACGACATCGCCGTACTTGTCGCCAAAGAACTGCATGATGTCGGCACGGCCCTTAATGTCGGCATGTTTTACTTCGGTCCAAGAAACCGAATCGTTGGCCTTGACGGCGGTGTTGACCTTTTCCTCCATCGCCGCGAGTTGCTCCGGAGTGACAGCGGCGCTGTTGAAGTCGAAGCGCAGGCGGTTCTCATCGACCGAAGAGCCTTGTTGCGCGGCGTCCTTCGAAACGACTTCGTGGAGCGCCCAGTGCAGCAGGTGAGTCGCAGTGTGATGAGCTTCGATCGGGCGGCGACGTGAGGCATCGACCTTTAGGACGACTTTGTCGCCGACTTTGATTTCGCTCGATGAGGCGACGATGATCGCGCGGGCCTTGCCGATTTGTTGGACGCCGGTGATGGGGATTGGGGCTTGGCGGTTGGAAGCCGCCGCCACGGTGCCGGTGTCGCCACTTTGTCCGCCCATTTCGGCGTAGAAGGGGGTCTTGTCGGTGATGACGAAAAGCGAATCGTCCTGCGGGTGGACTTCGAGGACGCTCGCCTCGCATTCATCCGCATCGAAGCCGGTGAATTCGGTGACCGCATCGGTCGAGATCTCGAGCGCGCGCACAACGGTGGATTTTTTTGCAGCGCGGGAGCGTTCTTGTTGTTGCTCCATCAGTGCCTCGAAGCGTGGCATATCGACCTTGAGCCCGCGCTCGGCGCAGAGCAATTCGGTGAGGTCGATTGGAAAGCCGAATGTGTCGTAGAGTTCGAACGCGATGTCTCCGGAGAGCGAATCATTTTTCACATCAGCCATCGCTTCTTCGAAGCGTTTCAATCCGCGGTCGAGGGTTTGGTTGAAGCTGGCTTCTTCCTGCTCGAGGGTTTGGCGGATGACGGATTCGCGGGTTTTGAGTTCTGAGAAGACGCTGCCCATCTGGGCGACGAGAGTTTCGACGAGGGCGCCGAAGAATGGCTTGTCGCCCGAGAATCCGAGTTGGCGGCCGTATCTCACGGCGCGGCGCAGAATTCTACGAAGGACATAGTTTCTGCCGTTGTTGCCGGGCATGATGCCATCGGCAATCGAGAAACTGAGCGTGCGGAGGTGGTCGGCGATCACGCGGAAGGCGATCGCGGTTTTCATTTCCTCGTTGAATGCCGAGCGGTCG
>JBKDYW010000233.1:0-8914 GCA_046308575.1 Verrucomicrobiota bacterium
CACGGCACTGGTGCTGGCAATCATGCTCGGCAAGCGTCGCGGATTTCCACAGCACCCGCACCCGCCGCACAATCCCGGCATGGTCTTCATCGGCGCGGCGATGCTTTGGGTCGGATGGTTTGGCTTCAATGCCGGCAGTCAGCTTTCCGCCGGCGCCAATGCGGGCATGACGCTTCTCGTCACGCACCTTTCTGCCTGCGCGGCGGCACTCGTTTGGTCGCTCATGGAGCGCATCCGCAACGGCAAGACCGGTCTCGTCGGCATGGTCACCGGCTTGGTCGCAGGCCTTGCAACCGTGACCCCAGCCTCAGGCGATGTCGGCCCGATCGGCGCCATCGCGATCGGCGCGATTTCCGCAGTCGTTTGCTATTTCAGTGTGAGCCTCATTCGTGAAAAAATGCACATTGACGATTCGCTCGATGTGTTCGCGGTTCATGGTGTGGGCGGCATCCTTGGCACTTTGCTGGTGGCCGTGTTTGGTCAGGCTTCGATGGGTGGTCTCGGTCTCGTGAAACCCATGGGCGAGCAACTTACGATTCAAGCCACTGCTCTTGGCGCGACGATTCTGTGGTCAGCTCTGGCAACGGTCGTCATTGCTCTGATCGTAAAAGTTCTCATTGGCCTGCGCGTCGATGCCGAACAAGAAAGCGAAGGCCTCGATCGCTCGGAGCACGGCGAAAATGCCTATCCGATGGAGCCTTGATTCTTACCTCGTTGCGATCACCTCGACCGTGAAACCCTTGAGGTAGCCGGTTTCGGGGATCGTGATGAGGATCGGGTGGTCGGCGCGTTGTGAGTGTTCCTGCATTAGGCGCAGGGATTTCTTCGCGTCGACCGAGGCATCGGCGAGGTTTTCGAGAAACAGCTCGCGTGAGGCATGATGCGAGCAGCAGAAGGTTGAGAGAATGCCGCCTTTTTCGAGCAACTTGAGCGAGCGAAGGTGGATCTCCTTGTAGCCGCGCATCGCGTCCATGAGGGTCTTTTTGTTGCGGGTGAAACTCGGCGGATCGAGAATGATCAGATCGTATTGCGGTTCGGCGTGCTTGAGGAAATCGAAGACATTGTGTTCGATCACATCAATTTCCAGACCGTTGAGTTTTGCGTTGTGGCGAGCGGCATCGCAAGCGGCGGCGGAGACATCGACCGCGGTCACTTTATCCGCGCCGGCTTTCGCGCAGGTGAGAGCGAAGCCGCCTTGGTTGGTGAAACAGTCAAGAACGCGCTTGCCTTTCGCGAGTTTGGCGACTTCGGCGTGGGATTGGAGCTGATCCAAATAAAGCCCGGTTTTCTGGCCATCGAAGAGGTCGACCTCGAAATCAAGATCATTGGCGCGCACGACAAATGAGCCGGGATTTTCGCCATGCAGCATCTCGATGCCGGTTTCCATGCCCTCGGCCCTGCGTGATGGTGAGTCGTTGCGGAGCACAATCGACTTTGGGTTCAATAGAGCGACCAAGGCATCGCGAATCAGCTCCTTGCGCAGATCCATCGCCAGCGTGAGCGTCTGGACTGAAAGATGATCGCCGTAGCGGTCGATGATCAGGCCCGGAATGCCATCCGACTCGCTCCAGACGAGGCGGCACAGTCGTGGGTCGATTTCCTTGCGTTCGCGGTATTCGATCGCTTGGCGGATGCGGCGGGTGAAAAAATCGAGATCGAGGTCTTGGCGGCGACGCGAGAATCGGCGGGCGACGATTTGCGATTGCGGGTTGTAGATGGCCGAGCCGAGCGGGCGGTCGCGAAAATCTTTGAGCGTGACCACATCACCGGGTTGCGGATCACCGAAAGTTTTGCGGATTTCGGTGGCGTAAACCCACTCGTGGCCGTGGAAAATGCGGGCGCGGGGAGCTATGATGAGACCTGCCATGGGGCGGGGAATCTGCGGGCCAAATCGGCCGCTGTCGAATGCGAAACCATTCAATCAACACAACTTGTGAAGAATTCCGCTTGATCCCTGGCGCTGGAATCCCTAGCCAATGGCCACCAACCATGGGCCAGCAATCAAACAAAATCATCAAACGCCGCCGTCGCGCCGATTATCTCAAGCGCAAAAAAGAGCAGGCGAAACTCGGCGGAATCGTCAAAAAGTCCGTCGCTAAGAAGGAAACCAGCGCCAAGAAGGAGCCGGCCAAGAAAGTCGCCACTAAGAAGGTAGCTGCCAAAAAAGCTCCGGCCAAGAAGGTTGCCAAGAAGGTCGCCGACGAAACCACGCAAGCGCCGCAGTCGGAGGCTGCGGAGTAATTTTTTCCACCCGCAGGAGGGCTCGCGCCGAATGAAGGCGCGGGTTGACTGCGCGGTAATGGTGTCACAGATTTTGCCGTGAGTTCGACATTGAACTACAAGATCGGCAACGAAAAGCTGGTGCGTGTGCTCACGCCCGCTGCCACTCATTTGCGTGGCATTCTCGACAGGCAGGGTAGGCCCGATGGCGCGCTGCGCATCGCGGTGGTCGGTGGTGGTTGCTCGGGATTGCAGTACAAAATGGACCTCGTCGATGGTCCGCGCGATCGCGACATCATGGTGCCGAGCAATGGCGTGAATGTGGTGATCGATCCCAAAAGCGCGCTGTTTGTGAGCGGCAGCGAACTGGATTTTTCCGACGACCTCCAACAGGGAGGTTTCAAGGTAAGCAATCCGAATGCGGTGGTCACTTGCTCGTGCGGCGAGAGCTTCGCCGCGTGATCAGCCTGGCATTATCGCGCACATTCATCATCTGATCGACGCCCCCGCATGAAGCTCCGAATTTTCATCATACTGCTCGGCGCGTGTTTGCTGGAAACTCATTCCGATGCTGCGGAAAAACCTGCGGCGAGCAAGGGGGCTGATCGACTCATCGCGTTGCTGGCCGATGAAAACTTCAAGGTGCGTGAGGAGGCGGCGCTGGACCTGTGGAAACTTGGTGCCGAGGCACTGCCGGCCTTGAAGTCCGCCGCGAACGACGCCGATCCGGAAAAGTCGACCCGTGCCCGCGACGTTGTGCGGCGAATCGAACTCGGCATCACGCCCGAGACCGAACCCGCCGTGATCGAGCTCACCGATCGATTTGTGACGGCGACGCTTGAGGAAAAGGCGGTGATTCTCAGTCAGTTGAAGAAACGCCGTGCGTGGCGTCAGATGCTGAAACTTTACGCAATGGAATCATCAGCCGATGTGCGGGCGGAGCTCGAAGCGGCGATGGATGATGTGGCGCTGATTGCGGCGCGTGAGGCGATCGTTGCGGGTGATGCCAAATCGGCGAGGGAGTATCTTGAATTGGGTGCCGTCGACGAAGCCGGGCTTTTGGGGCATGCGGATTTTTTGCGCAGTCAGGGTTTGTTGGATCAGGAGTTGAAAAAAGTCGCTGCGAACGAGGCCAAGTCCGATCCGTGGAAATTTGCGCTGATGCGCGCGGCGGGAAACACGCAAGCCGCGGCGGACATCGCGCGAAAGTTGGGCAATTTGAAATCTGCGGCATTGATGTCCGGCATCGAGGGTGACCCTCTGCCGTGGTTGGAGCAGATGCAAAAATCGTCCGATGAAAATCGTCTCACCGCGGCTTATGCCGAAGCGGCTGCGCGTGCATGGAAGGGAGAAATTTCGGGTGATGCCGGCCTTGAGGTTTTCACCAAGGCGCTTGATTCCAAGAGCGGATCCGAACGCGACAACGCGCTCAATGCGCTGCACGCGCTTGGTCGTTTCAAACTTGCGGAGCCTGCCATGGTCAAGGCCCACCCGCTGATTGCGTTTCAGTATTTTGACGCCATCGAAAAGTCGGGTGATGCGATGCGCGCGATTGGTCTGAAGGAAGACGCATCGGATGCGGGGCCTTGGATTGAGGCGCTCTTGACGGAGCTTGAAGGGGTGGATGTCGAAGATCAGCGCGAGCCTTCGACCGCGATGGAACGACTTGCGGCCTTGGCGTACTTCAATGAAAGGCGAGGTCTGCACGCGCGCAATGACGCGCTTTTCCTCGAACCGATTGCGTTGCTGGCGGAGAAAAATCCTGAGTTATTCAATCGGCTTGTCGGCAATTTTTTCGGTCGGGGCGAGGTGCCGTATCAAGCGCCCAAACTTGCGTGGCGGATGGCTCTGAAGTGGGCAGGGCAGGATCAACAGCGCTGGCAGGCCCTGGCTCAAACCGTGCTTGGCGAGGATGATGTGATCACGGGTTGGTGGGCGTGGCTCGGCGAGTTGGACCCAGAATCCGACATCTCTGCACGCTTCGACGCGATGCTGGTGATTTTCAAAATCCGTAATGATCCCGAAAACATTCGGGACAAATTCATTGAGCGCGTGTGGAAGTCGATCGACGATGCGCCTGAGGGGGTGAGGCCCCGATTGCTGGCAAGCATGCTGACGATGGGCATCACTGCCTATGACTTGGCGAATAGCCTCAGGGCAATGGATCGGATGCCGGAAAAAACCCGCGCGGCCATTCCGTGGGAAAGCCGCCTGGTGTGGCTCTCGGCCGCCAACCGCTGGGATGAAGCGGCCTCGTTGATCCTCGCGCAGATCAAAGATACATCCAATCCAGATCGTGAACCGTCGCCTGAGATTCATGCCTACGCCGCAAGCAGCCTGCGTCGTGCCGATCGCGCCAAGGAGGCGGAAAAACATGATCGCTTGGCGGATCAACTCGCGCTGGGTCAGCCAAGCGAATGCCTGCGCGTTGCAAATGGTTACGCCTTCGGCGGTGAATACCGCACTGCGGGCGAGTGGTGGAAACGGGCGCTGACCTATGCCGATCCAAATGATGATCAGGAGGACTTCGCCATGTTCGTGAGGTCCTACGCCGATGACCTCCTCGAACGCTCTGATTGGCCAAAAGCGGCGGCTGCTTTTGAAATGATCAACTCCATCGTCATTGCCGCCGAGCCCCGCTGGCAGTCGCCGATCCAATTTTCGCGCATGCGACTGCATGCCGACATGTCGCGAGCATTTGGCAAACTCAAGGCTGACCGCAAGGGCTCGATCGAATTGCTGGAGCGTTGTCACCGAAATGCCATCAGCGACGGATCGCTTGCCGATTATTTCCTGCCCGCGCTCCGCAAGGCCGGGCTCAAGACCGAGCACGACCAATGGTTCCGCGCATCGTGGGATTACCTTCGCGGTGAGATCGCGAAATTTCCGGATGACGACCACCTGCGCAACACCGCCGCGTGGTTTGCTTCGCGTTCGATGCGTGAACTCGAGGCTGCCGAGAAAGACATCACATTGGCGCTCAGCTATCATCCCGATGAGGCCGCCTACCTCGACACCATGGCCGAGATCCAATTCGCCAAAGGGAATCGGGCCAAGGCGGTCGAGTGGTCAAATCGAGCGATGAAGCTTGCGCCGGCGGACGATCAGATTCGTCGACAATCGGCGCGTTTTCGCAGCGATCCATTTCCGTTGAAGTGACGGAGTTGCGGGATTTTCTTCTGCCCGCGGCTTGACATGAAGGCTCGACTGCGGCGGGATTCCCGCCCCATGGCCAAGCTCTCGATTCGCAATCTCGATTTTTCCGGCAAGGAAGTTCTCATGCGCGTGGACTTCAATGTCCCGCTCAAGGACGGAGTCATCACCGACGACACCCGCATTCAGGCGGCGGTACCGACCATTCGGCATCTCGTGGATGGCGGTGCGAAACTGGTGCTCTGCTCGCATCTGGGACGCCCCAAGGGTGGGCCGGAAGCGAAGTACTCGCTGGCGCCGACCGCCGCGCATCTTGGATCGATTCTCGGCAAGACCGTAAAACTTGCGCCCGACTGCGTGGGTGCCGACGCTGCCGCAATGCGTGCTGCGCTTGGCGCGGGCGAAGTGCTCATCCTTGAGAACACCCGTTTCCATGCTGAGGAGGAGGCGAACGACAAAGATTTCGCCAAACAACTTGCCGGTTCCGCCGAAATTTATGTCAACGACGCCTTCGGTACCGCCCACCGTGCGCATGCCTCGACCGAAGGGGTGACTCATTTCATCCCGACCTCGGCGATGGGGTTCCTGATGGAGCGAGAGCTTCAGTACCTTTGCGACGAGCTCGAAAAACCGGCCAAGCCTTTCCTCGTGATCATGGGCGGCGCGAAAGTTTCCGATAAAATTCAGGTCATCACCGCACTCATGGAGAAGGCCGATGCCTTCATCATCGGTGGCGCGATGGCCAACACATTCCGCAAAGCGCAAGGCTATCACACCGGCAACAGCCGCGTCGAAGCCGATAAGCTCGACCTTGCTCTCGAGATTCTAGCCAAGGCCAAGGCCAAAGGCGTGCGCTTTCTGCTGCCCGCCGATACCCGTATCACCCAGGAATTCAAGGATGGCGCTGCGACTCAAGTGACCGCTCCTTACGAGCAGGGTGGTGAGACACCCGACGGCTGGGAAGGCATCGACATCGGCGATGTCGCTATTCGTGAATTCAGCGAGGAAGTCGCCAAGGCCCGCACCATCATCTGGAACGGACCGATGGGGGTTTTCGAAATCGAAAACTTCGCCAAAGGAACCCGTGCGATCGCCGAAGCAGTGGCGCAAGCGACCTCCAAAGGCGCGGTGACCATCATCGGCGGCGGCGACTCGGTGACTGCGGTCAACCAGTTTGGCCTCGACGACAAAATGACCTTCATTTCCACCGGCGGTGGCGCCTCGCTCGAGCTTCTCGAAGGCAAGGAGCTTCCCGGCGTCGCGGCGCTCAACAATGCCTGATTTCCAACTTATCCCCAAACACCGAATCCACACGCTCATGAACCGCAAGCCGATCTTTGCCGCCAACTGGAAGATGAACAAAGGAGCCTCCGAAACCGAGGACTTCGTCAAAAGTTTCATCACCAAGATTCAAGGACTCAACCTTGCCTGTGAGATCGTCATCGCGCCTCCATTCATTTCGCTGCCGAAACTTGCCGAGACCTTGCACAGCTCCGGCCAATCTTCGCAGTCGATCCAGATCGCCGCGCAGAACTGCTCGCAGTTCGATTCCGGCGCCTACACCGGCGAAGTGAGCGTGATGATGCTGCGCGAGTTCTTCGTGCACTATGTGATTCTCGGCCACAGCGAGCGCCGCTCGATTTTCGGCGAGAGCGATGAGATCATCAACGCCAAGATGCTCAAGGCCCGCGAGGCAAACTTGAAGCCGATCTTCTGCATCGGCGAGACCCTTGCCGAACGCGAGGGCGGCCAACTCGAAGCCGTGTTGCGCCGCCAAGTCACCGAAGGCCTTAAGGGCCTGACCGAAAAGGACATGGCCGAAACAGTCATCGCTTACGAGCCGGTCTGGGCCATCGGCACCGGCGTCACCGCGACCTCGCAGCAGGCGCAGGATGCCCATGCTTTTGTGCGTTCGCTGGTCTCCGAACTTTACGGTGCAGACACCGCCGCAAGGATCCGCATCCAGTACGGTGGCAGCGTCAAGCCCGGCAATGCCGCCGAGCTGATGGCCTGCCCGGACATCGATGGCGCGCTCATCGGTGGCGCGGCCCTCGAGCCGCAAAGCTTCATGGAGATCATCCGTAACGGTTTGGAAAATTGATCGGGTGACCCGAATGGTGTTTTCCCGCTTTCCAGAGTGGCCGGCGGCGGCTAGTTTTACATCCATGATTCGAGCCTTTCTCAAGGTTGCTCTCATCGTTCTGTTTTTGCAGCCATCGCTGCGAGCCGACCATGTCATAGTGGCAGGTGGTCCGGCCCTTCGGAAATGGGAAGACCTTCGGATCAAGGAAGATCAGCACGACCGCTGGTGGGCGAACTTCATCAGGGCATCGACCCTGCGCATGGTAGAAATCCGTAAGGCATACGGCTCCAATGCGCCATTGGTTTGGATGATTTATCGGCCATCCTACCAGGCGCGCTCCAGGGAAGACGGCAAACCTTACACGACATGGATCAGCGAGGTTGCAGCAAAACGAAACGCGACGCTCATTTGGTTCCATGATTCGGCATCTTTCATTCGCGCCATGAACTCGCGGCCGAAGGGATCAATTCAGACCTTTGATTTCTTCGGTCATTCAAATCGCCATGCCTTCATGTTTGAGTACGGTGCCGACATCATGGCCGCGTCGACCGCATGGCTCCACGAGCGTGACCTTTCAAAGATCAAGTCCTCGATATTCGCGTCCAACGCATACTGCAAAAGCTGGGGCTGTCACACCGGCGAAAGCATGAGTGCCGTTTGGAAAAGCAAGCTCGGCATTCCGCTCGAAGGCGCGACCGGTGCGACCGACTACCGAGTCATCAGCTTCGGGAAACTGCCGGTTTCGCGCGGCAGCTGGCGCCGATAAGTACGACTGTTTCCGAACCGAAAAATTTTCATCAATCACACAAGCCATCCCATGAAACTTGCCGAACTCCAGGAACTCCACTCGCTGCCGTTTTTTGATCTGCTCAAGCGCGCCCGCGAAGTACACGAGCAATCATGGCCGGATGGCAAGATCCAGCTTTGCACGCTGCTTTCGATCAAGACCGGCGGATGCTCCGAGGACTGTGCGTATTGCTCACAATCGGCGCGTTATGAGACGGATATCGAGCGTCAGGCCCTGCTCGAGCGCGATGAGGTGATGCAACACGCTCTTGCTGCCAAGCGCAATGGTTCGACGCGTTTTTGCATGGGTGCGGCATGGAAAGGCGTGCGCGGTGGCACTGAGAAGTTTGAAAAGGTGCTCGACATTGTGCGCGATGTGTCAGCTCTCAACATGGAGGTCTGCGTGACACTCGGCGAACTCGGCCTCGAGGAAGCGAAGCAACTGCGTGACGCCGGCGTGACCGCTTACAACCACAATCTCGACACCTCGCCCGAGCATTATCCGAATATCGTCACCAGCCACACCTACGAGGATCGCCTGCGCACGATTCGCAATGTGCAGGACGCCGGCATTTCCGTCTGCTGTGGCGGCATTCTTGGCTTGAGCGAAACCATCACCGACCGCCTGCGCATGCTGGAGGTCATTTCCAACTTCAACCCGCAACCCGAGAG
>JBKDYW010000234.1:0-3679 GCA_046308575.1 Verrucomicrobiota bacterium
TGGAAAAAATGCAGGCCGCCTCGGTCGCCGACCTCGTGAGGCTCTGCGTGGCCGCCGGTTTCGAATCCGCAAAGGCGTAAGGCGCGCTTATTGGACCAAAGTCCAATGGTGGGAGATGCTAGGGACTGCCATCATGAAAGACCGCCGAGCACGGCTCACGCCCAGCCTTGGCGGCCAATCCACACACACGATGAAAACAAAATTCTCACCTCCAGCCCTCGCGCTCGGACTCTGCCTGCTTGCCACCGCGCATGCCGCACCCAAGAAACCCAACATCCTGGTCATCTGGGGCGATGACATCGGCCAGTTCAACATCAGCGCCTACAACAACGGCATGATGGGTTACAAAACTCCGAACATCGACCGCATCGCCAAAGAAGGCGCGATGTTCACCGATTGGTACGGCCAACAAAGCTGCACCGCCGGCCGCGCCGCATTCATCACCGGCCAATCACCCATCCGCACCGGCCTCACCAAGGTTGGCCTGCCCGGCGCACCCGAAGGCATGAAGAAGGAAGACCCGACCATCCCCACCCTGCTCAAGGCACAAGGTTACACGACCGGCCAGTTTGGCAAAAACCACCTCGGCGATCGCGACGAAATGCTGCCCACCGCCCATGGCTTCGATGAATTTTACGGCAATCTCTACCACCTCAATGCCGAAGAAGAACCGGAAAATCCCGACTACCCCAAGGATCCTGAATTCAAAAAGAAATTCGGCCCGCGCGGTGTGATCCATAGCTTCGCCGATGGCAAAATCGAAGACACCGGCCCGCTCACCAAAAAGCGCATGGAAACCATCGATGAGGAAGTCAACGCCAAGGCGCTCGATTTCATGACGCGCGCCGTCAAGGCCGACAAGCCGTTCTTCCTCTGGTGGAATTCAACGCGCATGCACATCTTCACCCACCTCAAGGCGGAGTCCGAAGGCAAGACCGGCCTCGGCGTTTATGCCGACGGCATGGTCGAACACGACGGCCATGTCGGCCAAGTGCTCGACAAACTCAAGGAGCTCGGCATCGAAGACAACACGATCGTGATGTACTCGTCCGACAACGGCGCCGAAACCTTCACTTGGCCCGATGGCGGCACCACGATGTTCCGCGGTGAGAAAAACACCCAGTGGGAAGGCGGCTATCGCGTACCAACCCTCATGCGCTGGCCCGGCACGATCAAGCCCGGCACCATCGTCAATGACATCGGCGCCCACGAGGACATGCTCACCACACTCGTCGCCGCTGCCGGCGACACCACCGCCAAAGACGAACTCCTCAAAGGCCGCAAGGTGGGCGACATGACCTACAAGGTCCACCTCGACGGCTACGACCTCGGACCCGCACTCAAAGGCTCAGCCGAGTGGCCGCGCAAGGAGTTCATCTACTGGACCGATGACGGCAGCGTCGCCGCCCTTCGCTATGGCAACTGGAAGGTGACCTTCTTGGAACAGGAAGAAGAAGGGCTCAAGGTCTGGCAAAATCCCTTCACCCAACTCCGCGCTCCGAAGATCACCAACCTGCGAATGGACCCCTTCGAACGTGCAGAACACGAAAATTCGGTCGGTTTCCAACGCTGGTACCTCGACCGCATGTTCATCATCGCACCCGCCGGCGCCTATGTCGGAAAATGGCTTCAAAGCTTCAAGGAATTCCCACCCCGCCAGAAACCGGGCAGCTTCAACCTCGACCGCGTGATGGAGGCAGTGACCTCCGGATCGAAGCAGTAAGCGGCCAGACTGGCGTATTGAATGCTCGACCGATTGAGCCACATCCTGTTAGGGGTGTGGCTCTTTATTCGCAGCCGCACCGGCACACCATTCAACTCAACGTCACAGCCATGAAATCATCGCCACGCCACATCATCGCCGCCGCGCTCGCGTGCCTGGCGACACTGACTCTCGCCCGCGCTGAGGAGATCAGCCCCGACGAAGCTCGCAGCATCGCCAAAGAAGCATGGCTCTACGCCTATGCCCCGATCCAAGGCTACCAAACCTTGTTCAACCAAACGCAAAACAAAGACTTTCCCGGCTATGTCGGCGGCTTCAACCGCTTCCGCCACTACTCGCGCTCCGCGACTCCGGCCGATAAGGACATCGTCACCCCCAACAACGACACCCCATATTCATGGGCATGGCTCGACCTCCGCGCCGAACCGATCGTGCTCTCATTGCCCGCCGTGCCCGCACCGCGTTACTATGTGAACCAGTGGTTCGACCTTCACACGCACAACTTTGCCTACACCGGAGTCCGCGCCACCGGACGCGAGGCAGGGAATTACCTCTTTGCCGGACCCAACTGGAACGGCACGGTGCCCGATGGTATCACCAAGGTCTTTCGCGCCGAAACCGACTTCGTAGGCACCCTCACACGCACCCAACTCAATGGCCCGGATGACATCCCCGCGATGCAGGCGCTCCAGGAAAATTACAAACTCACCCCACTCTCGAAGTTTGTCGGCCAAGCATCACCGCCGGCCGCGCCGGATGTCGAATGGCCCGCATGGGATGCAAGCAAAGCTGAAGGCATCGGCTTCATTTCCTACCTCAACGCACTCCTCCCCCTGATGCCGATCGCGCCCTCCGAAAAGGAAATGTTCGAGCGCTTCGCCAAAATCGGCATCGCCGCCGGCAAGGAATTCGACCCAGAAAAAATCGATGCCAAAATTCGTGCAGCCATTGAAGAAGGCGTGGCGGCATCCGCCAAAGAACTGAAAGAAACAGCGCTCAAACAAACCGACTCGAAAACATTCTTTGGCACCCGCGAAGAGCTGGGCGAGAACTACATCCTGGAGCGCTCCATGGGCGCCATGCTCGGCATCTACGGCAACACGAAAGAAGAAGCGGTTTATGCCAGCCAACAAACCGGCCCCGATGGCAAGGTGCTCGATGGCAACAAACACTGGGTCCTTCGCTTCGAACCCGGCCAACTGCCACCCGCAAGCCTGTTCTGGTCGATCACGATGTACAAACTTCCCGAACGCCTTCTCACAGAAAACCCGATCGATCGCTACTCGATCGGCGACCGCACCGCCGGCCTCAAGCAAGGCGCCGACGGCTCGCTCGAAATTTACATCCAAAACGAAAACCCCGGACCCGACAAAGCCTCGAACTGGTTGCCTGCTCCCAAGGGCCCCTTCTTCTTCGTCGCTCGTTTCTACGGACCGCAAGCACCACTCATCGATGGATCATGGAAACTCCCACCACTGGTCGAAGCGAAGTAATTAGTAACACGCAAACTCCAACCAATCATCACGCCATGAAAATGACCCGCAAAACACACCGCCGGCTTACCGCGCTTCTCGGAGGACTTGGCGCACTCACGCTCACCAGTTCCTTCGCACAACAATTGCCCACCACCGGCGTGATCGACACACGCTCCGGAAAACTCGCGCTCGAAAACGGCTACCCAACCAAAGAGACCGCCGAAAAAATGTTCGACGAGATCGATTACCAACGCGCCTGCCAAGCCTACCTCTGGGCCCTTCCCATCATGGCCATGCAACAATGGCAGCAGGAACACATCACCAAGTTCGGCGCAGGCAATCTCGACTATGTCGATTACCTCACCTTTAAGGACAAACTAGGCCTTCTCACCGCCAATGCCACCACGCCCTACATCATGGCGTTTCCCAACATGAAGGAAACCGGCCCGCTGGTGTTCGAGGTCCCCGCAGGCCCCACCGC
>JBKDYW010000235.1:0-7969 GCA_046308575.1 Verrucomicrobiota bacterium
CATCAGCACAGCAGCGTGCGTGTTTGCATGCAGAACGCTCTTGTATGCAAGGAGCTGCGCTTGCTCTGCCCTCAGAGCTGGCCACAGCCCTCGATGTGGCACTTGCTCTTGGTTGCGCCAGATGCGCTCCCCTGAGCCTCCAGCTTCGACACCACCTCCATGCCCTCCACCACCTTGCCAAACACCACATGCCGCCCGTCCAGCCATGGCGTTTCAATCGTCGTGATGAAGAATTGTGAGCCGTTGGTACCGGGGCCGGCATTGGCCATCGAGAAGACGCCAGGTGAGCGGTGGCGGAGATCGGGATGGAACTCATCGGCAAATTTGTAGCCTGGGCCGCCGCGGCCAGTTTCCGTTGGGTCGCCACCTTGCAGCATGAAGCCTTCGATCACGCGGTGGAAGGCCACATTGTTGTAGTAGCCGCGGCATGCGAGGTTGAGAAAATTCGCGCAGGTGAGAGGAGCCTTGGACGCGTAGAGGGTGGCGTCGATGTCGCCGGCGGTCGTGTGAACGGTGATTTTGATGTCGGACATGGCGCGATCCAACACGAGCGGCGGCCGCTTGGCAATGCGCTACATTTTTTGCGCGAGCACCCAGCGGTATTCGGCGGCGATTTGTTCCTCGACCGGGCGGCGAAGCTCGGTCGGCAGCACGCCCCAGGTGTAGGTCTCGATCTCGAGGTGCGTGCAGGCATCGGGGTGGGAGCCCAGCCATGACAGCGCGTCGATGACATGATCGCTGGTCGAGCCGAGCGGCGTCGATGGCTTCGCATCGAGCGGGATGTGGAAATGCACGCGTGCTTCGCCGGTCAGGCTGGATGGTGTGGCGCGAAGGAAATCGGGCAGGTCCATGAATCGGCTCAATGTGCCGGATGCATTTTGATGAATGACCTGATGCGAGTACACCGGCTCATCGAAGCCCGCGATCGCCGAAATGGCTGCCGGATTTTGCGGATCGAGTGAGAGGGCATTGGAGAGGTGTACTTTTGAAATGCGGATGCCGGCGTGGGTGAGTGCGTCGAGTGAATGTTTCGCGTCCTCGAACTGCAGGGCGAAGTGGCAGCAGTCGTAGTTGATGCCGATGCGATTTAGCAACGATGTCGGGTGACTTGCCTGATTTGTGAGGCGATCGAAAAATGCCAGTGATTCTTGGGTGTTTTCGATGTGGCCGAGTGGTTCCGGTTCGAGTCCGAGGTGCAGGTCCTTGCCTGAGCGGGCGGAGAGATCATCGAGCCAATCGGCAAGATGGATCAGGTTTTTCCGAATGATTGATTCGTCCGCTTCAAACAACTTGTGGGACCCGGGCAGGGTCGAGACGGATCCACCGCTGTTTGCAGGCGCGATGGCGGCGAGAATTTCGAAAAGGTTTTTGGTGTAATCGACGCGGTCTTGATGTGTCCAATCCGGTGCGAAGACTTGTTCCTTCACGCGGGTGCCGTGGAAGTTTCCGTAGGGGAATCCGTTGATCGTGAACACATAGGTGTTTGTCTCGGCGAGCCAATCGCGAAAGCGTGCGAGTTGGTCGCCCTGCAGTAACTCGCTAGCCGCGTGGGCTGACAGACGAAGCCCGATCGCGAAGGCTTCGTTGGTGGCGAGCATGCCTTGTTTTTTCAGCAGGTCGCGGACGCCAAGCGTGTGGGTTTGGAGGCTGTGGCGCGTTTCCTCCCAGTTTCCGGCCGGGTGGATGTTAGTGCAGTATGCGAGATGGGCGCGGTGGAATTTCAAAAGACGATTCTGTTAGATCACGAATCTCGGCGACTGGCTGAGGAAGTCGACGGGGTTTTGATGGATGACCTTTTCGATCGCTGCGGGGTCATGGCCGCGGGCCTTCATGCGCAGGGCGCACTTTGGCACGGCGAGTGGATCCGAGATGCCCCAATCGCAGGCGGAGTTCATCCAAAGACGCTCAGATCCGTGCACTTCGAGAATGTCGATGGCGCGGTCGAGCGAGCACTTGCTGTGCGGGTAAAGCGTCATGCCCGCCCAGTAGCCGGCATCTAGCACCTGGCTGACCGTGTGTTCCTCGACATGATCGATGATCACTTGCGAGCGGTTGAGATGGGAAAAATTTGCAAGTGAATCGAGGATCAGCCGAGTGCCCTTGAGTTTGTCCTCGAGGTGGGGAGTGTGGATCAGGACCGGAAGCTGGTGATCGAGTGCGAGCTGCACATGTTCTTCGAAGATGGTGAGTTCGTTGCGCGTGTTTTTGTTGAGACCGATTTCGCCGATGCCGAGGACATTGGGTGCCTTGAGAAATTCCGGGATGAGCGACATCACTTCGCGAGCGAAGCCCGGGTCGTCGGCTTCCTTCGGGTTGATGCAGAGCCACGAGAAATGTTTGATGCCGAACTTTGCCGCGCGTTGGGGTTCGTACTCGGTGAGTTGGCGGAAATAATCGTGGAACCCTTGCGCGGACGAGCGATCGAAGCCCGCCCAGAATGCCGGTTCGCAAACCGCCTGACAGCCGGCGAGAGCGAGCTTTTCATAGTCATCCGTTGTGCGGCTGACCATGTGCGCATGGGGTTCGATGTATTTCATCGTGTGGGGAAATCAGGGCTCTGGCCTGGGCGCACCGGCGGCACCTTGGGTGATGGCGTGGGGGATTGGTTCGCTGGAGGGATCCGAGAGCGACTCGAGAATTTTGCGGGCGCGATCGGGATGATATTCCAGCAGGATGGGCAGCGCGTTTTTCAGTGCCTCGAGGCGAAAGTCGGATGGGCCATCATGTCGGTCGCAGCGATCGAGAAAGGCTGCGAGTTCGACGAGCGAGTGGCGCGCTTCGATGAACTGCAGGTTCAGGAGTTCGGATTTTCCCGGCATGGTGTTTGCTTATTCGGGGAGCGCGACCGGATTGGTTTTTTTCTCTGAAAAGCGGCATACGATCAGAAGCTTGTCGCCTTCGCGTGAGGCGCCGAGCGTGACGCTGCCTTTCGGGCTGAGGTTCCAGAGGTGGGTGGGTTGATACGCTCCGTCGGGGATTGAAGAGGTATTAAGTTCGGGTGATGAGATCACGGGTTTGCCGTAGAGGTTGCTGAGCAACTTCGCGAATTCCTTCCAGCAAGGGATGAGTGTCTGTTGGGCTTGTGTGATTGGCAGCGAATCGGTGTGCAGGTTCACTTCCTGGAGGCTGTCCTCGTTTTTCCACTCGAAAAAGAGCGATGCGTCGAGTCCGCCGATTTTTTCGGTGGTGCGGAAAACTCCGTTGAGTCCTGAGCGGCCGATGAAGGTTTCGGCGACGGTGAGTTTGGCAAATTTGCTGGCCTTGAGTTTTTCTTCCACCTGCTTGCGGTTGTCGCCAAAGGTCAGTTGATCGAAAACGGCTGCAGGATTTTGTGCGGGCTTGGCATTAAACGGGTGATTGTTATCGAGCCAGAAGCGGTCGTCCTCGTGCAGTATGTCGAGCGGGATGGTCGTGGTTTTTTTGGTGGTAAGCCGGATGGTGACATCCTTGTCGGTGCGGCTCACATATTCCCCTTCGATGGATTTGCCTTGTACATTTCTCCATTTCTTTGCTTCGACGCTAAGTGTGGTGGCCAAGGCAATGGTGATGATCGTGATGAGTTTCATGGTGGTGAAAAATTTAGTGCCCTTGTGGTTTTTGGCGCGGTTCCCATTCGCGGCGTGAGCGTGAGCGCACCGAGAAGATCACCGGGATGCCGGGAGCCGGGTGGGCGGCGCGGTATTGGTTGGTGAGGTAGGATTCGTAGCTGCTGGCCATGAGGCGCTTGTCGTTGACGAAGAGTACGATCACCGGCACGGGAATCACGCTGTATTTTTCGTTGGTGGCGGCGGTGGCGTAGTAGAGTTTGAGTCGGCGTTTGAGTCGGCTGTCGAGTGGGGGCGGGTTGGTATCGAAAGCCGTTTGGAGGATGCGATTGAGTTGGCCGGTGCCGGGGATGTTTTGCGAGCCCTTGCGGATTTTGAGGGCCTCTTTGAGGACTTTTTCGACGGAGCCGCCGGTTTTTGCCGAGCAGGCGACGAGGGGTGCGAAGTGGAGGAAGAATAATTCGCGGCGGGCGTGGGCGGTCGCTTCTTCGAGGCGAGCGGATTGGTTGGCGCCTGGGTGATAGAGGTCGAATTTGTTGAGGACGATGAGGCAGGGTTTTTTCTCATCGATGATCGTTTGGGCGATCTTGCGATCTTGAGCAGAGATGCCTGCTGCGACATCGACGACTAGCACGCAGAGGTCGGCTCGGCGAATGGCCTTTTCGGTGCGCATCGCGGAAAAGACTTCGACTGAGTTGTCGCGTTTGCCGCGTGGGCGGAGTCCGGCGGTGTCGATGAGCGTGAAATTTTCTCCTTGGAACGAGCAGGGTAGGTCGATCGCATCGCGGGTGGTGCCGGCGATGTCGGAAACGATCGTGCGTTCGTCCTTGAGGATGGCGTTGGCGAGTGAGGATTTCCCGGCGTTCGGTTTGCCGACGATGGCAATTTTGATGCCTTCATTTTCGGCGACTTCGGCCATCGCTTCCGATTCCGCGGCGAGTGGTGCGATCACCGCATCGATTTCATCGCAGAGGCGACCGAAGTTGCGTCCGTGTTCGGCGGAGACGAAGAGGACTTTGGAAAACCCGAGCCGGGCGAAATCCGCGAATGAGGATTCGTGCTTTGGGTCATCGACCTTGTTGAGCACGAGCATGACCGGTGGCGCGGCCTTGCGAAGTTTTTGGGCGATCGATTGATCGACCGCGGTGAGGCCGTCGTGGGCGTCGACCACGAACAGGATGAGGTCGGCTGTTTGCATCGCGATGTCTGCCTCGATGGCGACTTGCGCGTCGAAGCCATCCTCTATGTTGCCGCCGATGCCACCGGTGTCGATGATCGTGCAGGGGCGGGCGGTTGCTTTGGATGGCGCGCTGATGCGGTCGCGGGTGACGCCGGGTTGGTCGTGCACGATGGCGATCTTGCGACCGGCGAGGCGGTTGAAGAGCGCGGATTTCCCGACATTCGGGCGGCCGACGATGGCGACAGTGGGCATGGGGTGGGCATGAAAGGGCGGAAACCCGTGAAACGCAAGGTTTTGCGTGACGCAATCCGATGGCTTTCGATGTCGTGGGATGACGATCAGATCCGAGTGGTGGAAGTGAATGAGGAAGGGGGGAGAGGGGGAGGTGGGAGAGGATAAGAGCGGCGACCGGTGATCGCCGCTACGGACGAAAAAACCCCGCCTTTGTGGGGCGGGGTTGATTCACGAACAGGGATGGCGGAGCGGACGGGGCTCGAACCCGCGACCTCCAACGTGACAGGCTGGCGCTCTAACCAACTGAGCTACCGCTCCATCCCGTTCGGGTGGGCGGGAAACTAGGAGGCGCTTTGGGCGGAGGCAATCCCTTTTTTCAAATGATTGAAAATTTTCATTCGATCAGCCGAGTTGTTGGATTGCGGCTTCGAGGCTTGGGAGGTCTTCGACCGAGATCACGGTGGCGTCCTTGTCGATTTTGGCGACGAGTCCGGCAATAACTTTGCCGGGTCCGAGTTCGATGAAATGGCGATGCCCCATGCTGATGAGGGTTTGGATTGATTCCGTCCAGCGGACCGAGCCGGTGACTTGTTTTTCGAGCATCGAGCGGATTTCGTTTGGTTCGCTGACTGCTTTGGCGGCGAAGTTGCAGACTACCGGGATGGCGGGTGCTTGCATCGGCACGGCGGCGAGTTCGGGTGCGAGTGAGTCTTGCGCCGATTGCATGAGGCGGGAGTGGTAGGCGCCTGCGACATTGAGTTTGATGGCGCGGCGGATGCCGAAGTCTTTCGCTTTGGCGATAGCGTCGTCGATGCCGTTCACGCTGCCGGAGAGAACGATTTGGCCTGGGGCATTGAGGTTGGCGACATCGACATCGGCGGCTTTGGCGAGTTCGCGGACTTGGGCTTCATCGCCGCCGATGAGTGCGGCCATTGAGCCTTGGGTGGCCAGGCAGGCTTGTTCCATGAGGGCTCCGCGTTTGCCGACAATTTTGAGGCCATCTTCAAAGCTGAAGGTGCCGGCGGCGGCGTGGGCGGTGAATTCGCCAAGTGAGAGACCGGCGGCGGCGACCGGCTTGAGGCTGGGGACTTTTTCACGCAGCAGGGCGAGGGCCATGAGGCCGTGGAGGTAGAGCGCGGGTTGGCAGTGCGAGGTTTTGGTGAGTTCATCCTCGGGCCCTTCGGTCATGATTTTGGAAATCGGAAAACCGAGTGCTTGATCTGCCGCGTCGGCCATCTTGCGTGCGGTGGTGGATGATTCGATGAAGTCCTTGCCCATGCCGGTTTTCTGGGCCCCTTGTCCGGAGAATAGAAGAACGATGTCGCTCATGATGGATGGGGATTTAAGGTATGCCCGGCTGGCTGCAAAGCGCAATCGGTGTGGTGGTTTTTACACTTGATTGCGGAGGAGAGGAAATTCGGGTCATCGCTTGGCTTGTCGGTTGACCAAACCCGCGTGGGGTCATAGATTCGCCGCCTTTCCCACCAAACACATGAAGACACCCATCACAGTTTCAGTCACCGGTGCGGCCGGCCAGATCGGCTACGCGCTCCTTTTTCGCATCGCATCCGGCTCGGTATTTGGCCCGGATCAGCCCGTGAACCTGCGGCTCATCGAAATCGAGCCCGGCATGGCCGCGCTTGAAGGTGTGATGATGGAGCTCGATGACTGCGCCTTCCCCTTGCTCAATGATGTGGTTGGTACTTCGGATCTCAATGAAGGATTCAAGGGCACCAACTGGGCGCTCTTGGTTGGCTCCGTGCCGCGCAAGGCGGGGATGGAGCGTGGTGACCTTCTTGGCATCAACGGAAAAATTTTCACCGGTCAGGGCAAAGCCATCGCCCGCAACGCGGCCAACGATGTGCGCGTGCTGGTGGTTGGCAATCCCTGCAACACCAATGCGCTCATCGCGATGAACAACGCGGACGGTGTGCCGAAGGATCGTTTCTTTGCGATGACCCGCCTTGATGAAAACCGCGCCAAGAGCCAACTCGCGAAGAAGGCCAGCGTGCATCAGTCGAAGGTCACCAACCTTTGCATCTGGGGTAATCACTCGGCGACCCAGTATCCGGATTTCACCAATGCTAAAATCCACGGTCGTCCGGTGACCGATGTCATCTCGCATGTCGAGTGGCTCAAGGGTGATTTCATCAGCACCGTGCAGCAGCGCGGAGCGGCGATCATCAAGGCCCGCGGTGCTTCCTCGGCAGCATCCGCTGCGAATGCCGCGCTGGATACCGTCAAGAGCCTCATCACGCCGACACCGGCGGGAGATTGGCACTCGGTTGCTGTTTGTTCCGATGGATCCTATGGCATTGAAAAAGGCCTCATGGCTTCGATGCCGATTCGCACGATCAGCGACGGCAAGTGGGAAGTCGTGCAAGGTCTGCCGATCGATGCCTTCAGCCGCGAGAAGATCGATGCATCGATCAACGAGCTCAAGGAAGAGCGCGATGCGGTGAAGAGCCTGCTTCCCGGTTGATTTTTTCCAGCGTAGAAATGCTTTCAATCATGCGGTCGGCTCGTGAGGGTCGGCCGCATTTTTTTGTTGGGCCTGATCTTTTGAACGATCGCCGCATCAGGATTGCTGTGAGGCGAAGGCGAGCGCGCGTTGTTTCATTTGTGAGGCCATGAGGCCGAGGGCGTTGGCGCGGGTGGGGGCGAGGTGTTCTTTGAGGCCTGTGCGGTCGATGAAACTCATGTCGGCAGTGAGGATCGCATCGGGTGACTCGCCGTTGAGCACGCGGATGAAGAGGGCGATCATACCTTTGGTGATGAGTGAGTCGGAATCGGCGGTGAATTCAATGCGGCCGTCATGCATCGAGGCGTCGAGCCAGACTTGTGATTGGCAGCCTTTGATCAGGTGATCCGCGGTTTTGGCGGATTCCTCCATCGCTGGGAGTTTTTTGCCAAGGCCGATGACATACTCGTAGCGTTCGGTCCAATCGTTGAAGAGCGCGAGTTCGTCGAGCAGTTGGTTTTGTTTTTCGGCGATGGTCATGAGTGGTGG
>JBKDYW010000236.1:0-2192 GCA_046308575.1 Verrucomicrobiota bacterium
AATCGCCCGATCTGCGGGTCATCGCCGATGCCGAGTGGCGTGCGCTTGAGGGTGTGAGTTTGTTTGGCGGGGTGGAATATGGGGCCTCGCAGTACGATGATGCATTGGGGACGCGGGTGATTCCCGATTACACTTCGGTGAGGGTTGGAGTGATGCGAAAAATTGGCAATGCCACCCTGCAGGTGCGCATGGAAAATCTTTTCGACGAAGAGATCGTGACCGGATTGAGTAGCAATGGCCTTCGCACGCTGGCTGCGCCGCGTTCGCTGTGGACATCGCTCGAGTGGGATTTTTGAAATCTGCAGTGGAGCGCATTCGCGGATTGCCAATCGCTGGTGATGACGGGTAGTTCTCAGCATGCGTGTGATGATTTTGATGTCGCTGCTTGCTTGTGGTGTTGCGTTTGCAAACAAGGTCAAGACCGAGGAGATATACCGGATGCATTGCGCCGCATGCCATGGTGCTTCGTTTGAAGGCGGGCAGGGTGGTTCGTTGGTGGATGGCGAGTGGAAACATGGCAGTTCCGATGAGGACATCACGCGGTCGATCGCCAAGGGAAAGCCGGAGTTTGGCATGATCCCGTGGGAGGGTGTGCTTACGCCCGAACAGATTCGCGGCATGGTGATTTTTTTGCGCGAGAAGGAAAAGCAGACGCTCGTCAAAGGGATGGAATTTCCTGTGCCGGCAGCGGACAAGGTCGTTAAAACCAAGTTGCACGATTATCGCATCGAGACGCTGGTAAGCGAGGGGCTCAAGAATCCGTGGGCGATTGCGTTTTTGCCCGATGGGCGAAAGTTGGTCACCGAAAAATCCGGCCGTTTGCGCATCGTGTCTGCGGATGGAAAGTTGGATCCCGTGGCGATCGAGGGTTTGCCTGAGGTCATCGAGCACGGCCAGGGTGGATTGCTCGAGGTGGCGCTACATCCGGATTTTTCCAAAAACGGATGGGTGTATCTGGGTTTCTCCGATGGTACTCGCCGCAAAAATGAGGCGGGCAAGGATGAGGTGCGCTGCACCACAGCCGTCGTACGCGGAAGGATCAAGGATCACCGCTGGACCGACCAGGAATGGATTTACCGGCCGGATGAAAAATTCCGTTCGGGCAGTGGCGTGCATTTCGGCACGCGTTTTGTATTTGCCGACGGGTACATCTACTTTGTGATTGGCGAGCGTGGCGGGATGATGGAGGCGCAGGATTTGTCACGCCCGAGCGGCAAGGTCTTCCGCTTGCACGACGATGGGCGCGTGCCGGCGGACAATCCATTTGTCGCCAACAATGAAGCGATCGCCGGCATTTGGTCGTATGGCCATCGCAACCCGCAGGGGCTTGCGATGGATCCGCGCGATGGGTCGATCTACGACACTGAGCACGGACCGCGCGGCGGCGATGAGCTGAATTTGATTTTGCCCGGTCGCAACTATGGATGGCCGGTGGTCACTTATGGGATGAATTACGATGGTACGCCGATGGTTGCCAACACCGAGAAAGAAGGCATCGAGCGGCCGCTGACATATTGGGTGCCGTCGATTGCGGTGTGCGGCTTGGATTTTTATGCAGGCGAAAAATTTCTCAAATGGAAGAACGACTTGTTGGCGGGGGCCTTGGCGCAGCAGGAAGTGCGCAGGATCCGCATTGTTGATCGCAAGGTCGTCGAGCAAGAGATCATCCTGAAAAACATCGGCCGCGTGAGAGATGTGGCTGCGGGACCTGATGGATTGGTGTATGTGGTGTTGAATCAGCCCGACCGCATCGTGAGGCTTTTGCCTGCCGGTGAATGACGGCGTTGATTCATGCAAATTTTTCATGACAGGAGTGGGCATCGGGTGTTTGGTTCCCACGCATGAAAATTAAATCGATGCTGTTTGCCTGTTTGATGGGGATGTCGCTTCCGCTTTGCGCCGAAGGTGACAAGCCGGAGTCGCCGCTTGCGCGTCAGATGAGTGAGCTGGACGACGCCTACAAGGCCTTGAAAAAAGAGACCGACCCGGAAAAGGGCGCGGCTGCGGCACGAGTGGCGCAGCAGGCTTTGGTCTTGGGGTTGGCTGAGTTACCCGAGATGCTCAAGAAGATGCCGGATGGTCCCGCCAAGGCTGCGGCTGCTGCGGAATACCGCAAGCTGATGGGTCAAAGCTATGTGGTTTTCTGCGAGATCGAGCAGGCGTTTCTCGCTGGCAAGATCGACCAGATCGAG
>JBKDYW010000237.1:0-8656 GCA_046308575.1 Verrucomicrobiota bacterium
GGGATTCTTTGTTCGCAATTGAGTTGCCCATTTCCAAGATTATTTGAGTGTTTCCAAAGAGTACCGCCAACGATCTTGGCGTAAAAATGGTAACTGCCCCCCATGTAGGGTGTCGAATAGGCGAGGGGGGTAAAGACTCACTCTTTTCATAGTGACCAGAAAGTGACCGGAAATTAGTTCTTATTCCTGCGTTTTGGTGCGTATGGGCGCACTTTGGTCCGATAGTGAAAAAAGGAGTTTTTTCTCTGTAAACCTTTGAAAAAAAGGGTTTTAGATGGCGGAGGGGGTGGGATTGCCTACGCTATGCTCCGGCCAAGCCAATTGGGCTCGCGTTGCTCGCTTGATGTGATTGGTCGCTAATGCTCCCGCTGCTTTCAAACCCGGCCCTCCGCTTCGCTCCGGAGGGGTCCTCATCCCACCCCCTCTGTAGTTAAATTCTCCTTAATAGAGAGATCAAATTTTGGGTGTTAAATAAAGTGGCGGACAGGGTGGCTAAATCGCCACATAGCACTAATAATCAGTCACTTAACGACGATAAAGAGCCGGGGGCGACAAGTTCCCCACAAAAAATATCCGATAAGTTGACTCCAAAGCAGGGTTTGATGACCCGTAAGAAAAAACGTCGCAACAGCATCGTGGAAATCGGTAGTGGCTCTTCGAGAGTCAAGATCTACACGATCAATCGGAAGAATGGTTACCGCGAGTTTACCCTCTACTGGAAGGAAGGCGGTCGACTCAAACGCCGCAGCATCTCCTGCATGGATGAAGCTCGAATGGTGGCACAGCAAATCAGCGTCAAGATTGCCAATGGCTGGCAGATCGGCGGCGAGGCAACCAAGCGGGACCTGGAACTGTTGTGGTATTGCGAGCGCCAAGCCGAAAGCTTTGGTGTTACGCTTGCCGCAGCGATGGACGAATGGGTGAGCGCCCGTTCTATCGTGAAAGGAATGGCTTTGTCGGATGCAGTTCGATTCTATCAAGCGAACCGAGTCGATCTTTTCGCTGTGAAGGACGTGTCACAGGTCGCAGATGAATTTATCGAGTCACTCGTTCACAAGGGGGTCAGTGACATCTACGTCAGGAATGCCAAAGACCACCTGAAGCGGTTTGCCACTTTTGCGAGCGGCAAAATCAACGACGTCACAGTCGCGGAAATCAATCGATTCCTCTACGGATTGACCAAGCTCGGCCCGGTATCCAAGAACCATATACGCCGCAATTTGGTGACCATGTTTGGATTTGCCAAGCGACAGGGCTACTTGCATCCCGACCGTAAGACTGCCGCTGAGCTCAGTGAAAAATTCAAGGCGCCGGAAACGGAGATTGCAATTTTCACCCCTGAGGAAATGACCAAGATCCTCATGGCAAGTCATGCCAGACTATTGCCAGTGCTCGCTATTGGAGGGTTTGCTGGGGTGCGATCGGCAGAGATTCAAAGACTTCACTGGGAGGACATCAAGTGGGACAGATGCTACATCGAGATTTCCGGAAGAAAGGCCAAGACGGCGGCACGGCGGCTCGTCCCGCTGCCCGACAATCTCAAGGCATGGCTCGCACCTTGGCGCGATAGGACTGGTCCCGTGGTCTGCTCAAACGATGTTTCAGGAGCCCTAGGAGATGTGGCCATCAAAGCGGGAATCCCCGGTGGATGGCGTCAGAATGCCCTCAGACACTCGTTCATCAGCTATCGGGTGGCAGAGACTGGCGACGTACCCCGGACGGCTCTTGAGGCAGGCAATTCCCCCAAAATGATCTTCCGTCACTACCGTGAGGTCGTGGACGAGGAATCAGCCAAGGCGTGGTTCTCGATCATGCCGCCTGATGGGTGGGAGCCGCAGGGATTCCTCTGCCCGAACAAACATCGAAGAAGGATCGTCATTCGCCGAAAGATTGTCCCGCCGGCAGGACAAACGGTGCGTTGACAGCGCAATCTATGCACAGCCATGGAAACAAACACCCCAACCCTCATCCGCAAAAAAGAACTCGCCCAGCGCCTGTCCGTAAGTCCTAGGACGATCGACAACTGGGTGTCCCGGCGAGTCATCCCCTACATCCAACTCTCATCACGCTTCAACCTCTACGACCCGGAAGCGGTCATTGAGGCGTTGAGAAAAACCTATCAGATCGAGGCGTTGGATTAGTTGGCGCTGGGGGTGTCTGAGCTAAGACTAGTTGGGAAACCTCAAGTACATCCGATCAATTCGAGTCGCTCCTCTCCTGCTGATCTAGGGGGCTGAACTGCGGACCACCCGGAATCCAACGTCATAGAACGAATCACCTGAAAAATTATAGTCGCGGTAAGCAACGCGGCAGGTGGAGGCATTGCCATCGAAGCTTCCGCCACGGCACACTCGGTTTGTTCCAGAGTCGAAACCGCGCGGATTAGATTGGTTTCCTAGGTCGTAGTTCCCATAACGATCCCAGCACCATTCCCTCACATTTCCCGCCATGTTGTGGAGCCCATAATTATTGGCGCCAAATGTCTCAGCTGGCGAGGTATAGGGAGGGAGTCCTATCCTATAGGTCGGGTGGTAGGTGCCAGTGGTACTTTTATCATAATTATAATACGGGTCTCTAAAGTAATTCGCCTGGCTATGGCTGATCGTATCCCCCCAGGGAAAGCGCTTGCCAGAGAGTCCGCCCCGCGCCGCTTTTTCCCACTCCGCCTCGGTCGGCAGGCGGTAGCCATTGGCCGTCCACTTCACCTGCGCGTTGGTCACATCCACCGTGCCCGTCTTGTAGATCGTCGTCTGCGCGTCATCAGTGTAATACGCAGGCGTAAGACCTTCCATCTCGCTGCGAGCGTTGCACCACTTCACCACGTCATGCCATGAGACTTTTTGCACAGGATGGTTGCTTGCCTTTCCCAATCCAGGTGTAATGTCATAGCCATTTTCTGTGCCCCAAGAGCGCACATTATCCCAATCTCCTTTTGTGATCTCGTGTTTAGATATAAAAAATGAGTCTAGAGTTACGGTCCTTAAGGGAGCATTGCTTATATCGGCGTCGGCAGTCACACTATTACCCATTATGGAATCGCCACTCTGAATGAGAGCGAAATTATATGGAATGAATATGTTTACCGTGAGTACAAAGGTATCGCTCGCAGTCAACGAACCATCACTCACCGTCACTGTGATTGTCGCCGTTCCACTCTGACCGCTGGCCGGGGTCACCGTGACCGTGCGGCTTGCCCCGCTGCCTCCAAAGACAATGCTGGCATTGGGCACTAAGGTCGTGTTGCTGCTGCTGCCACTGAGCGTGAGAGAGGATGCTGCCGTCTGAGAATCGCCAACCGTGAAGGCAACAGAACCAGTACTATCACCCGCGGTGATGCTTTGAGCCGCAATGTCAGAAATCGTCGGCGCGGTATTTACCGTCAACACAAAGGTGTCGCTCGCAGTCAACGAACTATCGCTCACCGTCACCGTGATCGTCGCCGTGCCACTCTGACCGTTAGCTGGTGTCACCGTGACAGTGCGGCTTGCCCCGCTGCCTCCGAAGACAATGCTGGCATTGGGCACTAAGGTCGTATTGCTACTGCTACCGCTAAGCGTGAGGGAGGACGCAGCGGTCTGTGCGTCGCCAATCGTGAAGGCGAGCGCTCCCGTATTACCACCCACGTTGATGCTTTGAGCCGCAATATCGGAGATCGTCGGCGCGGTGTTGGCTAGCACCGTGACGGTGACCGAGCTGGATTGAGTTTCGCCAAACGCGTTGGAAATTTTGACCCAATACTTCGTGGTGGCTGTGAGAGTTGGCGTTGTGAAGGTGGGTGAATTGGTCCCCACGGGGGCAGTGGTCGCGCCGAGGTTGCCACGATACCACTGGTAGGTGAATGGCGAGGGACCCGTGGCGCTGACCGTAAGCGTGGCTGTGCTGCCTGCTATAATCGTCTGCGAGGAGGGATGGCTGGCAATCGTGGGGGGACGGTTGATGGTCACCGCTGCGGTCTCTGAGTTTGAGCTTCCGGCAAAATTGGTGACCCTCACCCAGTAGGAAGCATCCTCAGTGAGAGCGCCTGTGTTGTAGCTCTGCGAGGTGGCACCTTGAATCGGCTGTGAAGTGTCTCCACTTTGCCCTAAATACCATTGGTAGGTCAGGCCTACGCCTTGCGACTGCACCGTGAAGGTCACCGACTCGCCTTCCTCAATGCCAGTGGTGGCTGGCGGTGGGCTGGATATCGAAGGGGCCTGTAGCAATCGTACTTTCATCCGATAGAACTGCTGCGATCCCGATGTCGGCACTAGGAGTTTGCCTGAGTTGCTGATCATCTCGGGTGTGATCGTGACGCTTTCCCAAACATTGAGGTTCGAGGATTTTTCCAATTCTAGTTCGCTCACACTCTGCCCTAAAAGAGGGGTGATCAGCGATGCAATCGTGAGCCACAAGGGCAGAAGGCGGAGGCGGGTTTTCATACGATAAATTAAAGATTTTTTGTGGTGCAATTATCACACTAAATGCCCCCCTGGCGGATAAAGTGTGCTTACTGATTAGGTAAGATCCCTATCCGTTGCAACCCTTTTTCTTCTACGAACAAAATTCCACCACCCTATCGACCGTCTCGATCGTCAATTCCCGGGGCCCGAGGCGGACGACCCGCCAGCCTACGAGCGTTGCTTCGAGGTATTTTTCAAGGTCTGCAGCGTATCCGGCTCCCCTCGTGTGTCGGCCATTGGTAAAGATCCCCCCCTCGATTTCAATGAGGGTCCGGGAATCTAGGTGGGCAAAGTCAGCCCGCCATTTGCGGGTCGGGTGGAACTTGAACTCCCTCTCCAAAGGCGGGCCTTGGGCAACTCTCCAGAGGAATTCGAATTGTGCCTCTAACTTGCTTGGTGACTTGGCTCCCATGCGACTGGGACCAGAGTCAACTCACCGCGTCGGCTGAAAGTGCATTGAATCGCGGCCGATTTGCCAGCCGAGGCCGATCCAGCCTTCGCGGGCAAATTCCTCCATCACCTCGATCGGCATGGTGGCTGCGACGGGCCATGAGGTCTTGAGGCCGTTGCGTTCGGGGTCCAGGTCGATGGCAGCTCCCCACGAATGCTTGGATGGGCGGTTGCCGCCTCGCATGGAGCGTGGGGTGTAGCAGCCGGCGTATTTCGCCAAAATTCCCCGATGCGGGCTATCTGAGATCCGGCGCAGGATCCGACCTAGGGAGTCCGCCACCAGTTCGTGGCATCGAATAGATCGCACGGCCTGCCCGTCATACTTCACGCCGAGTCCAGTGACATCGAGGCTGAACAGCCTGCTCTCATCCCCTGGGCGGCCAAAGAAACTGACCATGGTGCCGTCTTCGGGCGATGGCCATACGCCCCCTCTTGGCATCAGGGCCTTGAGATGACGCTGGCAGGCAGCGATCGACTTCGGGCCCCAAAATCCGTCGGGGCTGGTACCTATCCGCCGCTGGAGCTCAATGATCTGAGATTGGTTCATGGGGGCGAATTTATTGGAGAGTTTTGCTTGCGAGTGATGTGCGGAGGTTCAAGGTTTGGGCATGAGCGAAGAGAGAATGACGCCCACACCTGTGAGGTTTTCCGCGGAATTCATCGCCCGTGTGGATGCCATTGCCAAATCCATGGCCTTATCGCATTCGACAGTGCTTCGGTTGGCGGTCAACCAGTGGTTTGAGGCTGGGGGCGATAAGACCGGACCTTTCGCTCCCGCTAAAAAGAGCGCCAAGAAAGCCGGAAAAACACGGCGCAACGGTGACATGGCCTACTGAGCCCGGCTTCAGCCGTTGAAGACAAAAGAGAAGATGGCCCGCTTAGAGGAACATCATTTGTGATTTTTCTATAATCTGTGCACTCTGTGTACTCCGTGGTGAATATTCTTAACCACAGAGAGCACGGAGAGCACAGAGGATGAGTTGTTTATTCCGAAATTCGAAGTCGACATATCACTCAGATCATTTCAACCACGGATTTTCTAAATCTTAAATTCTAAATCCTAAATTCGAAACGAAAGACAAAAGAGAAGATGGCTCGCGCAGGGGAGCTTCATTTGTGATTTTTCTTTATCTGCGCACTCCGTGTACTCCGTGGTGAAAAATCTCAACCAAGGAACGCACGGACTTATACTCCTTTTCAAGTCGTGCAGCTTTGGTGACTTTTCTTTATCTGCGTAATCTAAGCAATCTGTGGTCAGATCCTCTTTGTTTGCATTTCAACTTCTGAATCCGAGTTGATCATTCAGCGATGTGCTTGCCGAAAGGCTCTTGGGTGGTTTCCTCCACCGAATTTTTTGAAGGACGCATAGAAGGGTGCGGCAGATCCGAATCCGCTTTCGAGCGCGATGTCGGTGATCTTTTCGTTGGTGGTGATGAGCAATCGCTGGGCATGGCAGATGCGCAGTCGCACCACATATTCCCAAACCGACATGCCGGAGTGCGCGCGGAAGAGCTTCATCATGTAGCGGGGATTGAGCCCGACCGCGTCGGCGATTTCATCCACGGTGATATTTTCAAAATAGCGTGTGTTGATGTGGTGGGTGATCGCTTCGATTTTGGCTTCTCCGCCGGTAGCTGCGGATGTGGATTGCTTGAGAACTTGTTGCGGCATGTTCAAGGCCAAGCGATGCAGGCGTGTTTGGATTTCCAGCAGCAGGACTTTTCGGCGCGCGGCATTTTCGCTTTCGAAATCATCCACCCAGCGCCGGAGTCCGCTGGTTTCTGCCATCGTGGATTCCTCCAGCAGGAAATCGCCTGAGAGCAGGCGTTGTGTGAAGGGATCGGGTATTTCCCATTGCATCACCCACGGCAAGGGGAGGGTGATCCAGATTCCCTCGCAGCCGGTTCCGGATGAGAGCAGTTGGTGGGGGATGCCTCCCCAGAAGAGGGCAAGATTGCCAGCCTGAACCTCGACGATGCGTCCGGAGTGGAGGTAGCGAAGCGGGCCGCCTTCCAGTGGGATATTGATCTCCACATCCGTATGGGTGTGCGGGCGAGGCATGCAGGAAAGGTTCTGCCTCCACAGGACGAGCCACCCATGCGGCGCTTGGTGATTTATAGGGGGCAGCGTCATCAAGAAAGTGATTATCCAAGACAAATACGTGCCTTTTACAAGATGAAATATCCGGAGGAATATCCCATCATTTCGATGTTAGACATCCTTTGCGGTTCCTCAATCCATCCCAATCATGAACATCCACCCTATCCATCAACGCCTGCATCAAGTCGGTGCCGTGGTTCTTGCCGCCCTTTGTTTTGTGCAACTCGGTTGCCGTCGCGAGTCAGGCAGCGCAGTGAAGCCGCCGAAGGAAACGGTCGCGCCAACCAAGCCACACTTGTTTGATTTCGGCACGAAAACTTCGGCTTTGGCCGAGGGCTTTACCGCAATCACGCCGGACTCCGCGTGGTCGCCCGAGGCCGGATTTGGTTGGGTGGATAAGCCATCGCTCACCGCCGTCGAGAAGGCCGATCTGACCAAGGTGGAGGTCCGCCAGAATCCGCCTAAGCCCGACATGCCGAAATCTTTTGATCAGTTTCCGGTCTTCCTCAACTCACTCAGCGAGGATCATGTTTCCGGAAATGCCACTGCCACCTTCCGCGTCGCGGCCCCCAAGGGTGCCTACAAAGTTTGGATCCTGCTCGGTTCGCCCGGTGGTGGTGGAGAGAGCCGCCCGAATCGCTATGTCGTCTGGGATAACCGCATCGCCTGCGGCAATCACGAAGTCAGCGCCACCTTTCCCGGAGAGCACGAGGCGCGCATCTTGACGATGGATGTCGTTTCCGATGGCACGCTCGATTTTAAAATCAGCACCCGCAACCGCTGGCTCATGAATGGCATGGCCATCGTGCCAACGGCGCAGTGGGATTCGGTGAAAAGCGAAAAACTCGCACGCTACGAGCAGGATGTTTACCAATTGCCCGAGGAGGAGTGGGCCAAGTGGACCAAGACCGAGCACGAGGAAAAGAACCCGATGCCGGAGTTCAGCAAACAGGAAGTTGAGCGCGGTTTGGTCACCTACACGCGCAGCTACATTTCTAACATCTGGCCAAACACCGCACCGCTGCGCGCGGAGATCGACGCTCCGATCCGCGCCTTCGCCACGCCCGGTGAATACGAGCCGCTCAACTTTGCCATCCTGCCGCTGCAGGACTTCAAAGATGTGCGAGTGCAATTCTCCGATCTGAAAAGCAAGGACGGTCAGAGCATCAATGCCTCCTCGATCGACACGCGCTTCGTCAAATACATGTGGACGCGGCCGAACTACAATTATCTCTACACCACCTATCGCGCTCCCGATGTCCTCATGCCGATGGTACCGAGCGACCTGACGAAGGGGGAGAACTTCCGCGTCTGGGCAACCGTGCGCGTGGGTGAGGGGACGCCCGAGGGAATCTACAGCGGCAAGGCCGACATCTTCTCCGGCGAGAAGAAACTCCACGAGGTGCCGGTGGAGTTGCGTGTCCTGCCGATTGTTTTGGAGAAAGACCAAGGCATCACCTACGGGATGTATTACAACAATCCCCTCGTTCACGCGAATCGTGCGAACGACGACTTCTCCCGCGAGTGGTTCCGTGGCAAAGCGGAAAAAGAGATTCGCGACATGATCGAGCACGGCATGAACGGTGTCGAACGGCCTCTGCCTGGAAGAAACAACGGGCGTGGCGAGTTCGAGCCCGACTTTGATCTGTTGGCCTCGCTGATCGATG
>JBKDYW010000238.1:0-2868 GCA_046308575.1 Verrucomicrobiota bacterium
GATTCTAAATCAGCAAGTTACGACATTTTATTACCGAAAAATGACATCGGATGAAGCCGAGTTTCGCAAGGTGCATCCACTCCATCTCGGCGAGGTCGATGGCGGCTGGTACCTGATCGCATTCGACGCGGATCGTCAGGCGCTGCGGACATTTGCACTCCCGAGGATTAGTCGAATCAAAGCTTTAAGCACTAAATTCAATCGACCGTTGGATTTTGACGGCAGAGCTTATTTGAATAGATCGTTTGGCATCTGGAATGTCGCTGGTGACGATGCCCGGCATGAGGTTCGGGTCGAACTTCGGGGTTACGCTGCGGCGATGGCGCAGGAGCGTCGCTGGCATCCGACTCAGGAAACCAAGTTGCTCAATGCCAAAGGCACCCGCGTTGAGGTTTGCTTTGAAGTTGGCCGACTCGAAGAAGTTCTGCGCTGGGTGCTGAGTTTTGGCAGCTGTGCCAAGGCTTTGGCCCCGAAAGAACTGGCGGATATGGTCAAGCATGAGATCCGCGCCATGCAGGCGGAGTGATCGCTTGGTTAGGCGTCCACATGAGGATTCGGGGCCCTTTTCTGGCCATGGACAAGAATGCCCCATGCCCCTAGAGTGGCCGCATGATTCGAACATCTGCGCTGTTTCTGACCCTGGCCATTTCCGCATTTGCCGCTGACGAGCCGGCCAAGTCCCCTGCTCCAAAACCTGATGCCGCCGCTACCCCTGCCGAGGCTCCAAAAACGGTCACCAAGCAGGCCTCGGTTCTTATTGCCGGAAAGAAAATTCCCTACAAGGCGACTGCTGGAAAAATCCAACTCAAGGGTGATGACGGCAAGGCGCGTGCTTCGATTTTCCATGTAAGCTACGAACGCGAAGATGTGTCCGACCGCACGAGTCGTCCGGTGATGTTTGCCTTCAATGGTGGTCCGGGATCATCCGCCGTATGGCTGCACATCGGCGTGTTGGGACCACGGATTGTGAACCTCGAAGGTGACGGCACCAGCTCGACTCCCCCTCCCCTTCGTGTTTCGGAAAATCCGCTGAGCATTCTCGATGTTTGCGACCTGGTTTTTGTTGATCCCGTTTCGACCGGCTTCAGCCGCGCGGAAAATGAGGTAAAGCCCGCGGATTTTCACGGGCTCAATCAGGACATCGAATCGCTCGGAGATTTTGTGCGCATGTGGGTGAGCGCCCATGACCGCTGGGCATCGCCGAAATACCTGCTTGGCGAGTCGTACGGCGGCATGCGTGTGGCAGGTCTCTCGAAACATCTTCAATCGCGCTATGGCATGCCACTTAATGGTGTGATTCTGCTTTCGTCGCTGTTGGATTTTGCAACGATCAATCCCAACCCCGGCAGCGAAATTTCCCGCTCGGTTTTCCTGCCCGCCTACACCGCTGTGGCGCACTTTCATGGCAAGGTCAAAGGCGATCGCGACACGCTCGTAGCTGAATCCACGCAATTTGCGTATGGTGAATACGCCTCGGCTTTGATCATGGGTTCATCGATCAGCACCGAGCTGTCGGCAAAAATCGCTGCCCGGCTTGAGTCGCTGACCTCGATTCCGGTCGCGACATGGCAGCGTCATAACTTGCGGATTGATCCGTTTGTTTTTCGTGCGGAGTTGCTGAGAAACGAAGGCAAGGTCATTGGCAGGTTCGATGCGCGCGTGACCGCCGATGTGGGTGACAAAACTGCGAGGGAGGCAGAATATGATCCATCCTACTCGCTTGCCTACGGCGCTTTTTCCACTGCGATGAATGACTACCTCGGCCGCGATCTTGGCTATGCCGAGGATCGCCCTTACGAGATTCTCACGCAAAAGGTGATGCCATGGCGCTGGGATGCCAACAATTCGGTGGTGAATGTGGCCGATCGCTTGTCGAATGCGATGCGTGACAATCCGCATCTCAGGGTGCTGGTCATGAGCGGTCACAACGACCTCGCCACGCCACCCGAATCAATGGCTTATTCCCTGCGCCACATGCTCGATCTGCCGCAAGCCGCGAGATCCAAAATCCAAACCGTTTTCTACGACAGCGGACACATGTTTTACCTGAACCCCGCGGACCTGAAGAAAACCCGCGAGGATCTGGTCAAGTTCCTCACGGAACCGTCGAAATGAGCATCCGATAGAAGCGTCTCGGTCCGACCGGCGTATCGGTGATTTCAAGCAACCCTGCAGCGGCGCCGACAGCGGTGTCGGTGGGCTGACCCGAATTTGTCCAGCTCGACATGTCGCTGGAAACTTGGAGTTGGTAGCGGCGGTTGCCAATGGTCGGAATGCTAAGCCTGTAGCTGGTGCCGGTCTTCGTGATCGAGAGTTTCGGGTAGCTGCTGATGTCGCTCACGATCGGATTGAGGCCGACCAGCCACTCGACGGAATTCGTCATGCCATCGCCATCGGGATCGGCGCTGCCGACATAGTCCGCAGTATTGGTGAAGTAGTCGTCCCACCACGAGTTCGGAATGCCGTCGGTGCTAAGATTGGGCGCTTGGTCATCCACGCCTTGATCGAAACCGAGAGTCAGCAAGTGCGGTCCGGCGCCGGTGAGCTCGACTTCGACCTGGTGCGTTTGGGCTTGGTTGCGGCGGTTGACGGTGGTGAAGCCGGATCCGGTCACATCGCTGGCGGCATCGTTGATTTGCGGCGCGACGACAAATGCTCTGATCGTATCGGTACCATTGTTGTTCACCAAATCAAGACGGCGGCTTCCAGAAACATCGGCTGTGACCTCGTTGCCGAGGTTGGAATGGCCGTTGAGCATGAGGTCGAGCAGGTTTGGCGAGAGTCCGAAGCGGACGAAGAGTTTGCTGTTTGATCCAAGCGAGTAGGCGGCGTTGAGTCTTCCGGCCCAGGTGTTTGGCAATGAAATGG
>JBKDYW010000239.1:0-2523 GCA_046308575.1 Verrucomicrobiota bacterium
GCGTCATTCCAATCGGCCATCGCTTCTTGGGGCCAATAGCCCGGGGCGTGGGAGACGAATGATGGCTCAAGATCGTGATGAGTCATGGGGGGCTTGGGGGAAGAGTTTCCGTCAGACGCGGGAAATCTCAAATGGAAATTAGCGTGAATTGACGCTGCGTTTGATCAATTCCGTTAGATAAATGGCGGATTGGGCAAGGGTCGATTCGGGCGGCATGCGGTCATCGGGTTCATCGCTGGCGAGGGGGGGGCGGGTGGCGATGCGTGCGGCGGGCAGTCCCAGTTCGAAAAGCACGCTGGCGAGGTCCTGGTCGTCATCGAGGCAGGCGGGATCTGGCTCAACGGCGGTGGCGAGGTCGCGCAGGGGCAAATTGGCAATCAGCGTGGCATCGTGTGAAGTTGCCTGAAGCGCGGCTTGAGCGCCCATTGCTTCGACGCAGAGAACAGCTTTTGGTAGCGAGTTTTCTGCGATCAGATTTTTCAACAACGCGGCAGTTTCCATGCGCGGGGATTCGGGGTCATTGAAATGCGGGAGAAAAACAAAGTGGATGTCGGCGATCACTTCGCTGCCGGCGAGCGCGCGGGCGGCGGCGATGCTTGCAACAAGCCCGGTGGCGTTGGCCTCGATGCCATTGGATCCGGGCTTGCTGTCGTAGGTGCTGATGACCCAAACAGCGGACTTGTTAGGATCCTTGCCGGGGAGTTTTGCCATCAGGATTGGCCATTGGAGAGGGGCTTGTTTTTTTTCGATCAAATAGCCGGTGTTTGACGGGCCGAGCAGGCCTTCGATCCATGCGGCGGTGCGAGTGAGATTTTTTGACGGGGCATCACCTGAGGGGTGGCGTTCACCGATCCATGTGGTGATTTTCCGGAGATCGTCGCCGATTTCTTTTGCGGAGATCGAACGCGAGAATTGGTTTCTTGGGCGTTGCTCTTCGCTGACTTCGGAAGTGACGCGGTGATGGACGGCAAAGCCTGCGGAGACGATCAGCCACAGCGGTGCCAGCACAAGGACGAGTGTGAGCCACTTCGGGCGGCTTGATTGGGGACTCATGGATCGCGTGGCTCGTTAGGGGGCTCCGTATCGTCAGCGGCATCGGCCTCGACTTCGATTTCGCGTCTCATCTTTTGCGAGATGAAAGGGCGTACCATGCCGTAAATCAGGTAGAGGCTGAACAGCACGACCGGCATCACATAGCGGAATTGCACGGTGAAGAAAATGACGAGCACTGCGATGACGATCGCACCGAGGGTGCCGCGGGTTTTCCAATCGACTTTCTTGAAGCTCGGGTAGCGGATGTCGCTGATCATTAAAAGCGAAAGCCCGAGCATGGCGCCGGCGAGCACATACTTCCACATCTTGAGCTCGTGGTCGTTTTGATAGAGGTCGATGAGTAGGAAGGTGAGCGATGCGATGAAACCGGCGGCCATCGGGATCGGGAGTCCGCGGAAGTCGTTGGAGTCGCCGGGTTTTTTCGGCATTGCGGCGAGGCAGTTGAATTTTGCCAAACGCATCGCGCCGCAAACGAGATAGATCAGCGCGATCGCCCATCCGGCATTGCCGAGCGGGAAGAGCACCGCGCGCGAGAGCAGCATCGCCGGGGCCATGCCGAAGGAGATGATGTCGGCGAGCGAGTCAAACTCCCGGCCGAATGGTGAGTCCTGGCCACCAAGGCGTGCGAGTCGGCCGTCGAGCAGGTCGAAGAGGCAGGAGCCAAAGATCAGCATGATCGCGTACTCGTAGTAGCGGTGTGAAATTTCGTAGTACTCCTTGGCTGATAGCGGGGTGACACCTGTGACTTTCTGGACCTCGATGAGGCCCTTGAAGATCATGAGCACCGCAAAGAATCCGCAGGCAAGATTGCAGGCGGTCATGAGGTTGGGCAGGAAGTAAATCCTGGGTTCGTCTGGCTCGTTTTGCCGGGTCATGCGCCGGAATCTTTCACCGGAACGGGCGGATGAACAATGGAAAAGCGATGGGTTGCCGAGGGCGCGGGTGCTGGTATGGTGGCGGCGTGCGAGCGGATGAATTGAATGCGGATTCGGCGATGGGCGACCTCATGGAGGCCTTGCCCGGAGCCAAGCGCGCGCTTTTTGCCCGCTATCATCTCGGCGGTTGTCAGAGCTGCGCGTTTTCGGACAAGGAAACGCTGGCTGAGCTTTGCGCGAGATCGGAGTTGGACGCGGAGGAGGTGCTTGCCCATTTGCTCGACAGCCACCGGCATGATCTTTCGATGCTAATCGAGCCTGTCGAGGCTCACGCGAAATTGCAGGATTTCCGGCTCATCGATGTCCGCACGCGCGAGGAACACGAGGCGGTGAAGATCGAGCCTTCGGAATTTCTCACGCAGGAGCTCCAGCAAGCGGTTTTCGCAGGGGATCCGGCGGCCAAGATTCTTTTGTACGATCACAGCGGTCGGCATGTGCTCGATCAGGTCGCGTGGTTTCGCGGTCATGGGCTCCATCAAACCTTCGGCCTTCGCGGAGGCATCGACGCGTGGAGTCGCGAGGTTGACCCCAAGAT
>JBKDYW010000240.1:0-22405 GCA_046308575.1 Verrucomicrobiota bacterium
TCCTCGAACTCCACGCCGACACCATTTTCCAACAAGCCGAAAACCGCCTCCACGCGCAAAAAGCGGTGCTCGTCGCACTTGTGAAACAGTGAGCATTCGGAGCTTGATCCCCGTGAGAGCACACCGGCTTTTTCGGCGGGCTATTTTGCTTCTTCACCTAGGTGCAAAAACATTGCTCCTTGACGCCATCCACACCGTGTGTATCATGCCTTGGTGACGAGTCGAGATGTCATCGACAGACTGAAGCTTGAAGGCTGGATGTTGGTCAATGTTCGCGGCTCTCACCACCAATACAAACGCCCGACCGGCGGGAGCAGAGTCACTGTACCTCATCCTAAGAAAGATCTCCCGAAGGGGACTTTGAGGAACATATTTCGCCAAGCTGGTTGGGATTGGCCACCGCAATAACCATGAGATACCCTGTCGTCATTCACAAAGATCGCGATTCAGATTACGGAGTCTCCGTTCCGGATCTTCCCGGATGCTTTTCTGCGGGTGCCACCGCGGATGAAGCGCTTGGCAATGCGATCGAAGCCATCGAGTGCCATGTGGAAGGCTTGCTGATCGATGGCGAGAGCATCCCGCAAGGAATGCCAATCGAGCACTACCGCGCGAAGCGGGAATTTACCTCGGGTATCTGGGCGCTGGTGGATGTGGATTTGTCCAAACTTTCGGGGAAGGCTAAGCGCGTCAACATCACCTTGCCTGAGCGAATTCTTGCCCAGATCGATTCCTTTGCATCGCAAACAGGTGACACCCGCTCAGGGTTGCTTGCCCACGCTGCCTTGGAATACGTCAGCGCCCACACGAAATAAGAGGCTCGCCAAGGGATGCCATGTTCGAGCTGACACTCGTCAAACAGTGAGCATTCGGAGCTTGATCCCTGCCCCCGCGCCTCGCATCTTTTTGCCGCACCCACGCACGAGTAGCTCAGCGGTAGAGCAACCGGTTTACACCCGGTCGGTCGGCGGTTCGATCCCGTCCTCGTGTACCAATTCCGCCGTGCGGGGTGAGACCACACGACTGGTCCCCCACCAGCCCATCGCATGAGGACACTTCCCGCGCTCACCAAGCCAGCCGCGATTCTGTCGTTTGATTTCGATGGCACTCTGCACGACCCCGCGTCGAGCCCACCAGTCCCGCCGGAATTTTTTGAACTTATCCAACGCATCCGCGAAACGCATCAGGCCTGCTGGGGCATCAACACCGGGCGCTCGATGGTCCACATGATCGAAGGTTTTCTCGAAAGCCGATTCCCCTTCCTCCCCGATTGGGTGGTCGCGCGCGAACGCGAAATTTACATTCCCAACAAGTTTGGCCGCTGGGTCGCCCACGCGCCATGGAACAAACAATGCGAGAAAGAAATCCTCCGATTGTTCAAGCGCGCCAAAAAATTGCTCGCGCGGATCCGCCATGACATCGAGGAACACACCGGCGCGCAGTGGATCGACATGGAAGGCGAACCGGCCGGCATCATCTCGCGCACCGTCGAGGAAATGGAATGGATCGTCCGCCGCATCGCGCCACTCGCCGGCGAAGAACCCCATCTCTCATGGCAGCGCAACTCGATCTACCTGCGCTTCGGTCACCGCGATTTTCACAAAGGCAGCAGCCTCTCAGAAGTGGCACGGCTACATCAACTCACCGCCGCCAACTGCTTTGCCATCGGCGACAGCCACAACGACCTCAACATGCTCGATGCCGCCCACGCCGGCATGACCGCCTGTCCCGCCAACTCCGTGCTGGAGATCCATGCGAAAGTCTCCGCCTCCGGCGGCCTCATCACCCAAGGCATCCACGCCCACGGCGCCATCGAAGCGCTGAAACATTATTTTCCGGGCTGAGTTTCATCGAAACGCAGAGATGCGGAGCGCGGCACTTCTCCTTTGAAGAATCCACTGCTCATTCGCGCGGACCTTTGGGACAAAGGTCCCTGCCCTCTTGCCGAATAGTATCAAACAAATCATCACTAACTCTTCCACCTTGGCGACCTTGGCGCCTTGGCGGTAAATCCCTCTGTCATTCAACGCAATTCGATCACCTCACCCGCTCGAGCAGCCATGGTAGCAGGGCATCGATCGGCAGGCGTTCTTGTTCCATCGAATCGCGATGGCGGATGGTGACGGTGTTTTTGATTTCATCGCCGCCCTCGCCGAGCGTTTCGAAATCGACCGTGATGCAAAATGGCGTGCCGATTTCGTCTTGGCGGCGATAGCGGCGGCCGACGGCACCCGAGTCGTCGTAGGCGACATTCATCCATGCCTGGAGCTTTTTCTGGATGCTCTTAGCGATCGCGACTTGCTCGGCATTCTTTTTGAGCAATGGGAAAATGGCAGCCTTGACCGGTGCCATGGCGGGTTTGAAGCGCATCACCGTGCGGACATCGGCATTGCCTTTCTCGTCGGTGAGCGTCTCCTCGTCGAAGGCTTCGCAGATGAGAGCGAGCAGGGTGCGGTCACATCCGGCGGAGGGCTCGACGACATGCGGAAGGAACTTCTGCTTGGTTTCCTCGTCGAAGTATTCGAGTGGCTTGCCCGCGCCCTTCTGGTGCACGCCGAGGTCATAATCGGTGCGGTAGGCGACACCCTCGAGCTCCTGGATGCCGAAGGGAAATTCGTATTCGATGTCATAGGTCTTCTTCGAATAAAACGCACGATCGCCATCGGGCACATCGAGAATGTGGAGCTTGGCTCGCGGAATGCCGATCTCCTCGTAAAACTTGAGGCGTTCCTCAAGCCACTCGTCGGTGAGGCGCATGCCGTCATCCGGATGGCAGAAGTACTCGATCTCCATTTGCTCGAACTCACGCGAGCGGAAGATGTAGTTGCGCGGATTGATCTCGTTGCGGAACGACTTACCGATCTGCGCGATGCCGAAGGGCAGTTTAACGCGGTTGGAATCGAGCACATTTTTGTACTGCACAAAAATCGACTGCGCAGTCTCCGGGCGCAGGTAAGCGATCTGCTCGCCGGTGGCACCGAAGTTGGTTTGCAGCATCAGGTTGAACTGACGCGGCTCGGTGAGTTCGCACTTGGGCGACTGACCCGGGCAAACGCTGGGCTTTTCCTTGCATTGGAACGACTCGAGGCTGTCTGCGCGGAAGCGGCCCTTGCAGGTCTTGCAATCGACCATCGGGTCGCTAAATCCACCGACATGGCCGGAGGAAACGAGCACCTGCTCCATCGTGAGGATAGCGCCATCCATGCCGACAACATCATCGCGCTCCTGCACGGTCTTGCGCCACCAGTAGTCCTTGAGGTTGCGCTTGAGCTCGGCACCGAGCGGGCCGAAGTCCCAACAGCCATTGAGTCCGCCATAAAGCTCGCCTGCTTGGAAAATGAATCCGCGGCGTTTGCACAGCGAAACGATCTTCTCCATGCGGACGGGGTCGGTGAAATCCTTGTTGGCCATGGCGTTTGATGAATGGGGTGGAAAATTTGTCAGTCTCGTCGCGATGCGGCAAGTCGGGAATCAGCCGCGATTGCTGCGGTCCTCGACGCCTTTTTGGGCGCGCTTGCGGGCGTTGGCATCGAGGATGCGCTTGCGCAGGCGGATGTTTTGTGGGGTGGCTTCGACGAGTTCGTCGCTGTCGATGTACTCGATCGCGCGCTCGAGCGAGAAGCGCACCGGCGGCGTGAGCTTGGAGGTCTTGTCCTTGCCCGACGAACGCATGTTATCGAGGTGCTTTTCCTTCACCGGGTTCACCGGCAGGTCGCCGACTCGCGGGTTTTCACCGACGAGCATGCCGGCGTAGACCGCATCGTTGGGCCCGACGAAAAGGATGCCGCGTTCTTCGAGCGCTTGCAGCGAATAGGTGGTGGCGGCACCCGAATCCATCGAGACCAGCGTGCCAGTCGTGCGGGTGGTGATTTCGCCGGCGTACTCGCTGTATTCCTTGAAAAGGTGACTCATGATGCCATGACCGGAGGTGAGGTTCACCAACTCGGTTTCGAAACCGATCAAGCCGCGCGTTGGGATCACCGCTTGGATGAAGGTGCGGCCGCTCGGCTCGGTGTCCATGTGTTCCATGAGGCCCTTGCGGTTGGCGAGCGACTTGAGAATGCCCTGAGTGTAATCGCCCGGTGCCTCGATGTAGAGCGTCTCGTAGGGTTCGAGCAACTTGCCGCCTTCGTCGCGACGGTAGATCACCATCGGCCTTGAAACGCAGACCTCGAATCCCTCGCGGCGCATTTGTTCGACCAGCACCGCGATCTGCATCGCACCACGCGCGGAAACATTGAAGACCCCGGCTTGATCAGTGTCCTCGACCTGAATCGAAATGTTGGTTTTCAACTCGCGCATCAGGCGCTCACGGATCGCGCGCGAAGTGACATGCTTGCCTTCCTTGCCGGCAAGTGGTCCGTCGTTGATCGAAAATTGCATCTGCACGGTCGGCGGGTCGATCTCGACAAATGGCAGCGCCACAACATCCGGCGAACCGGCAAGCGTTTCACCAATGTCGACACTCTCGATGCCCGCTGCCACGCCGACGATGCCACCTGCGGTGCCACCTTCCGAGTCATGCGTCGCAAGGCCCGAGTAGCTGAAAGTTTTCATCACCTTCGATTGCTGCTTGGTGCCGTCCTTGCGCAGCAGCCAAATCGTGTCGCCTTTTTTCACGCTGCCACCGAGCACCTTGCCGACCGCAACACGGCCGACATAATCATCCCACTCGATGTTGGAAACGAGCATCGAAAATGGCGCGGAAGGATCGGCCTGCGGCTCGGGAATGAACTCGACGATTTTCTTGAGCAACGGAATGCAGTCCTTTTTCTCATCCTCGGGATGATCCATGAAATAACCGTCGCGCGCCGAACCATAAACGAAAGGCGCGTTGAACTGGTCTTCGGTCGCGTCGAGGTCGAGGAAAAGCTCAAGCACCTGGTCGCGAACCTTGAGCGGATCGGCGAGCGGGCGGTCGATCTTGTTGATCACGACGATCGGCTTGAGGCCCTCCGCCAGCGCCTTGCGCAAAACGAAACGCGTCTGCGCCTGTGGTCCGCCAAAGGCATCAACAACCAACAGCACGCCATCGACCATCTTCATCACGCGCTCGACCTCGGCACCGAAGTCGGCGTGACCCGGAGTATCGACGATGTTGATCGTGTGGCCTTCCCAGTGGACCGAGGTGTTCTTGGCCTTGATGGTGATGCCCTTCTCACGCTCGAGGTCCATCGAGTCCATGGCGCGTTCGGTGACGGCCTGGTTTTCACGGTAAGTGCCGCCGGCCTGAAGGAGTTGGTCGACGAGGGTGGTCTTGCCGTGATCAACGTGGGCAATGATGGCGAGGTTGCGAATATTGAGGGACATGGAATGGGGTGGCCTTGCGGCAGGACGCGGGGCTATGCCTCGTTTTCGGGCGCGTGGCAAGGCGTGATTGAGGTCAATCCGCTGCAAATTGGCTGAAATTGCGGCTAATGTGGCATTCGAGGCAACAAGCGCTTGCGTGCGGGCAGCAATCGTGGAACTCGTGTGGGGGGTGTTTTTGCACCCTATCTGCTTGAGAAACTCGTGATCGATGCGCGCGACTTTGATGGTTTTGGGAATGTTGATGTTGGCGGTGGCCTTGCGTGCCTCACGCCGCCGCATGATGCGGAAATTGGGCGCCTTGGTTTTCATCACCGCGAGTTTCCTGCTGATGTTTTTTCTCACGGGCAGCTTGCTCGGTGGCCTGGCGGGAGCATCGCTGTGGCTGTTCTTGCCCTGGGTCGAGCTGCTCACGCGGATCCGCCGCTTGCGCCTGCCGGTGGAAAATCGATTGAGTCAAAAACCGATCCCGAATCCCGCCTATTTCCCCAATGCCATTGAAGCCACGGCGGCGATGGAGGAAGCAGGCTTCGAGCATGTTTCGGATTGCGGTTGGGAATGGGACGGCATGCGGCAGTTCTTTCGTTTGTTCTGGCACCCCGAAGAACGCGCAGTCTCGTCCGTCTGCCTTTGCGAGCAGAGCGATGTGGTCTTCGCGTTTGTTTCGATCACCTCGCACGACAGCCAAGGGCGCATCTGGCGCACGACCAATTTCCCCTTCGCACCCACCCTGCGCTGCCCGCCGGAAGTCCGCTGGAACCATGTGGCTTGCGGCAAAAATTGCTTTCATGAAATCCTGCGCGACCACCGCGGCTACCTCGGCGCAAGGAATGTGCCGCTCAAAGAACTGAGGATCCCCGACCCCGAGCGCATCGAGGAATCCCTCGAAGAGGAAATGCGCAGGCAGGTCTCACACAACCTCGCCTGCGGGATCATCCGCCTCACCGGCGACGGTCATTTCCAGTACTCAAAGCGCGGCCTGATTTTCCTCTGGGGCCAATTCATCAAGGACATGGTGCGTTTCTGTTAGAACGCAAAATTTGCTCAGGCCTCGATCCACCCGAGGGCAACGACGCCCGCCATCGCAAGGCCGATCGCGATGCGATACCACGCAAAGAGCGAGAGTCCGTGGCTTTGCAAATAATTCACCAACCACTTCACCGCAACCGCGGCCGAGATGGTGGCGGCCGCAACTCCGACGATGATCGGCATCGCGCCATAGGTCTGCCACATCAGCTTCGCACCGCCGAACCAGACATCGTAGGCGGGATCAAGCCCATCCACCGGCCAAACGGCTTTCTTTGCTGTCGCCGCCGTGAGCGTGAGCACGCCGAGCAAAAATGAAAACTCCACTGCGGCAGTCACCGACAGCCCAACGAGCAGGCCGCCGACAATCGTCATCAGGCTCCGACTCGTGCCCGGCCACATCGCAACGCATTGCAGCAAGCCAATGATCAATGCCAGCTTCCATGTCAGCTCGCGAAGGTCGCGTCCGCCAGACTGGGCCGGATTTTTTTTGCGCCACCACACTGCGGCAAGAATCAGCACGCCGCCGACGATCCATGCGAAGATGACCGGCCACATGCCGAAAAGTTTCGATTCGATCCAATCGTCAAAGAGGAGACCGAATACCGCTGCAGGAATAAATCCGGCGATCAATGCCAGCCCGAGCCGCAAGCCTTCTCCGTCGCATCCCAACATGCCGCGGATCACGCGCAGCACACGCTCGCGATAGAGCCCCAGCACGGCGAGGATCGCGCCGCCTTGGATGCAGATGGCAAAAGCGTCGGCCGCGATCTTGTCCTGCGGCGATGTCGAGCCGATGCCCATGAGTTGCTGCGCAACGAGCAAGTGACCGGTCGAGCTGATGGGAAGGTATTCGGTGATGCCTTCGATGATTCCAAGGATGAGGGCTTGCCAAGCTTGCATGATTTCGCGCTCACTCTGGAGCGGCGGCGGACAAGTCTGCAAGGGTTTTGCGATTGAATGTCCCCCGCTCCCATCCGAACTTTCGGTGCGGCCGATGAAAAAGAGCTATTTGAAACTCGTGCGAAGCTCGCTGCGGACCATTCGGCATCCGCACCTGCGGGACCGCGCATGGTGGCGCGCCCTGTCACGACCGGTGGCCGACCGACGCTTGTGGATCCCCTGCCGCGACACCGTCGCCGCAGGCCTCGCCATCGGCATGTTTTTCTCGCTGATGCCGATGCCCTTCCAATCCATCGTCGCAATACTGCTCGCGATTCGTTTCCGCGCCAATGTCCCTTTCGCATTCGCCGCCTGCTGGATCAGCAACCCGGTCACCACACCGGCAATTTTGTTCGGGCAATGCTTCCTTGGCAATTGGCTGCGCGATTCACTCAGCGTACCGATGCCGCATTTCCTCTCACATGTGCAATTCCATGTGCCCAAGGTCGGCATGTTCAACGCCGCCAGCTTCGTGCTCGGCACAATGGTCTCCGGCGTGCTCGCCGCTCTGCTTTCCTACCCGCTCGTGCATGCTTTTTCAGCATTATTGCCACAACACCTGCCCGTGCGCCGCTTGAGAAAAAACAAGCAAAGCAACGCGAGCGCTGCCGAAGCGTGAAACTTCAAACTCACCCCGCGTAGCCCCGCTCAAAACGATTTCCTCAAATGCGAAGGCAGGATGTTGAGCTGCTCGCGGTACTTGGCGACGGTGCGGCGCGCGACCTTGATGCCTTGCTTGGCGAGTGCCTTCATGAGCGCCTCGTCGGAGAGCGGTTTGGCAGGATTTTCCGCCGCAACCAATTGCTGGATCGCCTCACGCACGCCGGTGTTGGAAACTTCCTCGCCATCACGCGTCTGATACCCCGTGGCAAAGAACGAACGCATTTCCATCAGCCCCTGCGGCGTTTGCAGATACTTGCCGGCAACCGCGCGCGAAACGGTGGTCGCATGCATGCCCAATTCGTCGGCGATCTCATTCATCGTGAGCGGCCGCAAATGACGAGGGCCCTTGTTGAAGAAATCCGCCTGATGCGCGATGAGCTTGTGGGCAATCGCAAGAATCGTTTCCTGACGGAGTGAAATCGACCGAATCAAACTGCGGCCGTCGCGGATCTGATCGCGCAAAAACTGACGCGCCTTGGCATTGACCCCATCTTTCCCAAGCATGTCCTTGTAAAAATCGTTGATGCGAAGGTCGGGCAAATTTTCACCGGTGAGCCGGGCCGAAAGACTTCCATCCTCGTCGCGTTCGATGATCACATCGGGCTGTATGTAAGGATTTCCCGATGGGTTGAAGTCACCACCGGGATTCGGCGTGAGCCGACCAATGCGCGAGGCCGCCTCGGTGATGCGTTCGATGCTGGTGCCAAGGGCTTTGGCAATCTGCGGATGACGCTTGCGCGCAAGGTCCTCGAGGTGATCGCGCACGACCTTGTATTCGATGGTTTCCGTACCACCCTTTCGCTCCAACTGCAGCAAGAGCGACTCGGTGATGTTTGCCGCGCCAACGCCCGCCGGATCGAAAGTCTGCACCAAGCGCAACGCCGCTTTCAGGTAGGCGGGCTTGATCCCAAGCCTGACACCCAAATCCTTTGCGGGCAGATCGAGAAATCCTCGCTCATCGAGATTGCCAAGAATCGCCTGAGCCGCCTCACGCACCGCCGGATCAACCATCGAGAGATCGAGTTGCTGCTGCAAATGCTGCTGCAAGGTCACCGGCGCGACGATCGATTCGTACAAATGCTGACGCCGCTCCTCATCCTCACCCGTCCACTGCGCTACCCGACCCTCAAGAATCCGACTGTCACGCCAGTCGTCGTCGGTTTCATTCAGATAACCCAACGAATCCACCTCATCTGCATCAGGCCCCTCGGCATCGAGCGAAATCGACTCGGTCGCATCCTCGAGCACCGGATTGGTCTCAAGTGCCTGACTGATGATCTGCGTGAGCTCCAGCGTGCTGGCCTGCAGAATCTCCAGGCTCTTGCGCATCTGCGGCGCGAGCGTCTGGCTCTGCGAGAGCGACTGGTGGAGGGAGACTTCCGACATGGCCGACGGCTTTTAGCCACCGCCATGATGCGCAGCATTAAATCAAATATGAAGCAAAATTCGTGCCAAAAATTAAAAAAGAAAGAGCCCGCAAAATTGCTGTGTTTATCCCATCAATCAAGCCTGCTGGTTCAGGATTGTTTGGGCATGGAGATCAGGAAGCGCGTTTCCTGACCGGGGGTCGAGGTGACCTGAATCGTGGCGCCGTGAGCTTCGATCGCGCGTTTGACGATCGAGAGCCCGAGGCCGGTGCCCTTGATCTCGCGCTGCGAGTGATGTTTCTCGACACGATAGAAGCGACGGAAAATGTGGGGCAGATCATCGCTCGGAATGCCGATGCCATTGTCGCTCACCCACACGCGGTAGGTGTCGGCAGTTTCCTCGCAGCCGACTTCGACGCGCAGACCTGGATGAGGGTTTTGCTTGAGCGCATTTTCGATGAGGTTGAAGAAAACTTGGGTCCAGTAAAAGCGGTCACCGTGAATGAGCGGGCCTTTGGCCGGCAACAGGTTTTGCACATCGGCGCCTTGGTTGCGGATCACCGATTCGAGGCGTTCGAGTACGTCGTTCACACAGGAACCGACAAAGAACGGCTCGAGCTTGAGCGTTGATGCCTCTCCGGATTCGAGCCGCGAAATGACGAGCATGTCCTCGACGATGCGCGAGATGCGATCGGCGTGTTTGCGCATGATGCCGAGATAGTGACGCGCGATGTCACGGTCACTGACCATGTCGTCCTCGATCAGGTTTTCAAGGTAGCCGTTGATGATGGCGAGCGGCGTGCGGAGTTCGTGCGATGCGTTGGCGACGAAGTCCTTGCGGATCTGTTCGGTTTGATGCTCGGCGGTTAGGTCGCGGATGATCACGCGGGTGGTCGAGCCGCCGCGCAGGGCATTTGGAAGGCGGGCAGCATCGACGCGCCAGGCATTGATGCCACGGTTTTCCGAGTCGCCGAGCGGCGAGCTTTGTTGCGGGAGAACAAGTTCCGAGCGCACTGGTTCGCCCGTGCTGATGCATGGCAAGATCGAGTCGATGAGCCGCGGATCGGGAAACGCTTCGCGGATGTGGCGGCCGTTGAGTTCGCGGTTGCCGAAAAGTTGGTGGGCGGCGGAATTTGCAAATCGGATCACGCCTTCGGAATTCACGAGAATGAAGGCATCGCCAAGCGCGTCGAGCAGCAGATTGCGCTCGTCGCGCGCCTGCTCGGTTTCACCTTGGCAAAGCCGGGTGAGTTCGAGGACTTGGGATTTCATTTTTTTGGCGAAGCGAGCGTGGCGAACTTTGAATGAGACAAGCGCCACCAGCAGAATCAGGGCGGCGAGTGTGGCGGTGATGGCGAACGCGGTCATTCTTCGGGCTGGGCGATGCTGTAGCCTATGCCGCGAATCGTGTGAACCCAAGCCCCATAAGTGCCAAGTTTCTGGCGCAACCTTTTCATGTGGGTATCAAGCGTGCGACTGTAGGCCGCATCGCTGTAGCCCCATACCGTACGCAAAAGGGCATTGCGCTCCTGCGGTTTTCCGGCGCGCTCGGCCAGGAAAAGCATGAGCTTGAATTCGGTGGAGGTCAGCTCGACCGGTTCATCACGGAGATAAAATTTCAGCGAGTTTTTATCAAATCGGAAAGGCCCGTGCTCGAAATCGACCGAACCGGGAGCGGGGTCGGCGCGCTTGAGGATGGCCTGCACGCGGAGCAAGAGCTCCTTCGGGCTGAACGGCTTGGTGAGGTAATCGTCGGCACCGGCCTCAAGCCCGTGGATGCGATCCTCGGTCTGTGCGCGCGCGGTGAGAATGATCACCGGAATTTCCGCACAACGCGGGTCGCGGCGGATTTCCCGAAACACCGAATAGCCATCGCGGCCGGGCAACATCACATCCAAAACGATCAGGTCCGGCCTTTCGCGCAGGGCCAGCTCACAGCCCTTGATGCCGTCGTAGGCTTTTAGCACCTCGTAGCCCGCCCGCTCGAGATTGAAGCCAATCAGGTCGGCAATGTCCTGTTCGTCTTCAACGATTAAGATCCGGTGCATTTCGAGTGATACTAGGCGGCTGGGGCGGACAGCGGAAAACCATCGCATGTGACAATTTGGTCGCAAAGGGCGGACCCCGCTGATGGCCCGAGTTTCAACGCCGCAGGGGCAGCCGCCAACACTTTTTGTGACGAACCAAACCGCCGCTCACCGGCCGGCAAGCCAAGCGTCGATCCCGCCTTGCACATTCGTCACGCGCGGGAAACCGCTCTCCAGCAAGAGTTTCACCGCCCGGGCCGAGCGGGCGCCGGATTTGCAATGAACGATGATTTCACGGTCGCGCGGCAGTTCGCCGAGCTGCACGGGAAGCTCACGCAGCGGGATCAGGCGCGCGCCATCGATCCGTGAGACCGCATGCTCGTGAGGCTCACGCACATCGATGAGGAGTCCGTCAAATGCACCACTCAAAATCTCGCGCAAACGGTCGGTCGTGATCGTCGGCACCTCATCACGAGATGCCGTGCAGGCGATCGATGCCAGCGTTTCGGCATTTGCGACGGAGTCGATTGTTGGCGACGCGCCGCACAAACGGCATTGCGGATCGCGACTGATGCGCAGGCTGCGAAATGATGACTTGAGCGCGTCGTACACCGTGAGTTTTCCGAGCGGCAACTCACCGATGCCGAGGATCAGCTTGAGCGTTTCCATCGCTTGGATCGAACCAATGATGCCCGGCAACACGCCCAGCACACCGGCTTCCGCACACGACGGCACGCTTCCCGGTGAGGGCATCTCCGGCACCATGCAGCGATAGCAAGGCCCGCCCAGATGCGGCGCGAAAATTGTTGCCTGACCCTCAAAGCGATGGATCGCGCCATACACCAAGGGCTTCTTGAGAAGGCACGCGACATCATTGGTGAGAAAGCGCGTGGGGAAATTGTCGGAGCCATCGACGAGCACATCGTATCGTGCAGCGATGGCCATCGCGTTGTCGGGAGCGAGCCTCACGCGATGAAGTTCGAGCTCCACATGCGGATTGATTTCGCGCAAGCGCGCAGCCGCGCTCTCGAGTTTGGGTTTTCCGATCCATGATTCGCCGTGCAGCACCTGGCGGTGGAGGTTGGAAACATCGACCTCATCGTCATCGACCAAGCCGAGACGGCCGACACCGGCGGCGGCAAGGTAAAGTGCCGCAGGCGAGCCCAAGGCACCGGTGCCGATCAAAAGCACGGAGGCATTTTTCAAACGCAGTTGCCCCTCGACCCCGATGTCGGGGATCAGAAGGTGACGCGAATATCGCGCCAGCTCGGCGGTGGAAAGATCGGCCTGCATGGCGCGCAGAACATGACCCTGAATCGCGTGGCTGTCCAAGGTGGAAAAGCATTTCTCACACGCGGTCCGGGTGCTAGGGTCCCCGCATGTCCGAAGTCCGCTCCACATTCCGTCTTGGCGCCAGCGATGCCGCGCCCGCATTTTCACTGCCCGACGCCGATGGCCGCATGGTCTCACTGCAAGATGCCGCAGGCCCGCGCGGACTGCTGGTGGTGTTTGCCTGCAACCACTGCCCCTTCGTTGTCCACCTCGCCGATGCGCTTGGCGATGTCGCCCGCACACTGGCCGCCGAGGGCGTGCACACGGTCGTAATCAATTCCAATGACAGCGCAAACTACCCGCAGGATGCCCCGGCATTGATGCCTGCCTTCGCCGAAAAACACCGCTGGGAATTCCCCTATCTCGTCGATGAATCCCAAGCCATCGCACTCGCCTACGGCGCGGCATGCACGCCGGATTTTTTCCTCTTCGACAGCAAACTGCAGCTGTTCTACACCGGCCAATTTGACAACTCACGACCACGCTCGAATCAAAGCGCCGATGGCGCGGACATGCTCGCCGCCGCGCGCCTAATGCTCGATGGCAAGGCTGCTCCTGCACGCCCTTACCCAAGCAGCGGCTGCAACATCAAGTGGAAGACCGGGAATCAACCCGGATGGTGGGATTCCGGGGTTTCGCCGGCGTGATGTGCGGGGGCTTGATGTAAATCGGCTGCGGAATTTCCGCCGACCATGCGCGGCGTGTTGCTTCATCGGTCGATTGCCATGCACGCCACAAGCGCGTGGCAGATGGCACTTCGAACGAAAGCCTTGCGCAAATTTCCTCGGGCAATGGAAAGCGTGCGATTTCCTCGCATGAAAAAACCACCATGCCCTCATCGAGCGCGTTTGCAACACGCTCATGCAAACCTGCCGCATCACACAGCGATGGTGCGGCGCTGAGTTTGAAATCCGCCACTTGCGTTGTCCAAAAACTGCCGCGACGCGCATCGCCAATCGCGAGCGCCGGCTTGCCCGATGCGACCGACGGCACGGCAAGCAATGATGGCACGGCAACTGCCGGGCAGCCCATCGCGATCGCAACCCCTTGCGCCGCCGCGATCCCAACGCGCGTGCCGCTGTAACTTCCGGGCCCGCTGCCAACGAGCACGAGGTCGACCTGACGATCCTCGCCGAGCAATTCATTTAGCGGACCAAACAAAAGCGCGTTGTGATTCCGATCGCTCGAAAATCCGCGCTCGTCCAAGCCAGCACCCACACGCGCCAGCGTCGCATGCGGCGTCGAGGTCTCAAATATCAGCGCTCGGGCGTCACTCACGCCGCTGTGATAAACCGCCGCCGAAGCGGCCGCCAGCACGCAATTCGATCAGCTCACCCAACATGGCAAACCCCACCGCGCTTTTGCATCGTCAAGCCCGCACGCATTTTCAATGCTCATCGCGTGCACCCGACGCGGGCCATCGTCATTCGCCTCACGCGACTCACCGACACCAGCCTGATCGTTCACTGGTTCACGGAATCACACGGGCTGATCAAGACCGTTGCCAAAGGCGCTCGCCGGCCGGGCAGTCCCTTCGCGGGAAGGCTCGACCTTTTTTTTGGCGGCGAAATCAGTTTTCAATCGGCTCGCAAGGGCGAGTTGCACGCGCTGCGCGAAGTGGTGATCCATGATTGGCGCGAAGGACTGAGAAAAAATTACGGCAGCACGCTGTTTGCCGCTTACTGCTGCCAGCTCGCCGAATCCGCCGTCGAGCCGGAACACCCCGAGCCACAGCTTTACCAACTTCTCGTGCGTGCGCTCAATCACATCGACAGCAACGAGCCCACCATGCGCGCGCTGCTGCACTTCGAGCGCGAGCTCGCGACGATGATGGGAATCCTGCACGAGAAACGCGAGCCATCCAGCTCGCTGCGCGAAACGCTTGGCGCGCTTCCATCAACGCGCGAGGAATTGATCGCGCGCATCGGCGGTGCCTCATGAGGGCTCAACCTGCACGACTGCCATTGCCGCGATGCCCTCGCCACGACCGATAAATCCCATCGCTTCGTTGGTCGTCGCCTTCACACCAACCCGCTCCGGCGCGATGCCCAATGCGGTACCGATGTTCGACTTCATCGCATCACGATGCGGCAAGACCTTGGGCGCCTCGGCGATCAGCGTCGAATCGACATTCACGATCCGCATGCCCGCCTCCGCCGCAAGATCACGGCATTTTTCCAAAATCTTCAGCGAAGAAATCCCCTCGCAGGCCGGATCACCGGGCGGGAAATAATAACCGATATCCGGCAAGCCCATCGCGCCAAGCACCGCATCGGCAATCGCGTGGCAAAGCACATCGGCATCGGAGTGACCCTCCAATCCATGGCTGTGCGGAATCGTCACGCCACCAAGAACCAAGCGGCGATTTTCCGAAAAACGATGAACATCATAGCCGATTCCAACCATGTTTGTGAGGGAGTGGGTGAAGTGAAAAACAAATCGCGACGATCAAAGGATTTCGGAAAGCGGCAACACACCGTTGCTCGCCACGATCGACCATGCGTCGGCGTGACCTTCGACCGCAGTAAGCTCGACCTTGCCGCCTGCCGCTTCGACGAGGAGTTGGCCGGCAGCGATGTCCCACAGCGAAATGCGTGATTCGATGTAGGCGTCGAGGCGGCCGCTTGCGATGTAGGCCATGCCGAGTGCCGCCGATCCCATCATGCGCATCTTGCGCGCCTTCAATGATGCGCGGTGAAAACGCTCGATGCCGGTCTTCTTCGCCGCTTCGTCCTTGCCGCAGCCGACGAACAAAATGGATTCGTCAAAACTCGCGCGTGAGCTCACTCTGATCGGCTTGCCATCAAGCATCGGCGCACCGCCTTTTTCCACGGTCCATGTCTCGCCGACCATCGGGTCATGAATCACGCCCACCACAATTTCACCGGCGACGCGCAACGCGATCGACACGCAGAAATGCGGAATGCCATAGAAAAAATTCACCGTGCCATCGATCGGATCAACGATCCATTGGCGGTCGGAGTCCTGATTGCCCGCGATGCCTTCCTCGCCATAGAGCGCGTCGCCGGGCCGCGCGCCGAGCAGGATGCCGGTGATCAATTCCTGTGATTCCTTGTCGAGCGCGAGCTTGATGTCGTGCTGCGTCGCCTCGTCGACTGTGGCATCGCTGCCGAAGTGTTGTCGGAGAAGTTTACCCGCGGCGAGCGCGGCATCGGTGGCAAGGGCGAGATCGGTCATGGGCGTAGGGGAAAATCAGTGGGTGGCGCTTTTCTCAGCGTGAAGCATCAGAATCGCACGAACGAGTTGATGGGCGAGATCATGCTTGCTGGCAAGCGGAAGCTGTTCGATGCGGTCGGGATAGACGAGGGTGACTTCGTTATGATCCGACTCAAAGCCGATACCGGGTTTGGAAACATCGTTGGCGATGATCAGGTCGCATTGCTTGCGAGTCAGTTTTTCGCGGGCGTGAGCGATCAGGTTTTCGGTCTCGGCGGCAAATCCAACCAGCGTGCCGGCAAAGCCATGCTTGCTGCGGCATGAACCAAGGATGTCCTGCGTGCGCACCAATTCAAGCGTCAGCGTGTCGGCGGACTTCTTGATTTTTTCCTTCTCGACCGTGGATGGCGTGTAATCAGCCACCGCCGCGGCAAACACCGCGACTTGCATGCGCCCGATGTGGCTCGCCACCGCCTCATGCATTTCGCCCGCGGTTTCCACCGGCAGAAAATCCACACCATCGGGCACATCCAGTGAGGTCGGCCCCGAAACGAGCAGGACCGTGTGACCTTCGCGCGCGAAGGCCGCGGCGATTTCATATCCCATCTTGCCCGACGATCGGTTGCCGATGAAACGCACCGGATCAATCGGCTCGCGGGTGGGACCGGCAGTCACAAGGATGTTCACTGCCGAAGTCTGAACGCGCCACGGCTCATCGCAAGCCCTCTTCTTGGCGCACTGATCGTGCAAACAAAAAGGGCGCGGCAAATGCTGCCGCGCCCGAAATGTTTTTGCGTTGGCGATAAGATCACTTCTTGGGAGCGACCGCCGGCTTAGGCTCCGGCACCTTCGCGGGCGCGGGCTTGTTCGACTTGATGCTCTGAAGCTCCTTGTTTGCTTGCTCGCGCTGTTTGGCGTCAAATTTCTCGGCGATGTCATCGGCCAATTTCGACGCGTCCTTCTCACCACGCTCGGCAGCAAGGGTTGCGATCGCCCATGCCTTGACCGGATCAGCCTTGAGGCCAACGCCGTCATTAAGGAGGCGGGCCAGCGCAAGAGTCGCAGGGCCATGGCCTTGGTTGGCAGCCATCATGTAAAGTTGACCCGCATTATCGATGTTGCGCGCCACGCCACCCGCGCCGCGATCATAGAGCACCGCGAGGTTGAACTGGGCTTGGGCAAATCCGTTTTGTGCCGCGCGCGTGAGCCAGGCCAAACCTGCCGATGGGTCTGCCACGCCCATTTTGCCGGAGAGGTAAAGCAGACCGAGCTCGTTCTGGGCCTCGGGAAGATTGCCATTGGCGGATGCCAGGAGAAATCCGTATCCGGCAAGAATATCGGGCTTCTCTTGAGAAAGGATCAATGCAGCGAGGCGCAGGTTGGCAACCGGGTTGCCGGCTTCCGCCGCCTTGCGAAGGATGGTGATGCCGCGATCGATATCTTTGGCCACGCCCTTGCCCTGGATGTAGAAATCGGCGGAGCGAAGCATGCAATCAATCTGACCGGCATCCTTGCCGCGCTCGTATTGAGCGAGAGCTTCCTTGAGGTTCTTTTTGACATTTTCCTCATAGTCACCGAGCGCGAGGTAGGCCGTGAACTCCTTGCCGTCGATCGCCTTCTTGAGCCACTCACGACCCTTGGCTTCATCGCGGAATTTTTCATCGCCGCTGAGGTAACGCGAACCAAGCGCGGCCATGGCGGCGGGATTTCCAAGACCCGCAGCCTTGGTGTAGTACTCCAGCGATGCCTTCACATCACGCAGTTCGGGGAAACCAAACTGACCTTCATAAAAACGGCCGATGAGCGACATCGACAAGACATCGCCGGCATCCGCGGCGCGCTTCCACCAGAAGATTGCCTTGTCAGGATCGGGCGTGGGGGTGAGGCGACCACGAAGGTAGGCTTCACCCAAAATGCGGGCGGCGATTGCCGGATCACTCTTTGCGGCCTCTTCAAGTTGCGCGCGGGCTTGCTCGCGTTCGGATTCCTTGTCGGAGGCAAGCAGGATGAATGAGAGGCGATAAATCGCATCGCGGTGCTTCGAGGCAGCCGCTTTGCGATAAAACTCGAGGGCTTTTTCCCTCGAGACTTCGGTACCTTGACCGGTCTCATGGGCAAACCCCAAAAGGTACTGCGCCTCGGCATTTCCTTTTTCGGCAAGCGGCTTGGCGAGCTCGACAGCCTTGAAATGACGACCTGTGGTGAAGGCTTCCAAAGCTTCCTTGGCAGGACCATCCGCGCCGGTTGGCAAAGAGGCGATCGATTGCTCTCCGGGAAGGGAAACCGCCGCATTCACAAAGGTCACGGATGCCGCAAGGCACAAAACATGGGTTAGAAGTCGTGAAGACATGGGCCCAATAGGAAGATTCCCGAAAAAAAATCAAGAATTATCGTGGCGCGGAAATGCCTGCAAACTGCGGCCAAGCAAGGTCTCAGGCCATGTCGCAAAGCCGGTCGATGCAACGCCCCAGGGCATCCGTATCAAGCTCGTGGACATCCACGCCGCGGCCAATGTCGCCCAGCATCATCACGGTCAGGCGACCACCCAGGTGCTCACGAAATTCCTCCAAGCCATCGAGCACTACCCTGCGCCCGCAGGCATCACGCTGATCAAGCGCCGGATGAAATGTCGCAAGGCCCAGACCCGAAATCACTGCCAACACCCTTTCGGCCAGCGCTGACGAAAAAAGTCCGGCCTCAACCGAATAAAGCACATCAAGCGCAAGACCTATGGCGACAGCCGGGGCGTGAGAGAGCTCGCCACCGGTCATCGATTCAAGCTTGTGCGCTGCCCAATGGCCAAAGTCGAGCGGACGGCTGCTGCCCGATTCGAAGGCATCGCCACCTTCGGCGATGTGCCGCGCGTGTAACATGGCGGAGCGCTCGACGCATGCTTCGAGCAGCGGCGCTTCCAATGCCGCAAGGCCCGCAAGCCGCGCTTCGATCCACTCGAAAAATTCACGGTCTTTCACCAAGGCAACCTTCACCGCCTCGATCAGGCCGGCGCGTTGCGTGATGGGATCGAGGCTTTGCAAGAAAGCAAAATCATTCACCACCGCGTAGGGCACGGCGAAACTACCGATCCAATTTTTTTTGCCAAAGCCATTGATCGCGCACTTCACCCCCACGCCGCTGTCGCATTGCGCCAAGGTGGTGGTGGGCACGCGCACCAGCCTCATGCCGCGATGCGCGGTGGCCGCAGCAAAACCTACCGCATCGAGAAAAGCCCCGCCGCCGATGACAACAATGAACGAATGGCGATCGAGATGCGCGGCATCGATGAGACGCCACACTTCGCGCGCCAAGGCATCGTCGGACTTGACCTGCTCGCCACCGGGCAACACCGCAAGGCCGGCAATTTCAAATCCGATCGAACTCATGCCCTCCCGCGCAGCGGACTCCAAGCCCGGCCTGCCCCGCGCCACCGCATCCTCGATCAGAATCAGCCCGCGCTTTTCACCCGCGACATCGGCAAATAAATCCGCCAAATCCTGCAGCCCAGCGCTAAACACATCGCGCGTGAAAACGATACGGTGCTTGAAGGTCAGGGGAATTTGGAAATCGTACCGGGACATCAGCGCGCGCCACCACTAGACTGCCTTGGCATCCTGCGCCAATGTTTCTTCCATCAATCGACTCCATGCCCACCTCCGAGAAACTTTACGAAACCCGCTGGCTGAGCCTTGAACGCATTGGCACATGGGATTTCGTCCGCCGCCCGCATTCCGATGCATGCGTCGGCATCCTCCCGATCACGCCCGATGACGAAGTGGTGCTGATCGAACAATTTCGCATTCCGCCCCAGCGCCATGTGATCGAAATCCCCGCCGGCATCGTCGGCGATGAAGAAGAACACCACGGCGAATCGCTGGCCGATACGGCCGCACGCGAATTGCTCGAGGAAACCGGCTACCGCGCGGGCACAATCCGGCAACTCATCGCGAGCCCAACATCCGCCGGCATGACGCCGGAAATCACCCACCTATTTTTGGCAAGCGACCTCGTACGCGAACATCAAGGCGGTGGTGTCGGCTGCGAAAACATCATCGTGCATCATGTGCCGCGTGCTGAGTTGCCCCAATGGCTCGCTGCGCAAGAAGCCGCCGGCAAACTCGTCGATTTCAAAATCCACGCCAGCCTCTGGCTCGCAGCCAACCTCCCACCATCCCCCGCTTGAGCGAACCCATCCCCACCCGCTTTGGCGGCATCGCCCGACTCTACGGCGAAGCCGCCACACGCCGCTTCCTCAGGGCACGCGTCGCCATCATCGGCGTTGGCGGCGTCGGATCATGGGCGGTCGAAGCACTCGCGCGATCGGGCATCGGCCACCTGACACTCGTCGACCTCGATGAAATCTGCATCACGAATGTGAACCGCCAACTCCACGCGATGGATGGCCAGATCGGCCGACAAAAAACCGATGCCATGGCCGAACGCGCCAGAGCGATCAACCCCGATGCCGAGGTCCACATCCGTCAGCAATTTTTCACCGAAAACTCCGCGGCCGAAATCCTCGACCCCGGCTTTGATGCGGTCGTCGATGCGATCGATCAATCACGCCACAAGGCATTTCTCATCGCCGAATGCCATCGCCGCGGCATCTTCACCGTCACCTGCGGCGGCGCCGGCGGTCGTCGCGATCCGACGCGCATCCGCGTCGCTGACCTCGCCCACAGCGGCAAAGATCCCCTGCTCCATCAACTGCGCCGCACGCTGCGCCGCGAACACGGATTTCCCAAAACTCCTCTCGGCGAAAAGCCCGCGCCGCTCGGCATCGACGCGGTGTTCTCCGACGAACCGCAGGCCTACCCGCAATGCGACGGCACGGTATCGGGCGAGCGTCCCGACGATGCGGAGCTGCGGCTCAATTGCGCCTCGGGCTTTGGCACCGCGACCCATGTGACAGCCAACTTCGGCCTCACCGCCGCATGCCGCGTGCTCGAGCACTTGGCGCGCAATTGATCCTCGCGCCACAAATAAAAGATGCCGCCAAAATGGGCGGCATCGGTAGAAACGATTCAGCGCCAAGCGGGCAGCTGAAACCTCCTGATGAAAATCACAGACCCTTCTTCGAAAGGCGGGTGCCGGGAGTCGCTCCTTGGCGGGCCTTGAACTTCGGGTTCGATTTGCAGATCACATAGACCGTTCCTTTGCGTTTCACGACTTGGCAATCAGCGTGACGGCGCTTGGCGGAGGCAAGTGAGGAGAGGACTTTCATGACGGGAAAAAAGTTGGTTGTTGCCGACCGCAGGGGCGAATCGGGACGCGGAAAATAGGAAGCGCCCGGCCTTTGTAAAGCAAATTCCACCCGGATCGCGCGGGTTTTTTCGTGCGCCTCGAGGCTGGAAACACTCGGAAAATGCCCGAAATTATTTCGGATCTATGTATTTTTTGCTTTTCCGAAGGATTTCTTAGGGCTAATCGAGGGCCCATGAAAATCGTACTGCTCGCGATTGCTTTGGTATCTCTCAATTCCTGCAACACGATCATCGGCATGTACCGTGACACCAAGCAGGCAGTGATCTGGACCAAGGACAAGATCCAAGGATCAGGCGGCGGTGGTGGTGGCGGCGACGCGTACAGCGACGCGCCGATTTATTGAGCCGTGCCTCAATCGAGCAATTCGCCGTAGCGCTTGCGGGCCAGCTCCATCGAAAGCTCGAGCACACCCTGGCTGCGAGGATGCTTTAAGGCCTCGTCCGACATCGCCGCACATTCGGCATAGCTGAGCGATCGGATCGCATGACCCACCCGCGAAACCTGCTGCGGCCCCACGGATAGTTCTTCAGCACCCAGGCCAATCAGCAAGGGCGTGAGTCGCACATCGCCGGCCATTTCGCCGCAAATCCCGGTCCAAATGCCATTGTCACTCGCGGCATCGATCGTGCGTTTGATCAACCTCACGACCGCCGGATGCGTCGGCCGGTAAAGATCCGCCACATGCGGATTCACGCGGTCGGCGGCGACGGTGTATTGGATGAGGTCGTTGGTGCCGATCGAAAAGAAATCCACTTCCGGCGCGATAAAATCAGCGCAGAGCGCGGCGGCCGGTACTTCGATCATGACGCCCACCGGCAGATTCGAGTCAAAGGGAATGCCCTCTTTGTCGAGCTCGTCCATGCAGCGCAGCACCATTTCCTTGCCGCGACGCACTTCGGAAAGTGCCGAGATCATCGGAAACATCACGGCAACTTTACCCTTCGCACCGGCCCGCAGGATCGCGCGAATCTGCTCGCGAAACATCGCAGGTCGCGCCAGTGAAACTCGAATGCCGCGCCAGCCGAGGAACGGATTTGGCTCAGGCTCAGTGAGCGGCTCGACCGGCAATTTGTCACCGCCCGCATCAAGCGTGCGGATGATCACGGTGTGCGGCGACATTTCCGTGGCCACCCGCGAATAGGTTTCGAATTGAAACTTCTCGTCAGGAATTTCCTCGCTGCCTAGCAGCAGAAATTCCGTGCGGTAAAGCCCCACGCCCTTGGCTCCGCTGCGTTTGACCAAAGGCAATTCTTCGACGATTTCGATGTTGGCGGAAACAGTGAGCGGTCGGCCGTCGATCGTCTC
>JBKDYW010000241.1:0-9884 GCA_046308575.1 Verrucomicrobiota bacterium
TCTAACCCTGTGGGGAAACTGAGTGGAGCCACTCAACTCTGCCGGTGCTGGAGGCTTTCCAGCAGATGCTCGCGAAATTCGCGCGGCCTACACAGCTCGTGACGAAGAAACCAGTTGGAGAAAAATGCCAGATCGGTGAACCCGAGCGAGAGCGCCACTTGCTTGATCGTGAGGGACGGCGTGGCAAGCCTGATCCGTGCCGCCTCCGCACGCAACTGGTCCCAGTACTGATTGCAGGTCTGGGCAAAAGCCTCGGTGTGAAGGCGGTTAAGTTGACGGAGGCTGAGGGAATGCCGGGCCGCGATGGCCTCAAGGTCCGGCGAGATATCCAATGGCAGGGCCGCGATGTCGCGTCGCACGAATTCCAAACGCGAGTCGATATCCTTGCCTTCCAAGTCTTGAAGTTGCGGTGCCAGAACTCCGAGAAAAGTGCTGAGAAATTTCAAAAACGCACCATGCATCGATAGAAACTCCTCCATGCCCAAGGGCACCGCCGGCAGGTATGCAAGGCTGGCTCCAATACGACTCCTCTCGAATGCCGAAAGCAATGCGTTTGCATCATCCTCCAACACACCATTCACATCATCACAGCAAAGAATCGGCGGCCAGCCGAGTCGCGCCACCACCTTGGCATCGAGTCGAAAGTGAATCGACATCATCCGCGTGCCGGCCTTGGCCAATTGCTGACGCGGCCCCGGTGGCATCAGCACCCATGTCGGCGCCTTCAAACGATATGTCTCTTCATTGAGATCAACGCGAATCCCGCCTTCCTGCAAATGCCAGATCGTGAAATGCGATGGCACGAAGCTGCCCTTGCGCCCGGATTCCGGAACGGGACCGGCATACACACGCCACAACGAAAGCGCTTCGCCAAACCATGGTAACACGGTGCTCATCGATCGCCGTCAGTGTTCATTCCCAAATCACCGCGCGTCGAGCGGATAATTGAATCACGACTGAGTTTAGGGCGTTATCGCAAATCTTCGAATTTGAAGATCAATGTTTGCATGAAGAATGCGTCATCGGTCATTGGTCATCAGTCAACGGGGAAGAAAATGAAGAAGCGGCATCTTCAAAGGCAGGGACCTTTGTCCCTAAAGGTCCGTCTGATGAATTGTCTCTGAATATGTTTTTCTTTGGCTGTTCAGAACATGGAGCGGGACGCTCCAACGACGGCCTGGAGCAAGATGCTCCAGCCACATGAAGAGCCAGCCTCTTCTTTATCCCCAATAACCAATCACAAATAACCAATAACTCTTCCTCTTCGCGGTTAAAATTTCTGAGAAGAGCACGACATGAGTGTCGTGCCTCCTTAGGAAATGGCTTTAAAATGATTATTTAATCAGTTAAAATTTTTCACATGAAGCGCCGGATTACTCTCAAAGACATTGCCAGCAAGGCGGGCGTCACCGTTGCCTGCGTCTCGCTCGCGTTGCGGGATTCGCCACAGATCGCGGCAGCGACCAAGGCGCGGATCCGCGACTTGGCGGATAAGCTGGGCTATCGTCCCGACCCCGCGCTCGCCGCACTGGCAGCCTATCGCTCGCGTGTACAACCCGAACATTTTCGTTCCGTGATGGCCTGTATCATCGATGGCAAAAGCCAGGATACACTCAAAACCACCTGGCCGTCGGTGGCGGCGCGGGCGCGCGAACTTGGATATGATGCGCAAAAATTTGTGCTCTCGGATCCCGTGAATGAATGGCAATCCTTGTTGCGCGTTTTGCGCTCACGCGGCGTTCGCGGGGTCTTGCTTGCGCCGAGGATCCGCTACGATGAGACATTCCCCGAGGCGGCGTGCGATGCTTTTTGCTTTGTCACCATCGGCTACTCGGTGCGTCTCGATGGCATTCACCGAGTGAGCACCAATCAATACCTCGACATGCTGCGTCATGTCGGCGAGTTGAAAAAACTCGGGTATCAACGAATTGGCTTGTGGGTGCCCGCAAGCGCGGATGGTCGCGTGAACCAACAATTCAGCGCCGGGTATCTGGCCGCGTTTTTGCCAAACGAAGAACCACCCGCGCCGATCTTCCACGATGACGCGCCATCGCAACGCGCTCTTCGAGCATGGCTGCGTGGTCACAAAATCGATGCGGTGATCGGCCTGCCCCAGCATCTTTCGCTCCTTCGCGCCGCAGGATTTTCGATCCCGGAAAAAATCGGATTTTCCACCTTCAACTGGCACGGAGGAAAGGAAGTGAAAGACATGACCGGTATGGACTATCGTCCTCAACATCTCGCCGCAGGTGCCGTCGATGCGCTCCACGCCGCCATGCTCAACAACCAACACGGCCTGCTGCAGGACGCACCGCTCACGCTCTTCAACGCGCGGATGTTCGTTGGGAAAACGACAAGATCCGGTCGTTAGAACGGTTTCGGTTTTAGCTGGCGCATACACAAGAGAAGAAAAATCGCGCTGAGACGCAGAGGCGCAGAGTTATTACGACCCAACCCTTTGTCTTTCCCTCCGCGTCTCCACGCCTCTGCGCGAGTTCTTTTCATGATCGACGGTGAAGATGATCGCCCTAGAAACGACAGTTCAACTCGATGATGCTCTAGAAAACACAAACCTCGAAGACGCGGGCCTCGGCCACGCCGTGGGTGGAGAGGATTTCCAGTTCGACGATCCGCGCGGACTCCTTTGTTTCAATGCGGTGGATGCGTTTGCGCAGATAGTTGAATGGTTCTTCGGCGACGACCTTGCCGTCGATGATCAGGCGGTAGTGTTTAGCCGTCTCGGGTTGCGGGCCGCGGAGGGTTTTGTTCGAGCACTTGTCGCTACCGCTGAGCATGAGTTCGCGCTCGAGACCGGTGTCGAAGGTAATGTGCACTTCGCTGATCTTCGATGGCTCGGGGAGTTCCAAGCGAAGCGTTGCGGGAAGCGTTTGTGATTTCCAGGAGTGGGTTTCATCGGCAGACCACGGCCCCCATTGTGCTTTGAGGTGGCGGGAGAAACCATCGGTCACGCATGAGGCCGAACCTTCGGCCGATTCCGAGCTGGCGCTGATGCGAGCGGTCGCCGCGAGATCAGCCGAATCCGCACGACGCACGCCGGGAATGAAGGCGTCATCGCGAACCAGGCGCTGGCGCAGTGACTCAAGACCTTGCGGCGTGCCAAGCTCCGAGCTTGAACTCGCATTTTTCGCATTGAGCAATGCCGCGGCCGTGCCGATGGCCTGACCTCCGATCGCGCAGGTGGCCATGACGCGCGTGCTGCCGAAGGCGATGTGCGTGGCGCTGATGTTGCGTCCGGCAAAGAAGAGGTTCTCCACATTGCGCGAGCAGTAGCAACCGTAGGGAATGCTGTAGAGGTGCTTGAAGCCATGATGCACGCAGGCAGGCTTGGATGGATCGTCCACGCCTTCGACCGGATGGAGGTCGATTGGCCATCCACCATAGGCCACGGCATCTGGGCGTGTTTCGGGATTGAAAATGTCCTTCTCCGAAAGCACATGGCGACCGAGAAAACGGCGGCTCTCGCGTTTGCCGGGGATCGCCGCCACCCAATCGAGGGCATAGTTGGCGGAGCCGGGATGATCGCCGGAGTTTTTCACATAATCCCAAACGCCGAGAGCGATGCGCAGCAGTTCGTGACGGATGGTTTCGTTGTCCTTGATCGTGTCGAGATGACCACCCCACTCGAACCACCAATAGCCGTATTCGTAGCTGAAGACATCGCGATGGCCCTTGAAGTCCTCCTTCGTGAACTTGCGGATCCAGTTGGGCGGAATGAAAAGCTGCGGCGTGGCATGCTCGCGCGAGATGAACATGATCGAGCTGCCGAGGCGGTTGTTGTCGGCTTGCTCGGGCGCGAGCGGCTCATCATGCATGGCGCGCGCCTCGCGGCCTTCGGTGAAATCGGCACCCGCCTCCGCACCGAGGCGACCGTCGCCGCTGCAGTCGGCAAACCATTTTGCCTCGATGAGAAATTCGTGGTCCGTCGAATTTCGCAGGGCACGGATCGCCGTGATGCGGCGTTCGCTTTGTTCATTTGCACTGACCTCGGCGCTCACGCAGGTGGTGTCGAGCAGAAGCGTGATGTTGGATTCGGCTTTGACCTTCTCGTAAAGCAGCAGATCCCATTGCGAGTAGCTGCGGTGTGGGTTGCGCACGGCGTCCTCAAGACGCAATTCCTCAAGGATACCGGTTTCGCGGCAGCCGGGCTTTCCGCCATGGGAATCGGCGCCGACAATGTGCATGCGGATCTCGCTGGATGCATTGCCTCCAAGGACCGAGCGGTCCTGCACGAGAACGACGCTCAACCCGTTGCGGGCAGCAGCGATTGCGGCAATGGTGCCGGCCATGCCGCCTCCAACCACGACGAAATCTGCCGTGAGTCGCTTGGTTTTGAGGCAGCGCGGTTGTGAGGTGTTTTGCGTGTTCATGATTTGATAAAGGGGTTGAGGTTGATCGACTAATCCAAAAGTTCGGCAGGAAGTTCATTGGCGACCATCATGGGGACATTGCCGAAAGTATCAATCGGCTGGGTGTGACCGTTCGGTTCAAGTCCGTCCATGGTCATGAGACGCTCGCTTAACGAACCGACCGGAAGATCTCCCCAGATATCTTCCTGGCCGGGCTTGACCACCATCTGCGGGATGCAGCCCGTGATCTCGCGGAGCAGTTCCAAAAACCGATTGTCTCCCGTGTGGCGCGTCAGGGTTGCCAGTTCGATGCCGGAGGCGACATAAATGCCCGGCGCGCCGTGCTGGTTCTGGATGTTTGCGAAATACGCCCCACGCGGCTCGATGCCAAGGCGCTGGAGCGGAGTGCCCTTTGGAAACTTCGCGTCGTAGAGGAGCGTCCAGGTTTGCACCAGATCAGCGGCCTCGATAGCCCACTCAAGGTGGATCGGATCGCGTGTGATTTCATGGAGATGAACCAAGCCCGCCATGAGCGCGTAATTGCTCTCGCTGTCGACCGCCATGAGCGCGTCGCCCACTCCGCCGCAGGTGAATCCGCGAAGCAAAAAGTTTTCACGGTAATAGGCCGCCAGCCGCTTGGCGGTTTGAAGGTAGCACGGAGATCCGAAGCGCCGATAGCCGTGGGCGAGCGCTTCCAACGCAAAGGCCCCGCCCGTGCTGTCACCCCAAAGGACATCGCCGGTTTCCGGATCGATGCTGTAACCCAGATGCCCGAATCGCCGTTCCGTGCTCACCACGGCATCCAGAAAACGGCGTGCCGTCTCGATCCACAGAGGCTCGAGCGCCTCGCCGCGCGCCTCCAGCACATTCATCGCATGGAGGATGTCGCGACCCAACTCCAGCGGACGCCGCACCAGAGTGAAGGCGCGGCAGCCCGGGCGCTTGGCATTGAAGCTCAGCCAGCGTTTGCCATTCCATACGCCATGAAAATACCCGCTGGGTGTCGCCGCCGTGCAGAGGAAAGAAAGCATCCGCTTCGCCCGCTCGCGACGCGTGGCATCAGGCGACTGGATCAGCGCGCGCATCGTGACCGCGCCGCCCGACCAACCGATTTGCATGACCCATGGGGAATTCGATTGCGGGAGCGTTGTGCGATAAAACCCATCGCTCTCGACCCAGTTGAAACGGTCGAATTTTGCCTCCACGAGGTCGGCCGCTTCGCGCAATTTCTTGCCAAGATTCTTGCGCGATTCGAGTGAGCTTTTGTCGCGAGCCTCGAAGCTGTGAATGGCCAACTGATGCACAAAGGCGGGAATGTTTTCGGCACGCACCGGGATGATGCGCAAGCGGGCCTCGATTGATTGGCCTGCGGCAAGATCCATGCCGGGTTCGTCGGCCGCGACCCAATCGCAGAAACGGTAGCGCCGCAAACGATGCACGGGCAGCGTGAATGTGACGCGGACCGGTTGATCGGGCAATGTCGTGAGGGAGACTCCGCTTACTCCCCAATCGCCGTAGATTTGAATTTCCACCAGCACGCCGGCTTTGCTGACCGGATCGTAAATTCCAACAAAAGGAGTCGTGAGTGCATTGCCGGCCAGCTCGAGGTGATAGCCGGTCGCAGAGGCAAGCCGAGGGACATCGGCAATGAGGATCGGGCCGTCAGGCGTCACGCCCTCCGTTGGAAAATGCGGGCAGTATGGCTGGGGCGATACCAGAAAGCGGTTGCCATCGTAAGCGGCACCCGGCGCGATCACATAACTGCTCGATGGAAGCAAGAAATCCAAACTCTGGCGCAGAGAGATGTCGTGAAAGTCGGCGGTCGCCTCGGCACGCATGTCGAGAATCAAGGCTCCTGTTTCGATGCGCTGACTGCGCTTCATGGTGAGACCACTCGCCTCACCATGGCCAACGAAGACATCACTCCCTGCATTCACCGTAAATGGGATGTCGAGCATTTTGCCGTCCCTGCAGAAGCCCATAGCGGGCGGGTTCAGCCAGGCTTGAAGGTTGGCGTCCGATTCAGGCGGGAGATTCAACCTCGTGCCGTTCGAGAAGATGGAAGTACTCATGAGACTTCATCTATCCGATATTTCGGGAATTTTGGGAATGGACAGAACAAGGTAAAGTTTGCACTCTGAACGGGAATTATGAAGCGATTGCGCGTATCAGCCGAGACCTTCGTCGACCACTTGTTGAATGAGCAAAATACGCTCCATTTTGAACTGAGCGCGATGCCGATGGATTTTCGTCCGCGGGAGGGGTGGATAGCCGAAGCGTCCGGCATTCCTCATCACCTTTTTTACTTCTGCAAAAAAGGAAGCATGAAAGCCGATGTGGGAGGTCACATGGTTGACCTGAAGGCGGGCGATGCAATTTGGATCGGGCCCGAGATTCCGTTCCGTCTGGAGTCGGATGAACCGGTGGTGACTTCCCTGGCCAGGTTTCGTCTACGCGTGGAAAAATCGAGATCTTTCAACTTTGCACTGAAAAACGATTTGATCGTGGCTCGCAATGCCCAGCTGAGCACAGCCTGGCTGGAAGCGGTCCGCCAAGAATCCTACCTGCCGACCTTGCGCCCTTCGCGTTCCCTTCGCTGCGCCGTGGCAGGTCTGCTCTCCATCACCTTTTTCCAACATCCCACCTCCCCCTCTCAATCAGAGAGCGAACGAAAATTGAGCCCAACCCAGATTCGAATCCTCAACGAGTGGGCGCAAAAACTCCCCGCTGCAGTTCACCCCGACACCTCCGAGATGGCACGGCAGCTCCAACTTTCGCGCGACTACATGAACCGTCTCTGCCGCGCGACCTTTGACATCTCCGCTGAACGCTGGCTCATCAACCAACGCATCCGCTCCGCCGCCCAGCGCATCGCCGAATCAAACCTGAATGTCAGCCAGATCGCCGAAGAATACGGCTATGCCAGCCTCTATTTTTTCAGCCGCCAATTCCGGCAAGTGATGGGCTGCAGCCCCACCGAATGGAAGCGTCGTGGTGTGAGATGAGATGCGGTGGGATGCCGATTTGGAGCTTAGGATTTTTTCCGCTGATAGGATCGCAACCGCCAACCGCCAACTTCTCCCCTACTCCCCAAGCAGCTCGATCAAACACTTCGCATCGTCGATCAACGAAGCGGGATCGTCTGCCACCACAAACTCGAGCAGGATGTCGGGGTGGCAGCCGAGGGCACGAAGCTCGCCGACATAGGCCGACCAACGATCGACTCCATCACGCAAGGGGTGACGATGCGAGTAGTCCGGCCACCAGTGGAAGGCATGCACATGATGGAGGCGCGGGGCAATTGTCCGAAGTCCGGTCAAGCACTCCTCGAGCGATGCGCCGATTGGCGGCTGCCACAGGGTCTTGATGTACGGATGCTCGGTGGCGGCAAGCAGATCACAGGTGGATTCGAGCGTATCGGTAAGCGTGTGGACATGGTACTCGTAGCAGACCTTGATGTCCTTCGCAGCGGCGAGATCGGCGCAACGCAGAGCGTCATCGATCACCTCTTGGCGAAATGCGGCATCGGCCAGTGCTGATCCGCGGTTGCCGGCCCAGACGCGGATGGCTTTGGTTTGCAGCGCAACGGCGGTGTCGAGAACACTCGCAAACTCGAGGCCATCGGCGGGGCTTGTGGCGAGTTTGTAGTAAGAGCCATAGGCGGTCACATCGAGCCCGTGGCGGCGAGTGTTTTTACCAACCTCCGCAGCTACTGCCAGATCACCGTGGGGCACATGCACATCTCCTCCCCACTCGATGGTTTTGAGGCGATTCTCCACGCACAGATCGATGATCTGTTGAACGGAGCACTGACGGAAGGTGATGGAAAGAAGACCTGGATTCATGAGGTGAAGTTTGAATGCGTGCGTTGTTCATCAATCACTTCGCCGGTTCAAGAAGAACCTTCGTTTCCAAGCTTCCAGATTTCGCATCGCTGAGGAAACGAATCGTCGAGAGATCCCTCATGCCAAGCTTGCGGCTTGGGGTTATTTCCACCGTGGTGCCAGCAGGTGGCGTGATGACTGCCCGACCACGGGAGCCGCTGATGATGACCTGGCCGTTTTCGTTTTTGACGGGCAGCGGTGTGTGCCAGAGGAACTCGACGCCATCGCCATTGGTCAGTTCATAATCATCCTTGATGGTGATTTCACCATACGAGGGAGAAGTGAAACTTCGTTTCCATGATTTGTAAAAATCCGGCCAGAGGACTCCACCATCGATTGTCGCGTTGAAGGCGTTGGCATCGCCTGCGGCCTCGGGAATCACCGCGACGGTTGCCGGATTCTTAGCTGCCGGGCGCTTACCGGACTTCACGATCGGCACAAGCATGTTGTGGTTCTGCGCGTGTTTCATCGTCTGCGCCATCGCGTCGGAATAGGTCAAACCGCCGGGATCTGCGGCAAAGGTTTCACCCGCAAACTCGAGCACAAAACTGCCGCGGTCCTCGTGGTTGTGTCCGGCTTTGGCAGGTCCGCCAATGACGAGAAGCTTGGTCAAAATTTCGCCACTCTTGCGGGTCGACGCAGCGATGCCGTTATCGGGCAGAAGAACGAATGGCTCGTAGAAATTCGGATCAACACCGGTCAGATCGGGCGCTGGCAGGGCCCAGAGGTCCATTCCCTGACGCTGCGCCGGAGTGAACGCAGCGAGTATGCGCGCGGAGGCGCCGCCGGGGCGGATTTTTGTCATCACGCTGAGCACTGAAGCACTCATCGGGGCGTATGGACCACCTTGCGCGTCACTCACCAGAATAAGTTGAGTAGGTCGTTCCGTGCTGCGGAGTGCCTCGATGTAATCGTCGGTCTTGGCGAGCAAAGGCGGGAGCAGTTCCGCAAATGGTTTGTTGCGGGCGCTGGCATAGATCGCGAGCGCTGGCAGCGCGTTGTCTAGGGTGTAAGCCAGATAACCGGTTCCTTCGGGGAATCCGCCATCAGGAAGAAAGTTGTGCGCGAGGCTTTCATTCAACTCGGCAAAAGCGAGATCGTTGTATGGCTTCAAATGCCCCCAACCTCTCTGCTTCTCGAGCAGCGAATAGATGGCGAGGCGGCCGACGGAAAACACCGGCAGCTGATTGCAGGTGAAGATATAGGGATATTTCCAAACATTGTAATTGATATTGCCAAGGCCATCTTCGGCGAGGCGGCGAAGAATCAGTTCGCGCGCGGCAGGCGTCATGAAAGAACCGGCCATATCGAATGACATCGCCAAGGCTTCGCAAACCTGAGCCTGCGCGAAGCATCGTTGATCCCAAGAGCTATCGGGAAACTCGGTGATAAAATCGGCATCCCAATGCGGAATGAGCGCGATCTGCACGGCTGCCTTGGCCACCTCGCGGAGTGCCGCTTGGTCACCGGCAAGCGCGGCTCTTTGCGCGGCATCGACAAGCCCGATGCTTCCCTTTGTTCCATCTTCTTTGGTGAAAGCAAAAGTTTGTGACAGCCGATCCACACTCTTGGTGCGACGGCCGAAGAGGTTCTGATTGGCGGCACCGCTGAGGTGAGGCTCGAGGGTGATGCG
>JBKDYW010000242.1:0-2598 GCA_046308575.1 Verrucomicrobiota bacterium
GCAAGCGGTGTTGGATCGTGGCAAAACCGTGTTGGTTCTGGTGCCGGAAATTTCGCTGACCCCGCAAACCGTGCGGCGATTCAAATCACGCTTCGCGGCGATGCAGGACAAGGTGGCAGTTTTGCATTCGCATCTTTCGCAGGGCGAGCGCTTCGACGAATGGCATCGCATTCGCAAGGGCGAGGCGCGCATCGTCATCGGCGCGCGTTCGGCGGTGTTTGCGCCGCTGCCGGATCTCGGCCTGATCCTCGTCGATGAAGAACACGAAAACACCTACAAGCAGGAAAGTGTGCCGCGCTACCACGGACGCGATGTCGCGGTGCTGCGCGCGTCATTTGAAAAATGCTCGATCGTGCTTGGCTCGGCAACGCCCTCGCTCGAATCGTGGCACAACACGCAGTTGAAAAAATATCAGGTCGTGCGGCTTGATCAACGCGCTGATGGACAATCCATGCCAATGGTGCGCGTCGTCGACATGCGGCTCGAGGCGGCCAAGCGCAAGGGGGGACCCGCGATGCTTTCGGACAAACTGCGCAGCGCGCTCGAGCAGCGATTGGAAAAGGGCGAGCAATCGATTTTGTTTCTCAACCGCCGCGGTTTTGCGCGTTCCTTGCAATGCCCGCAGTGCGGCCATGTCTGCCAATGCCCGCACTGCGCGGTCGCGCTCACCTATCACCGCAGCGACGAGCGCCTCGTGTGCCATGTGTGCGGGCATCAGGCGATTGTTCCGCGCAAATGCCCGGAGTGCAAAGACCCGGCGATCATCCTGCAAGGCTACGGCACGCAGAAGGTCGAGGAGGTGCTCGCCAAAGTTTTGCCTGCGGCAAAAATCGCACGCATCGATGCCGACGCGATGCGACGCAAACACGCGCTGCGCGACACACTCAATGCATTCAAGTCGCACAAGATCGATGTGCTCATCGGCACGCAAATGATCGCCAAAGGCCTGCATTTCCCGAATGTCACGCTCGTGGGCATTCTCAATGCCGACCTCGGCCTGCACATTCCCGACTTCCGCGCGGGCGAGCGTACCTTTCAGCTCATCACGCAAGTCGCGGGACGCGCCGGGCGCGGCGACCTCGAAGGCGAAGTGATCGTGCAAACCTTCACGCCGCACTCGCCATCGATCCAATTTGCGCGGCGTCACGACTTCGATGGATTTTCCGAACAGGAAATGGAATTCCGCCGGCAGTTCGGATTCCCGCCCTTCGGCCATTGCGCGGTGCTCACGGCGAGATCGAATCACGAACGCCGCGCGGAGTTCACGCTGCAAACCCTGCACCTGCGCCTCAAGGAAGATTTGCCATCAGGCATCACGCTTGGCGAAGTCCTGCCATCGCCGCTGGTGCGCGCCCACGGTCAGTACCGATTTCAAATCACCCTCCGCTCGCGTCAGGCAAGGCCGCTCACCCGCCATGTCCAAGCCGTGCTCGCCAAAACCTCATTGCCCGAAGATGTCACCGTCGTCTTCGACATGGACGCGCAGAGTTTTTCGTAGGGGGCTCATTCAATTCGGGGGGCTGACCAGTTAATTTCCAAACCTCGTCCTCGACATTTGACAAATTATATGACAAATTTATCGCATGAAAACCAATGTCAGCACCTTGTTGCGCGAATTTCCCAAAGTTCGCCAAGCGGCTCTAGCTGGTGAGGAGGTCATCATTTCCACACGCGAGGGTGACCTGCGCCTAACGGCTGTCGCCAGTACCGGCGAATCGATCCTGGGATCCCGCAAAGAGCGAATCCGCTTTGCGGACGACCGGCTCGACGAGCCCACATTGCCGGAAAACGAATGGAAGCCTAGCCTGTGAAAGCCTGCCTCGACACCCATGCCGTCCTTTGGAGCATTGCGGGCGATCCTCGACTGGGCGCGAAGGCGCGGGGCTTGATCACGAATTCCAAGAAGTTTGATCTCATCATCTCCGACATCGTTCTACTAGAGATCTCGTATCTCAACGCCAAAGGGCGGATCGAAGACGCAGACGGCATTGATACCTTGCTCGCCAAGGTGGCCGAAAGTTTTCGCGTGGTTCCGATCAGCCCTGAAATCGCACGCCTCGCCCTCGAGCTCGATCTTCCACAAGGCGATCCATTCGATCGCGTCATCGCCGCAACGGCGAAAGCCCACGCCATCCCCTTGCTCACACGGGACAGTTCCATTACCAACTCGGGCACGGTCACAACGCTTTGGTGAGACGAGGATTCCGGCGACCAGTTCTGCCAACGGCCTCGGCTTCAAAAAAATTCCTAACAGCGAAACTGCTCTGCGAGTGTCATTTTGATCAATGACTGATACGGCACATCGCGGCGGTTGGCCTCGATACGGATCGTATCGAGCAAGGCAGCGGGCATCCGCAGTGAGATGGTTTCCGTCGAGAGTTTGAGTTGAGGAAACGAGGCGCTGACCGCTTTTGTGAGATCGAGATGAGCAGTGCTGTTGGCCGCTTCGCGCGGAACCTGCGGAGTTTTAGTTTTTCGGGTAGCCATAGGATTTTCTTTCGCGAGCATTCATGGGGCGCGCCGAGATCTTCGCTCCCATAACAGATAACGAATAACCAATAACTCTTAATTTTCATGCACCAGCAGCACGATTTCGCC
>JBKDYW010000243.1:0-2260 GCA_046308575.1 Verrucomicrobiota bacterium
CGATGTCGTACGCCGCGAGCGTGTTGGGAAGAAAAGGGGTCTTTGCCATGTGTGCGGTCGGATGGTACAGGCAACTGACTCTGCCGTTCTTGCCGACATGTTCTTTCAATACACGTGTCTCAGCCGTTTCGGGAAAAAGTGATTCTTTTTTGGGATCGGCCCATATTACCCAGCGCCAGGCGAATAGACTCACTTCGCATGTCACAGTGGCAAGGATCAGCCATGATCCAAGTGTTTTGAGGTTGGTTTTTCTCGCCGCGGTCAAGCCGAGGCCGATGATTGCCAATGCGAGCAGGATCAGTGGCCATGATTGCTGCGAGCTCCAGATGAACAAATCATTGGTGAAATTGGTTGCTCTCATTTCCAGCCATTTGCTGAAATATCCGAACGAACTACCCGAGACTTCGTTCGCGATGCGCTGTTGCAAGGATGTGACAAAGGCACCCTGCTTCATCAGGAATAGACTGGCGACAGTCCATGCCGCGACACCGATGGATCCGATCCATGCCAGAATCTTGCACCACCGCATGCGTTCCTTGTCGGATGCGTTTTGCATGAAGTGCACAAAGGCATAAATGCCACCGATGATGAAGAGCAGGAAAAGTCGCTGATACAGAAAGCGGACGAGAGGGGTGAGGGGAAGCAAGAGGCCCATCACGATCAGCAAACGGGCCAGCAGTGGGCTTTGTTTTTTCCATGGTGCCGCCAGAGCGATCAGGCCAGCGAGTGATCCGAAGTAAGCAACATAGAAAAGCTCGCTGCGGAACAACTTCAGCAAATCAACAGAGTCGCAACGCCCGAGGATCGATGGGAAAAATTGAAAGGGGTAAGCGGCAAAATTGTAGAGCGGTTGCAGCCATCCTTTTGGATAAATGCTCTCGGCCGCATTGGTGGTCATGCCCGTGTGGAGACCCAGCTTGTTGCTAACAAGAAACGCATCGATGCAGGGAATGAGGTTGAATCCTGCTAGACCTGCTGCAAGTACGCCCCATGTGGCATATCGTGCGAGGATGCATGATTGCGCGCCAAGGGATGAGCGCAATGCCACTTTTTTTCCTTTTTCTATGGCCTCTTCAAGCCACATCGCGGCGACGGCCAATGCCACCAAGGCCGCATGTTGCAATGTGCCGCCAAGAAATGCTAATGCGATGAACACCGGTACGAGGATCCAATAAGCGCGCCTGCCATTTCGATATCCATCAATCGCCCACATGATCCATGGCACCCAACAAAATGCCCCAAGCGACCATCGGTGATAGATCCATGTGACAAATTGTGAGTTTGCAGCAAATGCAATCGCTCCGGCACAGGCCCACAACGCATTGATTCCCCGCCCACGCAGGAATGCCCACATGCCATATGCGGCAAGCAGTACCTGCCCCATCAATCCAAGATGCCATGCCGTCCAAAAATCGAACCAGCGATGAAGCTGCATCGTCCAGTCGCCGTACAAGGCCATTGTGTTCGCATGCTGCGCAACGCCCCCATAAGTGAGCGAACTCCACAGTACCTGCCCCTCCTCGCGATAATCACGCTCAGCGATCAGGCGATATACGAGGTAATGGTTCACACTGTCCGAAACAAAGTGATTCTTCGCAAAGTGAGTTTCATTGCCATCGCGCCACGGCGACATCATTCGATTCTGGAGGTCAAGCGGCGCCAGTACTTTCCCGCCAAGCCACCATGGTGAGAACCATGCGAGAACGACCAAAAGGATGATCAGAGGGAATTTCATTTGGGGGAAAGACAGAAGACTTTTGAACCGCGAATGAACGCGAATGAACGCGAAATGGGAAGAGGGAGAAATGCTCGCGCAGAGGCGCGGAGGAAGAAGAGGAAGTCAGCGGTCAATTGTCATTGGTCATTGGGGAAGAGTAAGAAGATGTGGCTTCTGCTCTTGCGTCTTGTGTCTTCAAGTCTTTTGTCTTCCCTTGAAACTGAATGCTTGAAACCTGAAACTCTTATACTTTTCTCCGTTTCGAATTTCGAATTTAGCATTTCGAATTTTCACCCCACTTCTTCTCCTCAATCGGGGCGATGATGTCTTTGGCGTACCAACGGTCGGGCATGGTGACGATTTGGCCGGGCTTGCTGCCAAGCCATGCAGCCCACCATGAGTAGCTGCTGTTGGCGATGATGTGATGCGAAGCGAGGCTCATGAGATACAGATCGGGGCGGGGGTTGGGGGGGTAGCGGCGATCATGGGTCGCCGTATTATTAATAATATTTTTGCGGCGACCAGTGATCGCCGCTACATTAC
>JBKDYW010000244.1:0-2824 GCA_046308575.1 Verrucomicrobiota bacterium
GCGCGCGTGCATGGTCTCGCCAATGTCCCTTCGCGGATGCTTGGCACCTTTGTTCCTGCCAGCGCAATCGATGCCGCTTACGATGCCGACATGGTTTTGCGCAGGCGACTCGCCGCACTCGGGCTTTACGAATGCCAAACGATCAAGCTCATCTCCGACGCGCAAGTCGCCGATGCCCTGCCGCTGCGCCCGCTGCAGGATGGCGACACGATCCGCGTGAAGCTGCCGCTCAGTGAAGATCACGCGGTGATGCGTCCGAGCATGATCCCCGGCCTTGTCGCTTCCGCCGTGCGCAATGTGCGTCAGCAGGCGAAATCGTTGAGGCTCTTTGAAATGGGTCGCGTGTTTCGCAATGCGGGCGGTGGCAAATCGAAGGATCAGGAAAGCGAAACCCTCGGCATCTTGCTCTCCGGCCCGACGCGTCCGGTCGGTTGGGATCAGGCCGAGCACATCGCCGACCCCTTTGATCTCAAAGGCCTCGTCGCCGCGTTGATCCCTGGTGCGAGCATCCGTTTTTCGCCAAAAGATCGCGAAGGCTTTGCGATCGCTTGCGACATCCGCGCCGGTGATCAATCGATTGGTGTCTTCGCGAGGCTCTTGCCATCGCGCGAGCGCGAGCTGGATTTCAACACGCCGGTGTTTGTGGCGGAGCTCGACCTCGGCAAGGTCCGCAAGTTGCTCAAGGGCATCGAGCATGTCGCCGAGCTGCCGCAATTTCCCGGCTCGTCGCGCGACGCGGCGATGGAAGTCGCCAGCACTTTGCCAAACTCGGAGATCGAGGGCGTCATCACCAAATGCGCCGAGGCCTTGCTCGTTGATTTCGAGTGCTTCGATGTTTTCACCGATCCGAGCGGCGCCAAGCTCGCGGCGGACCGCAAATCATTGGCCTATCGCTTCCACTATCGTGCGAGCGATCGCACGCTTAAGGCTGAGGAAATCGATGCCGCTCATCAGCGCGTCCTCAACGCGCTGAGCGAAAAGGCGGGGGTCAGGTTTCGTTGATGCGTGGTCTGCCACAGGCGGCCCCCAGTTGGCGGGCTTGGTTTCGGTAGGCGCCAGGGGGTAGGCCGAACTTTCGGCGGAAGATGCGGGAGAGATGGTATTCGTCGAAGAATCCGCATTCGTCGGCGATCTGTTTGAGAGGGGAGTCCGAGCCGCGCAGGCGTGCGGCAGCATGTTGTAGACGGGCATCCATGATGAAACGGTGCGGGGGCATACCGGTCTCACGGGAAAAGAGGCGGCGGAAGTGGACGGTGGAAACGCCGAGGCTTTCGGCGTGGAGATTCTCATCGCATCCCTCCGCCGGCCTCTCGCGCAGAGAAGCGGCGATGGCCCTCACTCGTTCTCCCAGCGAGTCGCGCGAGACATCCCCCTCGTTGACATCCAGCAGGAGGTCGAGCAAACCGAGCATGGCGCGTCGGGATTTTCCGGTGGCGATGAGCTGATGCAGCGCCAGCATCTTGTCGCGGAAGGCCTCGGGATCCTGCGGGTGTCGCCAAGCGGTGGACGCCTCCGATGGAGGCATCCATCCCTCCCGTTTCCATTTTTTGAGGAGATCGCCCGCAAAGCAGACATAGTAATGATCCCAACCCGGTGCCTCGAGGTTGCCATATTCAAATTCCGGCCCGGGCCATGTCCACCACGCGACCGGCGCGTGCAGCACCCGCTGCGGGCCATCGCCCACCCGGTAGCGCACAAATCCCGTGTGGGCATAGTTAATCGAAAAGTAGTCGATAAAAGTTTTCTTAACCCATTGCTTGAGATGGAGCGCGTGATTGAACATCACGAAGCGCAGGTCGTCCGCCTCACATTTGATCGTTTTGTGCATGTTTCCGGATCAGCCTCTCAATTTACTAATGAAGCGCAAGGGTGTTTTTTGGTCCGGCAAATTAAAACTTCCATCCCAAAAAATTATGACTCCACTCTCCAAAGCCCTCGATCATTTTGAACCTGCACTCCAACTCGAGGAGGCACTGCGCAAGACCGCAGCGCCTTCGCCATGGCCGGGGTTGGCCGATGCAGCCAAGCGCGCGAAGGCTATTGAACTTGCCCGCGAGAACGGACTCTTCGAGCGATTGGCGAAGCGTCTGGCCGTGTCGGCTCAAGACTCCGCCGATGATGATTCCTCCGCGCCGGAGCCGACGGTGATTGCCGACGCGCTGGCCGGGGTATCCTCCTTTGCGAACCGCTATGCTGCAAAGCCCAAGGCTGCCTCGATCGAGCGGCTCGACTGGAGCGTGATCCGCGAATACCACCGCGCTGGCAAATGGAGTGATCTGGGGATTCTCATGAATGGCCTCGCGCGCTGCCTGGACGAGGCGCTGGCGCTCTGGCTCGATCATCCGTCGGCAGACGCCGACCGCTTGGAGGAGATCCTCTGGGTCTTCTGCGACTTCGATGTCTGGATGCCTCAGGAATGCGTCAAATTGCATCCAGCGGATTTGTTTGCCACGCAATGCGGCGCCACGCTCTCCGAGCTGTTGGTTGCGGTCGGGGATCGTCTCGATCCGCGGGTGGTCCAGCGCGTCCGCCAGCGCGTCGAGGAGCGGGCGTTGGCTGCTGCTCTTGATTGGCGCAACCTGCCGATCTGGATGTGCCGCCGCAACAATTGGAACCATGTCTGCTTTTCCAATGTGATGCAAAGTGCTCTCTGCCTCATGAACGAGCCGCGTCCGCTGGCCTCATTGCTCGTGCTCTGCACGCACATGATGGAATTCGGCATGACAGCCTTCAGTGAGGAAGGCGGTTGCACCGAGGGGCCGGGATATTGGGATTACGGCTTCGGCCACTTTCTGGAGGCGGCGGTCGTGCTGCGCCATGTGAG
>JBKDYW010000245.1:0-11136 GCA_046308575.1 Verrucomicrobiota bacterium
ACCGCCAAGCCACCGCAGACCACACGCTCCTTGCCATACACCGCGCCTTGAGCCTCATCCCAACGCGCCTCACCATAAATGCTGCGACACAAATGCGGCGCCACCTGTTCGACGCACTCGGGATCAATCCGCGCCACCCGCCGCGCCCACAAACGCGAAGTCTCCACCAACTCCATCGCCACCACCCATTCCCAGCGCTTCGGCGCACCAAACAATCCCGATCCCGGAAACACCGCAAAAAATCCTCCCGACGCACTGCGATAGGCTTTGTTCTCACGATCCCACAATCCGAACTGCCGCGGCACACCTACCAACAATGATCGATGAATCGAAGCATAAGGGTACGCATTCTCCGCCGCATCCTTGCCACCGCCGCGCTTCAAATGCGCCGACTCCGCATCCGCCAACTCGTCCACGACATTTGACCACTCGATCACACGCCGCATATTGAGATACGACGCCGTCGCAAATTTTCTCAACGCATTGCGCCGCCACTTTCCGCGCTCATCACGGAATGGCTGAAGCGCGTTCCACATCCGCAAAATTCCGATGAAATCACTCTCCGCATCCTTCCATGCGGCATGCGCCTCATCGGCCTCGCGCGCTTTTTCCGCAGGCCTTTCACGCGGATCGTTGGATTCCAAAAATCCGATGATCGGCAAAATTTCCGCCAAGCAATGTTCTTTGCGCGCTTCAATGATCATCCTCGCCAATCTCGGGTCCACCGGCATCCGCGCCATCTCGCGACCGTAAGCGGTGAGCTTCCTATCGCGATCAAGCGCGCCGACCTCACGCAGCGTGCGATAGCCCTCGGCCACCGCCTTCGGCGATGGGGCATCAAGAAACGGAAACTCATCGATCTCCGGCAAACCCAGCGACTTCATCCGCAAAATCACTCCCGCCAAAGAACTGCGGCGAATCTCGGGATCGGTGAACTCAGCGCGCTCTTCAAGCTCCAACTCCTCATACAACCTCACGCACACTCCATCGCGCACACGACCGCAGCGGCCCTTTCTCTGACGCGCACTCGCCCGACTCACCGGCTCGACCAACAAACGCTGCACACCCTTGCCCGGACTCCACCGACTCACCCGCGCCACACCGGTATCAATGACACATGCGATGCGCGGAATCGTCAACGATGTCTCCGCCACATTCGTCGCCAAAATCAAACGACGCAATCTTCCCGGATGAAACACCCGTTGCTGATCTGCCAAACCCAACCTCGCAAACAATGGCAGCACTTCGGTGTCGCGAAATTTTCTCCCCTCAAGCACCTCCGCACATTCGCGAATCTCGCGCTCACCCGGCAAAAACACCAACACATCCCCACGCGGATCCACCCCACCCAACCACTCAACCGCACGCGCGACATGCTGCGGCATTTCCTCGTCATCCGATGGCGCTAGGAAAACCTCCGACACGGGAAACATTCTACCCGGCGCTTCAATCACCGGCGCTGCCACACCATCGATCGTGAAAAATTCCGCAAACGATCCTGCATCGAGCGTCGCCGATGAAATGACCAACTTCAAATCCGCGCGCTTTACTAAAAGGTTTTTCAAATAGCCCAAAAGGAAATCGATGTTGAGCGATCGCTCGTGCGCCTCGTCGAGAATCAAGGCACCATACTGACGCAACTGCGGATCCCCCTGCGTCTCGGCAAGCAGGATGCCATCGGTCATGAACTTGATGCGCGTGTCCTTGCAGAGTTTCTCATCAAAGCGCACCTGATAACCCACCATACCGCCCATCGGCACCTTCAATTCTTCCGCCACGCGCCCCGCCACACTCACCGCCGCGATCCGCCGCGGCTGCGTGCAACCCACCCGCCCGCCCTCCGGCCCCAAGGCCTCGGCAACCATCTTCGGCAACTGCGTGGTCTTGCCCGACCCGGTATCGCTCACCACGACTACCACCCGATGCTCACGCAACGCGCCAAGAATCTCCTCCCGGTGCGCGACCACCGGCAGTTCCTGTGGATAATTCCATGAGCCCGAAAATTCCATGCTTCGTGGCCGTCATTCCAATCCCACTGACCCCTCCGGCCAATGCGAAAAAATTCACCACCCAAAACCATGGTGGACGCCCATGCGCCAAACCGCTTGAATCAAACCCAACCCACGATGGACACACTCGCCGACCTCTTGGAAAAAAACCGCAACTGGGCGACCTCGGTCAAAGCCGAAGATCCTTCGTTCTTTTCCGAACTCGCCAACCAACAGACTCCCCAATACCTCTGGATCGGTTGCTCCGATAGCCGCGTGCCCGCCAACCAAATCACCGGCCTCGCACCCGGCGAAGTCTTCGTCCACCGCAATGTTGCCAATGTCGTCGCCGAAACCGATTTCAACCTGCTCGCTGTCCTGCAATACGCGGTCGATGTCCTCAAGGTCCGCCATGTGATCGTATGCGGTCACTACGGCTGCGGTGGCGTGATCGCCGCCCTCGAAAACATCCGCCACGGCATCATCGACAACTGGCTCTCAGGCATCCGCAGCCTCCACCGCGCCCACCGCGATGAACTCGACGCCCTCCCGCCCCAAGCCGCCGCCGACCGACTCTGCGAACTCAATGTGCTCGCGCAAGCCCGCCATGTCGCACGCACCACCATCGTCGAAGACGCCTGGGCACGCGGCCAACAAATCTCCATCCACAGCTGGATCTACCGCCTCGACAACGGCATCATCAAACCCCTCTTTCCGCACATCGGCAAAAAACTCGATGACTGGAACGCCCAGCTGGATTAGGGAGAAAATCATAAATCTTAAATTCTAAATTCGAAACGGAGGAAAAGTTTCAAGGTTCAAGTGTTCTGTTTCAAGAGAGCGAAAGAAATAGCCTCTTATTACTCTTCCCTTATAACCTGTGACCTCTTCCTTTCGAATTTAGTATTTTAGATTTAGTGCTTCCCCCTTCTTCATCTTCTTCCCACTTCGACGTTCAATGTTGGATGTTCGATGTTCGATGTTCAGTGTTCGACCTCCTCTTCGTCTTCTGTCTCCAAGTCTTCTGTCTTCCCCCCAACTTCCCCCTTGCCATCCTTCCGATCCGTGGCACTTTGAACCCGACCCTGCGTCAGGGGGCGTCCCGGCTTCGACGGGATGTTCGATGCGCTGGTTGCATGTGGAGGTTGATCGGCTGGCCTCCTAAAAAGCCGTTCAAACAAACAAATGCAGACTCTAACGAGCTCGCACTGGCTGCTTAATTGACGGCCACGTCAGAACCCCGACGCCTTCTGAGGGGGATGGCGACACTTAGAAGGCTGGACTAAAAGCCGGGGCACCGGGCTTGAGTCGAGATCCAACAGGTTCCTAGGAAAGACAACGCCGCAAGCGGGCCCAGCCTCTCCGAAACAACAGACCGCCTGCTAAACATGTAGATACCATCGCTGAAGGCATCTCGGACAGGGGTTCGACTCCCCTCGCCTCCACCATTTTCTTCAGAATTTCAAAAACCCCTTGTTTTCAAGGGGTTCCAGCGAATTTTCCGCTGGTGGTCCCGACAGGAATCGAACCTGTACCTACGGCTTCGGAGGCCATCGTCCTATCCATTGGACCACGGGACCATTGACGCGCTTGCGGCAGAGCCAAGCTTTAGGCGCCGCATTGATGCTTGGCAAGATCAAGCAAAGCACCACACGGCTTTGCGGATCTCATTCCGCTTCTTGGCTCCCCTCGCCACCGTAGAAACTTTTGATGTAGCCGTACTCGACCAAGGTGTCCTGCCATGGCGCGAGGATATTCGGATCTTGGAAAATCCGGTTTGCCGTGGCGAGCCACTCTTCGGCTTTGACGAGGTTGTTGGCCTCATACTCGAGCGCCGCCTTGGCGTAGTAGTAATAGGGCGAATCATCGAGGAAGTCGTATTTCTCCGAGAGAATCAAAACCTCGTCTTTTTTGCCCAATTTCTTTTTGCAGAGCAAAATCTTGAATTCGATCAAGCGGCTCAACGCCACGCTCTGAGACGGCAAGTCCTTGAGCACCTTTTCAAAAACCTCGAGAGCCTTCTGCCACTCACGCGTCACGAAATACACTTCCGCAATGTTGAAGCGGATGCTCGGGTTGTCCTTTGAAAGGGTAAGGGCTTTGTTGAAGTCCTCAAGCGCCTTGTCGAAGGACCGCATTTCCACATAGCAGCTTCCGCGCAGGTTGAAGATCTCGGGACTATCATTGAAGATCATCTCAGCCTTCTGAAGTTGTTCGAGCGTTTCAAAAATCCGCTTTTGCTGGAACAGGCGATTGGCCTCGTTGAGGTGCTTGATGAAATCCTTGCGGCGCTCTTCGGCAAGGTTCAGGAAAGCCTTCTGGTTCGGCAACATGTCCTGCACGGGCGTTTGTTCAGCCTTGGCGGCGGCATCAGAGGCAGCGGCCGCCGCTGGGTTCGGAGCGGGCTGTTCTTGAGCCATTACCGACATGGCACTAAGCAAAAAGGTAATAAGGGAAATGCGTTTCATGATCTGATGAGGCCCGCACGCTAATGGAGCCAGCGACACACCGCAAGCCATGGCTTCCGCCCGACGCCTATTTCACAAAGCGCCACCTGCCAAAAAATTTCCCCTTGATCCGACCCGCATCGCGTGCTTTGTTCCCTCGAACACTGTTCAAAATCATGCAAGCCAACCTCACCCGCCGCCAAAACGACATTCTCGAATATCTCAAAATGTCCCAGCGCCGCAGTGGCCTGATGCCATCCACCCGGGAAATTCAGCACTATTTTGGATTCGCGAGCCAGACGGCCGCCATGAGCCACCTGCGCGCCCTTGAGCGCAAGGGGGTCATCCAGCGACTGCCCGGCAAGGCCCGCGCGGTGATTTTCCCCGATGAGCTCGACCGCGGAGAAATCCGCGACATCCCCGTCTACGGCAACATCGCCGCCGGCATGGCCCAGGATGTCACCCCCGAAAGCGAAGGCTCGATCAGCATCGACGCCACCGCCCTCGGCATCCAGCGCAACGCAAAAACCTTCGCCCTCAAGGTCCGCGGCGATTCCATGATCGATGCCCACATCTGCAACGGCGACACCGTCATCCTCGAACAACGCGAACCCCGCAAAGGCGACATCGTCGCCGCCCTCATCGACGGCGAAACAACCCTCAAGCGCTACCTTGTTGAAAAAGGCCAACCCTTCCTCCGCGCGGAAAATCAGGATTACCCAGACCTCATCCCCGTCACCGATCTGGTCATCCAAGGCGTGTTGGTCGCCTTGCTGCGCAACGCGGCCTGATCTCCACTGTGCTGGCGCTTTCCAAAAGCGCCCCCCCTGCGCTCCAACCTATTTTGATAGCACTGGAGGAGTCGGCGCCGCGAGGCTGCATCGCCCTGCCATATGGCAATGGGTGGCAATGGGTGGCAATGGGTAGCAATGGGCCGGGATCTTTATCCTGAAGGCCCCCCAAAAAAAATTCCGGCCCTCGCGTCGGGATGACTCCCCCACAAGGGCCGGAAAAAATATCAAAATCAATCAGTCAGCTTACTTGGGCATTTCGCCTTCGACCGCTTCCTTGACTTCTTCAACGCCTTCAGCCGCTTTGTCAGCAGCCTCACCGGCAGCGTCCTTGGCTTCCTCGGCAGCATCCATCGCCTCATCGGTCGCCTTTTCCACCGCTTCGCCAGCAGCGTCCTTGGCCTCGTCGGCGGCAGCCTTGGCTTCCTCGGTGGCTGTTTCAACCGCCTCAACAGTTTTCTCGGCAGCTGCTTTGACTTCATCCGCGGCTTCTTTCACCTCCGAGACCGCAGCCTCTTTGGCTGCCGCCGCATCTTCGGCAACACTTGTTGCGGCTTCTTTCACGCCTTCGGCAACCTGCTCGGCGCCGGAGCTGACTTTCTCGCTCGCGCTCTGCTTGATCTTGTCGCAAGAGGCGGACGCACCTAACAGCGCGAACATGGGGATCCAGTATTTCATTTTCATTTGTTTTGTGTGTATGGGTTCCGAAACGGCGTTTTGCGTTTCTAACGGAATGTTTCCAAAATACGCCCCCCTGTCAAAGAATGAATACTCTCATTTCATGCGTCATCACGGGGCTTGACGCCTGAAAAAATATTTTCATCCGCGCGACTTGCACGAATTCGCAATTTACGCGGCGATTCCCTGTGACAATCTTGCTCCGTGCAACACGCTGGAATTCGTCAGGCCGGGGTCCTCATCCCAGTCTTTTCAATGCGACGCAGAGGAGACCTTGGCATCGGCGACACCGCGGCTCTGCGCGAGTGGATCGACTGGGCCGCTGAGACCGGCGTCACATTCATTCAACTTCTGCCGATCAACGAAAACGGCGTCGACGAAAGCCCCTATAGCGCGATTTCCTCCTGCGCGCTCGACCCGATTTACCTGACCCTCGACGCGTCGGAAATCCCTTGGCTCGATGCAGGCGATTTCACCCGAGCCGGCGACCAGATCGGCGTGGCCCGTCAGGCCGCACGCGTCGATTACCCAACGGTGCGCCGCGTAAAGCGCAACCTGCTTGAGCTCGCATGGGCGGAATTCGCCACCGCCGGGCAAGTGCTTCACGACGAATTTGAGCGTTTCAAATCCGCCGAGCAGGACTGGCTCGCGGACTACTGCCTGTTCCGCTTCCTGATGGAACTTCACGGCGAGTCGCTCACATGGGATAAATGGCCCGATGCCACCAACACGCCAGATAAAGCACGCGAGCATGTCAACTCACTGCGCGGCCGCGATACAGATGCGGTCGATTATCGCCTGGGATTTTTTGCCTTCACGCAATGGCTTTGCTTCCGGCAGTGGCGCAGTTTGCGAAAGCATGCCGACATGCGCGGCGTGAAACTGATGGGCGATGTGCCGATCGGCGTGAGCTGGCACTCGTGCGATGTGTTTTTCAATCGCGATGATTTCCACCTCGAATGGTGCGGCGGCTCGCCACCCGAAGGCATGAGCCAAAGCGATCCGTTCTTCCAACAATGGGGTCAGAACTGGGGCATCCCGCTCTATCGATGGGACCACATGCAGGCAAATGGTTTCACATGGTGGAAAAACCGCGTTCGACGACTCACCGAAATTTTTCGCATCTTCCGCCTCGACCACATCCTCGGATTTTACCGCATCTACGCCTTCCCATGGAGGCCCGAGCGCAATCACGAATTTATCGGGCTAAGCCATCACGACGCGGCGGAAAAAAACCATGGCATGCTGCCCCGTTGGTTTTTGCGTCCCGACGACACGGTGGAAAACAAAGCCGCCAACCGCGCCGATGGCGATGTGCGCCTGCGCGCGATTCTCGAGGCAGCCAATGGCGCGGAAATCATCGCCGAGGACCTTGGCTGGGTCCCTGACTATGTGCGCCCGCACCTCAATGATCTCGGCATCACCGGCTTCCGCATCCCGCACTGGGATTGCAACGAGTTTGGTCACCCCACCCCGGGCAACAGCTTTCCGGAAAATTCCTTCGCCACCTACTCGACCCACGACCACGACCCGGTCAACGGCATCTGGCGCGGATGCCAACACGCACTGCGCCGCCATCACGAACACCCCGACGACAACTCAGGCTGGCAGGCCCACGGTGCCTACAACACGCTGCGCATCCTCTCGGAGTTTGCCTCGATCCCCATGCCGCCCCACGGCCCCTGCCCACCCTTCACCGAAGGCATCCGCCTGCGACTGATCAAGGCCCTGCTCGACTCGAACTCGCGCTACGCCTCGGTCATGATCACCGAGCTTTTCGCCATCGACGAACGCATCAATACTCCCGGTAGCAGCAACTCACACAACTGGAGCTTCCGCCTGCCATGGACACTCGAGCAAATTCGCGCCGACCAAAGGCTCAGCGAAATTTGCCGCAAGTTTGCCATCGCCATCAGCCTCACCCGCGGCAAACCCCTGTATTGACATCCATCCGGCGTCCGATTGACTTTCCCGACACCTCCACCCATTCCCGCCCCATGTCCAACGCGTTGCCTCCCAAACCGCGGATCATCGGATCAAAAGTCCGGATCTGCATCATCGCCTCGAAATACAACGAGGAATTCACGGACGCGTTGGTCGACAACACCCTCAAGGAAATCGAAGAGCTCATCCCGCAAGCCCGTGTCGATCTGATCCGCGTGCCCGGCGCATTTGAAATCCCGGTGATGGTCGCCTCCGTGCTCGAGCGCAACCCGCCCGCCTGTACCATCGCACTCGGCCTCATCATCCGCGGCTCCACCGCCCACGCCGACCTCGTCGCACGCTCGGTCACCGACTCGCTCCAACAACTCGCCGTCTCACACATGCGCCCCATCATCAACGAGGTCCTTTTGGTCGAAGATGAAAAACAAGCCTACGCCCGCTGCATCGGCTCACAAATCAATCGCGGCCGCGAAGCCGCACGCGCCGCCGCATCAATGATCGATGTCTTCCGCGAACTCGACCGCTCGATGCCGCTCATGAACGACGGCAAAAAACGATATGCCTAGTCCCCGCCAAATCCGCGAGGCTGTGGTGCAGTTTCTCTATTGCGCCGATCTCGAAGGCGGCGCCAACCCGGCCGCACTGCGCGAACCATTCTGGGACTTTGTCTCGGAATCGGACCTCCGCAAATTACTCATCGCCACCTTTCGCGCCATCCACCACCTCGCCAGCGGTCGCGAAGACCGGATCGTCGAATTCCAACAACGCGCCAACGCCGCCACGCCGCTGCTCGCGGGAAATCCCGCCGCGGAAAAACTCCCGCCCATCCTCAACCGCATCTCACGCCTCGAGTCGGACTGGAGCCAAGCCTTCGATCATCTCGAACACTTGCCCAAAGACGATGACGATGCCTCGGTCGCCTCAAAGTTTGCGCCCGCGCTGCAACGACTATTTCGCATCGACCGCGACCTCGCCGCGGCCCGCGCTGACTTCATTGATCAAGTCGGACTTCTCCCCGCACTACGCGGACCGCTCGAGCCGGTCACCGCATCGATCCGCCGCCTCCAGCGGATTTCCGACCGACTCCGCATGGTGGAGGAACCGGAAAAATTTCCCGAACAAGGCGACCTCGCGAAACTCCGCGACTCAAAATCGGAACTCGCCTCACTGCGCCAAACGACCGACTCATGGGTCGACGCGGTGCTCGCCCACAAAGACGCGATCGACAACAAGCTCGGAGCAGTGATCGAAAACTACTCGCCCGCACGCATCGATCCGGTCGACCGCGCGATCCTGCGACTCGCTACCCACGAGCTTCTCAACACGGCCACACCACCAAAGGTCGTGATCAACGAAGCGATCGAACTCGCCAAGCGATTCGGCACCACAGATTCCAAGCGCTTCGTCAATGGCATCCTCGATAAAATTGCGGGACTCACCAGTGTCACGGCCAGCGATGGCGCGGCCTGAATGCACCACAGCCATCCCTCGTTGAGGTCATGAACCAACCCACCCCATTCCAACAACGCACGCTGTGGAACGCAGCCACTGGCGTCTCAATCATGGTCCTCGGCGCCCTGATGGTCGGCCTCGTCTGGCTCATCGGCAAAGTCTTTGGCGTCCTTCAGCCAGTGCTCATTCCGCTGATCGTTGCCGGCATCGTCGCCTATGTGCTCGATCCAGTGGTGCGACTTTTGCAAAAGCGCGGGCTCAGTAGGCTCTGGTCGGTCGTCACAGTTTTTGCAGCGATCCTTGCCTTCGTCGCACTGCTCGTGATCGCGCTGATCCCCGCCGTCGACCAGGGTCGCGGGCTTCTCAAAAAAACTTTCTCAAAGCCCACAGCCGAACAGCAAGCAATCGTCGAAAGCAAAGCCATCACCGCAGAAGCAAGCAGCGACCAAGAGCAAAACGAACGCCTTGCCGGCACCTTGGCTTCGGAGTTGATGAAAATGCGTCAACGCCATCAAGACAACCCGATCGGCTGGATGCTCACCGAGGTCGACGACCAAGGCAACCCGGTCACCGAAATCAGCGGCGAACCAAACGCGATGGAGTCGCTCACAAAAAGCCGCGCCGGACGCATGCTCTTCGAGTACAAGGGCGTAATCATCAAAACCGGCCGCGAGTGGATCTCCGCCGGATCGACCAAAGTACTCGGATTTCTTGGGCTCATTCTCGGCATGATCATGGTGCCTGTCTATCTGTTCTTCTTCCTCAAGGACTCATCATCCATCCGCGAACACTGGCATGACTATGTGCCGCTCAAAAATTCCGAATTCAAAACCGAACTGGTCGAAACACTTCAGGAAATCAACGGCTACCTCGTCTCGTTCTTCCGCGGCCAAGTCCTCGTCGCGGCCATCGATGGATTCCTCGTCGGCACCGCACTCACCCTCTTCGGCCTGCCCTACGGATTTCTCATCGGAATCTTCATGGCCATCCTCGGCGTGGTCCCCTACATCGGCAGCATCCTCTGCCTCATCCCCGCCTGCATCATCGGCTACCTCCACGCGCAAGGATCTTTCCCCTTCGGCATGAGCCCCGCCGCTTATGTCGGCTGCGTGGTCGCAATCTTTGTGGTGGTTCAACAAATCAACTCCCTCGTCACCGCACCAAAAATCGTCGGCGACTCCGTCGGACTCCACCCGCTCACTGTGATCTTCTCGATGCTCTTCTGGTCGCTTCTCCTCGGCGGATTCGTCGGAGCCCTCCTTGCAGTCCCCCTCACCGCCGCCGTGAAAGTCCTCTTCCGTCGCTACATCTGGGTGCGGGGAAGATTGGTGTGAGGTGAAGAGTTAGGGGTTAAGAGTTATAGGTTATTGGGTTGGGCAAAAAAAGCCCCTCCTTCAAGGAGAGTGGGCATCCTGCCCACCTCTACACGCCCCGGTAGGGCGACGCGGCCTCGCGGCGCCGACTCATCGCCGCAGCCGGAATCACGCGCTCCAGATCCTTCGCAAGCGGAAACACAAATCACATCATTCAGCCGACCCATCCGGCACCGGAATCGCCTCGCAAACCTCACGCCAACCGGGAAAATTCCACTGATTCGGAAACCCACGGCACTGGATCGGCTTCACGGCCTGAATCGTACAAACATTGCCATCGAGCATCACGCATTCGTGATTCTCTTTTTCGATCAACGAAAGCCCCATGCGGTCGCTGCGCAGGCGAGTGAAGCGCGCAATGAATTCTTCTTCACCGAGATTGAGAAACTTGGCGATCGCCGTGACTTCGACCTCTTCGAGCCGCACATCACCCGGCCACTTGCAGCACGCCGCACAACGCTGG